>JAFTKY010000033.1 GCA_017453005.1 Clostridia bacterium | reverse complement strand
TTCTCATAGAAATGACGGATATCGTCAACGTGATACTTGAGCATGGCAATACGCTCAACACCCATACCAAACGCAAATCCGCTATATACCTCGGGGTCAATACCGCAGTTGCGGAGAACGTTGGGATGTACCATACCTGCGCCAAGGATCTCTATCCAACCCTCGCCCTTGCACAGACGGCAGCCTTTACCGCCGCACATGAAGCAGGAGATATCAACCTCCGCGGAGGGCTCTGTAAACGGGAAGTGGTGGGGACGGAAACGGATTCTCGTGTCCTCGCCAAACTCTGCCTTTGCGAACGTCTCAAGCATGCCCTTAAGGTCGCCCATGGTGATGCCCTCGTCAACTACAAGACCTTCCATCTGGTGGAAGAGGGGAGAGTGAGTTGCGTCCATAGCGTCACTTCTGTAAACGCGGCCGGGGGAGATTATGCGGATCGGGGGCTTCTGCACCTCCATCGTTCTCGCCTGAACGGGAGAGGTCTGGGAGCGGAGAAGTATGTTTTCCGTAATGTAGAAGGTGTCCTGCGTGTCACGCGCGGGGTGATTCTCGGGAATGTTGAGAGCCTGGAAGTTGTAGTAGTCGTACTCAACCTCGGGACCCTCGGCAATAGAGAAGCCCATGCCCATGAATATGTCCTCAAGGTCGCGCTGAACGAGGGTGAGGGGATGACGGTGACCGACCTTCCTTGTGTTTCCGGGGACGGTAACGTCAAGCTTTTCGGCAATAAGCTTGTTTTCAAGAGCCTTTACGGAAAGCTCCTGCTTTTTTGCGGTAATAGCCGCTTCTATCTCGGCTCTTACCTCGTTGGCGATCTGACCGACTACGGGACGCTCCTCGGGAGAAAGCTGTCCCATGCCGCGAAGAACGGCGGTGAGCTCGCCCTTCTTGCCAAGATATTTTACGCGAAGTGATTCAAGGGCTGCGTCGTCAATGTCCGCAGAAATCTGCGAGAGCGCCTCTGCCTTGATTCTGTTCAATGTTTCTTTCATTGTTTTATATCCTTTCATTTTTTAAACTTATTTATGGGGTGCTGACAAATGCATCAAAAATATACAATACGGCTGACTGATTACCTATATAAACATTTGCAGGGAGGTTTTGGGAGGTGTGGAACACTTTTTCAAAAGGGTTCCACAAATAAAAAAATCCCAATTCACATAGAATTGGGACGAATAATTATCCGTGGTACCACCCAGCTTCCGACTTGTGTCGGCACTTTGAAGCCTTGTAACGCAGGCTGGACGGACTTGGCTACTCGATCACTCTTTGACCTTGTCTGCTCAAAAGGGAAATGCTTTTACACTATACATATCGGGCTCTCAGCCATGCCCGACTCTCTGTGATGCATGCTTGTGTAAAGCGAGCTTTTTCATCGCATTTATAAATATACCGAATAATATTATAACACTATTTTACACTTTTCGCAAGTATTGAAAGTGCAAAAATCAATCCCCCGCATCCGCGGGGGATTTGTGCATTTTATACAATGGTGAATATTCCAAAATGGAACAAGGCGAAAACAAGTATAGCCTGCAAAATAATTATAAGCGGGATACCGAGCATGAATTTTACGTGCTTTGTCTTGTGGCGTATGATAAGCATACAGATAAACATAGCCACCGAGCCGCCGAGTGCTGAAAGACCGAGCAGCGTAGCCTCGGGTGTGCGAAGCTCAACTCTGTTCTTTTTGGAGACCTTCTTGTCGTAAATGCAGACAACAACTGAGATAAGCGACATTACGAGAATATACGCCAAAAAGATAGAGAAGACAAGATTATCCTTTACAAAATCCAACATGATAGATCCTCCTTATTATTTTTTAGGGAAGCTGTCCTTAAGGCTGACGACACGGTTGAACGTGCCCGCATTCTTGGAGTCCTTACAGAAGTAACCCATTCTCACGAACTGGAATCTTTCACCCGCTGCGGCAGACTCAAGAGAGGGCTCAACCATAGCGCCATCAATTTTTGTGAGGGAGTTTTTGTTGAGGAAATCAAGATATGTCATGCCTTCGGGGACGTCTGCGGTGTTTTCAATGTCAAAGAGACGGTCGTAGAGCATGAGCGTTGCGGGAACTGCGTACTTTGCGGAGAGCCAGTGGATAGTGCCCTTTATCTTTCTGCCGTCGGTGGGCATACCGTTGCCTGTTTCAAGGTCTGCCGTCGCATGGATGCACTTTATCGAGCCGTCCTCGTTCTTCTCAATGCCTGCGTACTTGATGATATATCCGCCCATAAGACGGACCTCGCCGTCAGGCTTTAAGCGGAAGAACTTCGGAGGGGGAACCTCTGCAAAATCGTCTGCGTCAATATATACCTCACGGGTCATGGGCACTTGTCTTGTGCCAAGCTCGGGCTTCTGAGGATGATTGGGAAGGGAGATCATCTCCTCCTTGTCCTCGGGATAGTTGTCGATTATGACCTTGATGGGAGACGCAATACCAACGCGGCGAAGCGCGTTTTCGTTAAGGTCGTCGCGCACGCAAGCCTCAAGCTGACGTACGTCTACGGTGTGGTCTGTGTTTGTAACACCCGCCTCGCGAACGAAATTGAAAAGAGCGGCGGGGGTATATCCGCGGCGGCGAAGACCGCAAAGGGTGGGAAGACGGGGATCGTCCCAGCCGTCGACGTGTCCCTCCTCAACGAGCTGACGGAGATAACGCTTGGACATAACGGTGTAGGTAATGTTCATGCGTCCGAACTCCCACTGATGAGGCTTCTGCTCAAAGCCTATCTTGTCCACTACCCAATCGTAAAGGGGACGGTGGTTACGGAACTCGCTGGAGCAAAGGGAATGAGTGATACCCTCAAGCGCGTCCTGAATGGGATGCGCGAAGTCGTACATGGGATATACGCACCACTCGTCTCCCTGACGGTGATGGTGAATGTGCTTTATTCTGTAAATTACGGGATCGCGGAGATAGGGGTTGTCCGAGGAGGGATCGATTTTTGCGCGAAGCGTGCGCGCGCCGTCCTCAAACTCACCGTTCTTCATGCGTTCAAAAAGCTCAAGGTTTTCCTCAACGCTTCTGTTGCGGTAGGGGGATTCCTTGGAGGCGACTGCGCGGTCCGTGCCCTTGTAGTCTGCAAGATCGTCCTTGGAAAGGTCGCAAACGTAAGCGTCGCCTTGCTTTATAAGCTGAACTGCAAACTCGTAGCATTTTCCGAAGTAGTCCGAGCCGTAGTAGACGCCGCCCGTGGGGGTAGCACCCAGCCACTCAAGGTCCTCGCGAATGGAGCGCACAAACTCGTCGGACTCCTTTGCGGGGTTTGTATCGTCGTAACGGAGATTGAAAAGACCGTTGTACTTGTTTGCAACGTCTGTATTGACGCATATAGCCTTTACCGAGCCTATGTGAAGGTATCCGTTGGGCTCAGGCGGGAAACGCGTGTGAATTTTGAGGTTGGGATTGTTTCTCAAATCCTCGTCAATTATGTCGTGAATAAAATTACCGTTTATAACTTCTTCCATAATCTTTCTATCCTTTCGGGCACTTTGCGGGATTATTTAAGCGAATTTATCATATTGTCGATTCTCTTAAAGCACTTGTCTGTGCCGAGAATCTGCATGACTGTGTAAAGGTCGGGGGCGTTCATCTTGCCCGTGATAGCAACACGGATGAACATACTGACGTCAGCCACACTGCCCTTGAAGGCGGAAGGATCTGCCTTGTACGCCTTCATGTCGGACGCATATCCGAGGCTGTCGGCTATTGCCTTGACCTTGTCAAACCACGTGTTCATATCGTCGGCGTAATCGTAGCCTGCCTTGAAGGACTCAAGGGTCGCTATAATGTCGGACTTATCAAAGCCTTCGGGGTACTGATCCTGAACGGTAAAGAGCTTATCGTAGAAAAATCCCATATAAGGCTTTGCGTCTGCCAGGGTTGCGAGGTCCTTACGGGGCTTTTTGCCGCCGCGTCCTATTGCGAATATCTTCTCGGCAAACTCGCGGTCAGCTGCAAGCTCTGTGCCAAACTCGGGGTCAAACTCAAGCGCCCAATCCGTGACCTTTGCGGTTATATCGGCTGCGGTCATTTTGGAGATAACGTTCTTTGAGACGTCGTCAAGCTTGTTGAAGTCGAACAGACAACCCGACACGGACATCTTTTTGATGTTGAAGGGAAAGTCCTTATACGACTTGTCGGGGTTCTGCATGTGCCACTCCTCGTAGTTGGAGTTGAGAAGCGTCATGATATATTCGCATACCGCCTCGGGCGTGTAGCCCATGCGGGTATAGTCGTCCATGTTTGCACCCATGTCGCGCTTGGAAAGCTTTTTCTTGTTTCCAAGCTCGTCAAGCTTCATTATCTGTGCGATGTGCATATATTTTGGAAGCTTGAAGCCGAGGTAACGGAAAAGCTGAATGTGCTTGGGAAGACTGGGGAGCCACTCCTCACCGCGGATGACGTGCGTTGTGCCCATGAGGTGATCGTCGACTGCGTGAGCAAAATGGTAGGTGGGGATTCCGTCGGACTTGAGAAGAACGAAGTCCTCGTCGTTTTCGGGAATCTCGATAGTGCCCTTTACAAGGTCGGTGAACTTGAGCTTTTTCTCTGCGTCGCCGTCAGCAAGGATTCTGACTACGAAGGGATGCCCCTCAGCTATATGCTGCTCGACCTCCTCCATTGTAAAGCTGCGGCGAGCGAGCATCTCCGCGCGTCTCTTTTCCGCCTCTGCCTGCCAGTCGGTGTTCTTTATTTCTTCCTTTTTATTTACTGATGCAAGTGCGTCAAGCTCTTCCTCGGTTGTGAAGCAGGGGTATGCCTTGCCCTCGCGGATAAGCTGCTTTGCGAATGTCTGATATATGTTGCCGCGGAGGCTTTGCTTGTAGGGGCCGTAATTGCCTTTGTCGGATATTTTTCCGCTCCCGTCAAGTATCGCGCCCTCGTCAAATTCAATGCCGTAACGCGCAAGCGTCTTTATAAGTCCCTCTGCCGCACCGGGGACCTCGCGCTTTGCGTCGGTGTCCTCAATACGAAGGTAGAATACACCGCCCGACTGATGGGCAAGTCTCTCTGCAACGGTGGAGGGGAAAAGTCCGCCAAAGTGAACGAAACCCGTGGGGCTGGGAGCAAATCTCGTTACCTTTGCGCCCTCGGGGAGCTGACGCGCGGGGTACTGCGCCTCAATGTCAGCGGGGGATGTGGTTATCTGCGGAAAAAGCAATTCTGCAAGTCTGTTAAAATCCATTTTTGTGTCCATTCCTTTATGATTTAGAAATAATATGATACGATGTCAAGCGCGTGACCGAGCACTCCCGTGTCTCCGTGACCGGGATAAATTTTGAGGGCTTGGTCAAGCGTGCGCAGATATGAGAGCGTGTCGCGCATCTTGCGCGGACTTCCGCTATAAAGGTCACATCTGCCGATGGAGTCAGAAAAGAGAGTGTCGCCCGTAAACATTATGCCGTCACCGAGCAGACAAATACAGCCGTCGGTGTGCCCGGGGGTGTTAAGCACCGTAAGACAATCCTCGCCTATTTGTATTTTATCTCCGTGACGAAGAGTTTTTTCTGCGGGGAGAAATGCTCTGTCTCTGCCGAAAAAGGTCTTGAAGGCGTTTTTGTCGCCGTCGGAGAGGTTGTCCGCGTCGCTTTCGTGGATCATGAGCGGTACGCCCGTGAGATTTCGGAGCGTGTCTGCCGAGAACATATGGTCAAAATGCCCGTGGGTGAGTATGATGCATTCAAGAGATGCGCCCTTCTTATCCAGAAAATCAAGTATTCCGTCAGCCGACGCGCTGGGATCGATAACAGCCGCGTGAGTGCCGCAAATAAGAATATAGCAATTTGAGCCCATAGAGCCCGGGTAAAGGTTGTATATATCCATACGCTCAATTCTCTCCCATTATAAAATACCATCTTATATTATATCACACCAAAATCAACTTGTCTACATTTTTATATGAAATTTTATGCAAAAAAAGCAAAGCTTTTTCGAAAGCACAAAAAAAGCGTGTGCCGAAGGGGACGATGTTCTTAGCGGAGAAATTACGAAACTTTTTCTTCATTTGGTGCAGATTTGCTTAGCAGTAAACAAATAGAAAGCCCGACAGATTTTTTCTGTCGGGCTTTTGCATTAAAACCAGTATTCTTTCATTTCAGACAAAAACTCTGTTGTTATCGGAAATCCCGAGTACGCTCCTATAACGGAATCTATTCCACAATAAGGACATAACGCCGTCCCTTCCGTATCCTTTATCCAGAATTTTATTTCTTCAGGATTGAAAATTCTCAAACAATAAAAGCATCCACATAATTTATCTTTTTTCAATTCTTTTTTTTGATTTGAACTATACTTATGCGCCTCTATGATTCTGTTGTTATCCAATTCTTACTCCTCCTTTATCGCCAGTTTCGCCTTTGTATTACAAAGGCACAGGGCAAAGCCCATACCCCTTATTCTTCTGTCTTCAAATGCTTGTAGTACCAACGCATTGGGTTTTCATAGATATACTTTCTGCGTGTTTCATAATCATCTCTATCACGCACAATATGTTCGGCAGAGGAACGCTGAAACATTTTTTCTATTCCAAATTTTTGCTTGCAGCTACGCGAAGTTAAAGACTTAAACTCGCAAACTACATCATCCAAGCCCCTCCCCTACCGCAAGTCCGTTTGTTTTATCGGTAGCCGTAAGGTCTGTTTTAACTATTTCGGATAAGATATTCATTCTGTCACGGATGCATATCGTAACAAAATATGCACCTGCGGAGCTGTAATCAAAATTTTTTAGCCTTGTTGGTTTTCTTTTCGGCAATTCTTTTTCCTCATCCATTTTCATCACCCATCCCATTATAACACAAATCGGCAGAGAAAACAATATCTCTGCCGAATTTTTGTGTCTGCCAGTTCTCCGCTAAGAATGCAGAGAGAAGCACACGCTTTTTGTTTGCAATATTATTCTTCCTCCTCGGGGAAGAGGTAAGAGTAGTTGGAGCCTTCCTTCTTGAATTCCTCTACCTCAAATTCCTTGAAGGTGTAGAAATACGAGAAGTAATTTGCCTTGTATTCCTCAAAGTGCTCGGTGATGAAGTCTGCGCAGAGAACGAGGTATTCGTCGTAATCCTTAACTACCATCTTTCTGAAGTTGGTGTCTGTGTAGTAGTTGGAGTTCTTCGTCCACCAGAGGGTCTTGTTCTTGAGATTGAGTTGCTCGTTCTTGAGAGTAGCGGTCTTGTTGAATATTATCGGAATAACGGGCATGTCCTCCATAAGAAGCTCCTCGGCTCTGATGAGGTCGTCGTTTCTGTCCTTTATATCCTTTTCATCGTAAACGTCTTCGATAATAGCGTTGTATTCCTTGGAATCGTAGCCGGAGATGTGAGGAGTAAGCTCGTATGTTATCTCCTCGGACTCGTCCCCGCCGCCGATGAAAGAGGGCATTACCATGCCCTGTCCCGAGAATGCCTTTGCATAGGGAGCAAGCACTGCGTAGGGAGTAGCCGCCAAAGCTACTGCGTCAAGAGCGATAACCTCAAAGTCACCCGCCTTGAGATCCTTCACGTAAAGGTCGTCGCAAACGTCGGAGGGAATGTCGTCAACGTCCTTGAAGTAATCATTGTTTGCTATCGTGCCGCGGAGCTTTATTTCAACGTTAAAGCCGAGCTCGCACCAAGCCTTTACGACCTGCTCAGCAATTGCTATATGTATCTCGTCGTAAGCCGCAACGGTTACGGAGAAGGAATAATCGTCTGCATCAATGTTCGCATCGGAGAGGAGCTTCTTTGCAGCGTCCATGTCCTTTGTGAGGGTCTTGTAATTGCTGTCGCAGACCTCACGGAAGGTATCCTTGACTGTGCCCGAAGCAAATACGCCCGAGGGAACGATACCCGTTGCCGCCTCTGCAAATACTACCATGTCGGCAATAGCCTGACGGTCGATAGCCATAGAGAGCGCCTGTCTTACTTCCTTGATTGCGAATATTGCCTCGCCCGTCTCGCTTCCTGCCTTCTTGATAAGCGCGTTGTGGTTGAGATAGTATGTATGAGAGGAGAGGGAATCCGTCACAGCAAGGTCCTCGCTGTCCTTGTAGCTTTCGCGGAGGGAAAGGGGAATGTCGCCCATGTAGAGCACGTAGCCCGCGTCATAAGCCTCCTTGAGCTGCTCGTCGGAGAGGGAGCAGTCAACCATGATTCTATAAGGAGTGACCGAGGAGTCGATAGCCTTCTCGTCCTCTGTGTTTCTGAAATAGTATGCGTTTCTCTCAAGGATGAAGCTGCTGACTATCTGATTGTTGAAATTCTTGTATTCGGGGTTGGTTATGTAAACCTTCGTGGACTCACCGTCAATGGTTACGTTCTTTTCCTCGGCGTAGTTGTTGTCGAGATACTTAACGCTGGAGTCCTCAACGAAATTGATTCTTGAGAGCTTGAAGGGACCGCTGCACACCATGGTAGCAGGCTTCTTTGCCCAGTCCTCGTGCTTTACAGCCGTCTCGTTCAGGGGAGCGAGAGCTACGCTTGTAAGATTTACAAGGAACTGATCGTAATCAATGGGGCCTTCAAACACGATGGTAACTATCTTGTTATCGGCGTAAAGACCGAGGTCGTCAATGGAAGCCTCGCCTTCCTTAACTGCACGTGCGTTCTTTATATCGTAGAGCAGGGACGCCGCCTCGTAGGAAGCCTCAACGTCAAGAATTCTCTTCCACGCAAACACAACGTCGTTTGCGGAAATAGCGGTGTTGTCGGACCAGTAGGAGTCGCCGAGTGTGATCTCCATCTTGTACTCGCCCGCCTTCTTGTCCTCGATGATTTTATAATCCTCTGCAAGGGATTCCTTTACTTTACCCTTATCGTTAAGCACGAACAGAGTATCGAAAAGAAGACTTACAACGCTTCTCGTGGATTCGTTGTAGTATGCGTTTGCAGGGTCAAGGTCATACATGTTTTCAGTAAGGTACATAACGATGTACTCACCCTTGTAGTCCTCGTCCTTTTTGCTGCAGGCAGCAAGCGTCAGCGCCGAAAGGCACATAACGAGACAGAGAATAAGGGCCAATGCGCGTTTCATCATGATTTGGTTTTCCTCCTCGTTGATAATCATAAATGAAATTTTTGCGACAGTTCGCAAAATATACTCATAATATTATAACATAAAAATATCCGTTTGGCAATAGAGCATTTTGTGATAAAAAATATTCGTATGTTTGCACAATTATAATATTTTTATTTTGTGCAAAAAGTCATTATCCGACCGGTATTGAAGCTTCATTTTTAATTGTAAATCCCTCTGTTTTCGGATGCGGTGGCGGGATATTTATTTGGGCGGAATTTTTGTAAATTTTTTTAAACAAATAAAGAGGACCTCTAAAAAGGTAGGGATTCTTTGATTTTCATTGAATACTGTGCTTTTCCCGGAGTGCTTGCGGCATCACAGCTTTTTAACGGCACGGAAGGCGTCGGTTCCCCAACCGACGCCTTCAAAAAACAGAGGTTAGTTCCGGAATTTATCCGGAGCTTTTATATCAGCCCGCTTCCCCAAGCGGGACAGCTTCATTATTTCTTTTGACCTGCCATACTGCCGATAACTATTATCTCAAGCAAGGAAAAACCGGCGCAGATAGCAACGCCTGCGAAAAATCCGATGCTTCCGCTGTCAATACGGCCAACAGTTGCGATAAAGCCGAAGAATGCAAGAGCGATAACGGCAAGCTTTACGATAGTAACGAAGGTCTTATTAGTGATAAAGGATATGAGAGCGCAAATCGCGGAGGTCGTTTTGTCCTCAATGGTTGCGCGTCTGACGTTGGATTCATTATAATAAGCGTTCATGTTGTTTTCCTTTCGGTTTTTGAATGGTGTTTTAAAATATAATTTCGTTTTGGGAACTTGTTTTGTTCTCAAAGCGGAATTATTTTGATTTTTACTGTTTAAAATTTCCTCGTTTGGAACTTCTGTAAGCACATTATAGCACCTGTTTTGGAGTTTGTCAACCCCTTTTTGTCAAAAAAAGAAAAAAATTTCAAAAAACTATTTACAAATCGGAAAAAGTGTGCTATAATAGTGCCATAAAAAGAAAAAACTCGCCTTGGAGGTTCAAAAATGGAGTATACCTACATCGACAGAATAAAAAGCATAAAGAGTGAAAAGAAGATAACCAACGACGCGCTGTCGGAGATGACGGGCATACCGCTCGGAACTCTCTCAAAAATACTTGCGGGTATCAGCGACTCGCCAAAGCTTGCGAATATCGTTGCTATATGCGATGCGCTTGATTGCTCGCTTGACTATATTCTCACGGGTATCCCCGAGAACACGAACAACTATACGCTTGATGAGAGCGAAATGACGCTTATCGAAAGCTACCGCAGACTTGATAAGCACAGCAGAGAACTCGTCAGCCTCGTTATAAATAAGGAAGCGGAGAGAGCAAGCGAGGGAATTGCGGATATGCGTATGCGCAATATGCGCACTCAGGGCAGAGGTGCAGTGATACTCACGCGTGAGTCCATGAAGCAGGCGGCGGGTCTCGGCAAGAGAAAAATAAACCTTTTCGACCTTCCCGTATCTGCGGGGACGGGGGTATTCCTCACGGATACCGAGTCGGTAACGATAAGTATTCCGTCAACCGCACAGACCGAAAGTGCAGACTTTGCGCTTCGCATCAAGGGCAACAGCATGGAGCCCAAATACCGTGACGGTGACATTCTTCTTGTTGAAGAGTGCGAAGCGGTTGAATACGGCGAGCTTGGAATATTCATTCTCGACGGGGACGGATATTTCAAAAAGTACGAGGGAGACAGGCTTATATCCCTCAACCCCGACTATGCACCCATCATGCTTAAGAACTTTGAAGAAATATCCTGCTGCGGTAGGGTTATCGGAAAGCTCAAGAGAAAGTGATATATCTGAGGTCGTTTGAGCTTGTCAACTCCTGCGAGGAGGACAAGTTTATTGTTCAGTATAACAGGGAAAAGCCGATCAGTATGATGACGTGCTATCTAAATGATCCCTATCCGTTCAACTTCTTCCCCCAAAAAAACATTTCGGGATTTGATTTTTCGGACATAACAATGCTTTACGGCATGAATGGTTCCGGTAAATCAACGGTCTTGAACATTATCTCCGAGAAGCTTGGAGTCGCTAAAAATCCGCTGTTCAATTACACTCCGTATTATGAGGAGTATTTGAAAATGTGCGAGTATAAACTTGATTTGCATACAACAAGAGTGCCTGCTAACAGTAGGTTGATACGGAGTGATGATGTATTCGACTATATGCTTGACATTCGTGCAGTTAATACGGGAGTTGACAACGACAGGCAGCGAATGTTTGACGAATATAATATTCGCAGGAATGTTGACGGCAAGAATTATTATCAGCTTTCCTCTCTCGACGACTACGAGGAGTTGAAGGAGAGAAATTACGCAAAGCATCACTCAAAGAGTGAATACACGCGACGTCATGGGCTTGTGCAAAACGTGAGGACGGTGTCAAACGGCGAAGCGGCATTTGATTTTTTCAGTTCTGCAATAACAGAAAATGCATTATATCTTTTGGATGAGCCTGAAAACAGCCTTTCGCCGAGACTGCAAATGAGGCTTGCAAAATATATAGAGGAGGCGTCAAGGTTTTACGGAAGCCAATTCATTATAGCTACACATTCTCCGTTTTTACTTTCTATGAAGGGAGTAAGGATATACGATCTTGACAGCATTGAACCGTGCATTCCAAAAAAATGGACAGAGCTTGGAAATGTTCGTGAATATTATGCTTTATTTAAATCTCACGAAAAAGAGTTTGAGGTTTAAATCAAAGCTGAATATATGCAAAAGTACCGAAAACACAGTTGTGTTTTCGGTACTTTTGCATATTGTAATTTTTACGCCGATATGGTAAAATATAGTTAGAAAGTATACCAAAAAGGTAGACTATTCAAAACAACGTAACCAAAGGAGGATCATACATGAAATATATGAAAAAAATATTAGTATATACAGCGGTTGCATTGGTCTGTATATTGATCTCGCAATTAGTGAGCTGTGACGCATCCGTACCAACAGAAGCCCCCACGTCCGCACCGACAGAGGCACCCACGTCTGCACCGACAGAAGCTCCAACGTCCGTACCGACAGAAGCTCCAACGTCTGCATCGACAGAGGCTCCAACATCTGCACCGACAGAGGCTCCAACGTCTGCACCGACAGAAGTTCCAACGTCCGCACCGACAGAGGCACCCACGTCTGCACCGACAGAGGCTCCAACGTCAGCACCGACAGAAGCTCCAACGTCAGCACCGACAGAAGCTCCTACGATAGCACCGACTGAGAAACCTACGGAAAAGCCCACGGAGAAGCCTACGGAGAAGCCTACGGAAAAACCTACGGAAAAACCCACGGAGAAGCCCACGGAGAAGCCCACGGAGAAGCCTACGGAAAAACCTACGGAGAAGCCTACGGAGAAGCCCACGGAGAAGCCTACGGAAAAACCCACGGAAAAACCGACCGAAAAGCCCACCGAGCCGCCCATTGAAATTGAATACGGCAATCAGATAGGGGACTACGCGCCCCCCGCAGACCTTATATCGTACGGCGGCGAGACTGTAAATATTACGCAGACGCGCGGCAAGGTCACGGTGATAAATTTCTGGGGAACGTGGTGCTATTATTGCCTTGTTGAAATGCCGCATTTTGACAGAGTTGCGAGCGAGTACGCGGACAGCGTTACTATCATAGCCGTACATTCAAGCGGTGATGACGAGGGCAAGGCGTACGTTGACGAAAATTTCCCCGATACGAAGATAATTTTTACAAACGATCCGTCGGATAACGATGAATATTATACGGCACTCGGAGGTACTATCTATTATCCCATGACGGTCATACTTGATAAGGAGGGCAAAGTTGCCTATACTCACGTCGGTGCGATGGAATACGAGGTTTTGGCGGCAAAGATTGACGAAATACTTGCAAAATAATATGTCCCCCTTGGGCGTTGCGATAGCAACGCCCTTTTTTTTACGGGTCATCACGAGCTTGCCGAGGGATCACCGAATTACCGCGGTCGATATTTCGGAGATTTTTCGACTGCGTGCGTTATAATCACTCCGCTCAGGATGACGGGATAATTCACAAAACTTTTATAAACCCCTTGACAAACCCAAAATAATATCATATAATAATTAGGTATTAAAATGCTGTGAAGAGAACAGAGAATATAGCGGACGTGCAGAGAGCTGTCGGGCGGTGTGAGACAGTCGGCGGGATATTCTTACTCATCTCGGAGCTTCAAGCCGAAACGCGGGCAGACATGTTGCCGCAGAGTAGGGGAGACGGGGTCCGCCGTTATCGGAGTTGAGAGGGGTGTGTTTACATCCAATCAGAGTGGTACCGCGGAGGGCTTGCGCTTCGTCTCTGTATAGAGACGCGGCGTTTATTTTTTTGTAAAATTTTTGATTTGCCCATTTGGGCGGAGGAGAGAAAATGAAATACGATCATTTATCAGTTGAGAAAAAGTGGCAAAAGTATTGGCAGGAGAACGAGACGTTCAAAACAGACGTCTGGGATTTTTCAAAGCCCAAATTTTACGCGCTTGATATGTTCCCCTATCCGTCGGGAGTAGGACTTCACGCAGGTCACCCCGAGGGCTATACTGCCACGGACATTATTTCCAGAATGAAGAGAATGCAGGGCTATAACGTCCTTCACCCCATGGGATACGACTCCTTCGGTCTTCCCGCGGAGCAGTACGCCGTAAACACGGGCAACCACCCCAACGGCTTTACGCAGGAGAACATCAAGACCTTCTCAAAGCAGCTCACCGAGCTTGGCTTTGACTACGACTGGTCAAAGATGATAGCAACGAGTGACCCCGAGTTCTACAAGTGGACGCAGTGGATATTCAAGCAGCTTTACCTTGACGGCTACGCGCAGTATATCGATATGCCCGTAAACTGGTGCGAGGAGCTTGGAACTGTGCTTTCCAACGACGAGGTCATTGACGGAAAGTCCGAGCGCGGCGGCTACCCCGTAGTCAGAAAGAACATGAAGCAGTGGGTAATCAATCAGCCTGCGTTTGCCGAGGAGCTTCTTGAGGGACTTGACGAGATAGATTGGCCCGAGTCCACAAAGCTCATGCAGAAGAACTGGATAGGCAAGTCCACGGGCGTTGAGGTCAAGTTCCGGATAGTCGGCGGTGGAGAGTTCTCCATATTCACAACCTGTATCGAGACGATTTACGGTATCACCTTTATGGTGCTTGCCCCCGACGGAGAAATAGTAAAGCAGCTCATGCCCAGAATTCAGAACAAGGACGAGGTACAGGCGTACATCAACGAGACCTTGAAGAAGAACGACATGGACAGAACCGAGCTTAACAAGACAAAGTCGGGCTGTGAGCTCAAGGGTGTCAGCTGCATCAACCCCGTAAACGGCAAGGAGGTCAGAATGTTTATCGGTGACTTCGTCCTTGCAAGCTACGGCACGGGCGCGGTCATGGCAGTTCCGTCTCACGATCAGCGTGACTTTGAGTATGCGATAGCTCATAATATAGACATGATCCAGGTAATCGACGGCGACGAGACCCTCGGTCACGTTGACGTATCCGAGCACGCGTTTGAAAAGCAGGACTATCTCGGACGCGGATATAAGCTCGTCAACTCCGAGGAGTTCACGGGACTTACCGTTGAGGAGGCGAAGGAGGCAATAACCTCCAAGCTTGAAGGACAGGGCGTTGCAAAGAGAACCGTAAACTACCATTTCAGAGAGTGGATATTCGCGCGTCAGAGATATTGGGGCGAGCCCGTTCCCGTCGTTCACGGTGAGGACGGTGCCATTCACGTGCTTGACGACAGCGAGCTTCCTCTCGTTCTCCCCGAGCTTGAAAACTACAAGGGAGTAAACGGAAAAGCTCCGCTTGAGAATGCGACGGAGTGGAAGCAGTATGACAAGGACGGCGTCAAGGGCGTAAGAGAGACCTCCACAATGCCCGGCTCGGCAGGCTCGTCCTGGTACTTCCTCCGTTATATAGACCCCCATAACAATGATGAATTTGCAAATCAGGAGCTTCTCAAGCACTGGATGCCCGTCGACCTCTATATCGGAGGCCCCGAGCATGCGGTCGGACATCTTATGTACTCGAGAATCTGGAACAGATACCTCTATAACAAGGGACTTGCTCCCACGAAGGAGCCCTTCAAGAAGCTCGTGCATCAGGGAATGATACTCGGTGCAAACGGTATCAAGATGGGTAAGAGATTCCCCGAGTTCGTCGTAAACCCCAGTGACGTTGTCCGTCAGTACGGCGCGGATACGCTCCGTCTGTACGAAATGTTTATGGGCCCGCTTGAGGTGTCAAAGCCCTGGAGCGATCAGGGTGTTGACGGCGCGCGCCGCTTCCTCAACCGCGTATGGGCGTTCTTTACCGAGCCCGGCAACATAGTTGGAGGCGACGTCCCCGCGCTTGAAAAGATTTATCACAAGACTGTAAAGAAGGTAACGAGCGACTTTGAAAAGCTCGCGTTCAACACGGCTATCTCGCAGATGATGATATTCGTAAACGCAGTGTATAAGGAGGGCAAGTGCCCGAAGGCATACGCCGAGGGACTTATCAAGATGCTTTCCTGCATATGTCCTCACATAGGCGAGGAAATGTGGAGTATTCTCGGTCACAAGAAGACCATTGCGTATGAGAAGTGGCCTACGTACGATGAATCAAAGACCGCAGACGATACCGTTGAGGTCATTCTACAGATAAACGGCAAGCTCAGAGGCAAGATCTCCGTTCCCGTTGACATGGACAAGGACGAGGTTATCGCGCTGGCAAAGGCGGACGAAAAGGTAGCCGCAGCTATTGAGGGCAAGACTATCGTCAAGGAGATCGTCGTTCCCAACAAGATAGTAAATATAGTCGTAAGATAATTTCACCCAAAAAAAATGTAATTTTTTGATATTTTCTTTCATAGGTTATTGACAAATATATTTTTGTGGTGTATAATAGTTGAGTATGATTTTGGGGCAACCCACACATAACTCTACAGTGCGAGGGGAGGGAAAAAGAAATGGCAGAAGTAAAAGTAAAAGACGGCGAGTCTCTTGACAGCGCACTCCGTCGTTTTAAGCGTCAGTGTGCTCGTTCGGGAATCCTCACCGAGCTTCGTAAGAGAGAGCACTACGAAAAGCCCAGCGTAAAGCGTAAGAAGAAGTCTGAGGCTGCACGCAAGAGAAAGTATAAGTAATATAATGTATTTGTCTTTTCTCAAAGCAGGTATGTTTGTCAGAAGACGGCATACCTGCTTTTAATAAGTTAATTTTACAAAATAAAATATTAAAAGGAGATTTATCATGGAAACATTGAAGAAGATTTTCCCCCTTTCTTTCAAGAGAGTGGACACGGCGGCTAACCTTGTTATCGGAATACTTATCTACGTAGTAGCTGCAATAGTAGCAGGCGTTGTTCTTGCACTTGCAGGACTTCTTGGCGGCTGGATCCCCGTAGTTGGCGCGATCCTCGGTGTAGTTCTCGGTATTTTGGGAACTGTAGTTGAGGTTTACGTTATTGCAGGTATCGTTATCCAGATCCTCGTTTTCGCAAAGGTCATCAAGGAATAATTCATTTTGAGATAAACCCCCGCTTACGCAACAGCGTAAGCGGGGGCTTTTCATTTTTGTCCCAATATCTCGTTTGAAAGTCTGATTATTTCGGGGGCGAGCTTGTTTTTGCGAGCCTCGGTCATTTTTTTGTATATGGGGTAGGCGATTATCATAAGGGCTGTACCGATAACGCCGAGAATAAGTCCGAGTAGCATAGCCAAGGCTCCCGTTACGGGCAAAACCTCCATGCAAAAGCACATTCCCGTGCCGAAAATAAGGCAACCGATAATGCCAAGCGAGAGAGAGGTTATCCGTCCCGCCGACGTGACGCTGCGGTCAAGCCGCTTGAGCTGCTCGGTCTTGTCCTCCTGCTTTATATATTTGTTTCTTATCTTCTCAACCTCGCTTTGCTCACGCGCAGAATAGGTATATGAAAAGGAATTCTGATTATTGTCCATTGTTTTCCTCCGATACTGTGTCGGTGTTTATTGCCGCGTCGGAAGTTGAAGCAAGCTTTTTCAACTTCTTTCCTGAATGAATTATCATAAATATCGCGATCGCAAGTGCGGTACACCAGACGGCAATTCCCGTCATGGTGTTCATCAGCGCCATGTCCGCCTGTGACATTTGCTCCGCCGTGTCGCTTGCATTCTGGAACATACTTTCTCCCGAGCCAAATTCTGCAAACATGGCGGTCTGGAGTGCGAACAGTGACATTACGGCAACAGACAAGTCAAGCGCCTTTGCCGCCGAGAGAACGGGAGTGTCAAGCTTGCGGAATTTCACCGTGTTGACTATTGACGCGGTGAACTTGATAAACGTGTACGCCGCAAAAACGAAAATAAAATATCCGGGGTAGGTAAATCCCTCGTCCTCAAAAAGCACGAGTGCTATCATGGCGGACATGGTCGATGTCATAAGGAGCGATGCCCAGCCTGCCGCGCGGTATCTGCGCCATTCGCCTATAAGCCTTGCGTGCTCGCTGGTCTGTGTGCCAGACTTGCGAACTCCGAGCGTTACGGCAAACCGTATTATCGCGACCGCCGCGTAGTACAGCGCTATCGCTATCAGCCATACCGAGCTTGTTCTGATACCCATGAAAATGTTGAACGCCGCGTAGATAAGGTTGAAGGCAAGACCGCATAATAGCGAGACCTTGGCGCGCAGCACCGCATCCGTCATAAACCTTTCAGAATAAGGATTTGCGTGCAGCATTTCCATTATTTTTTTAATGAGCGGGACAATTCCCACGCACACAACAGTCAAGGCATAGACTGAGATGACGTACGAGATTATCGCAACGGGCGACTCGGTAGGAATGCCGCTTGCAAAGGTATATATCAAAAGCACCGCCGAGAGTATGACCGTGGGAATTACCACGTAAAACCTCGGATACAGCAGCTTTTTCATTATTTTTTTGAATTTTTCCATAAGATCAATCCTCAATGCTATGCAGAGTGACCGTGAAGGTCGAGCCCTCACCAAGCCTGCTTTCAACGGCTATGTCGCTGCCCGTAATGTCAATTACCCGCTTGACGAGAGGGAGCCCCAGACCGTTGCCGAGGGTGGCGTGGGAGGTGTCGCCCTGATAGAATTTATCAAATATACGCGCACCCGTCTCCTGCGACATTCCGCAGCCCGTGTCCGTGACCGAGAAGATCACGTTTTCGCCCTTACTGCAAAGCGAAACGGACACTCTGCCGCCTTTTTCTGTGAATTTGAACGCGTTTGAGAGCAGATTGTTCCATACCAGAGACAAAAGCTCGCGGTCAGAGACTGTCGTGATGCCCTCTTCAATATCCGCGTCAAGCGTAATATCCTTGTCCTCCCAGATGCTTTCAAATTCAAGCAGACATTCGCAAATCTGCTCGGAAAGGTCAAACTCCTCTGCGGGAGGGAATATCTTTTGATTTTCGAGCTTATTCAGCTTCAAGATGTTTGAGACAAGCCCCGAAAGCCGCTTTGACGATTCGGATATCTTGTTTGCATATTCAACTCTCTCACTCTCAGGCAGTCCCGCGGCACGTAAAAGCGAGCTGTAATTCTGTATGACTGCGAGAGGCGTTTTTATTTCGTGCGAGACGTTTGATATAAAATCCGTTCTCAGTGTTTCAAGACCCGAAAGCTCCTCTGCCATTTTGTTGAACGCGTTGATTATCCTGCGAAAGTCGCGGTTTACAAATTTGGGCATTTTGAGCCTTACCGAGAAGTCTCCCTCGGTTATCTTCTGAGTGGCTTCAAGCAGATTTTTTAGCGGTATCTCAAAGAATACGTGTCTGCGAAGTCCGTCAACGGCGCATACCACCGCCGTAATGAGAAAAATATTCCCGAACGTCAGCGCGGCGTTCTTCTGTATGTCCGAAGGCTCAAAATCCATCGAGCTTAAAAACAGCAGCATGGAACACGTGACCGCAAACGAGACGAGCACGAACATTATCGCGTAGTTTTTCAGAAACGCGCCGATACGGGACGAGCCCCGTGTGTTTTTTCTTTTTTTCATTTGATTACCGCCTTGTAGCCGAGACCGTGAACGGTCTGTATTTCAAAGTCACGGCATGCCGAGAATTTATCGCGGAGCTTCGTCATGTAGACGTCAACCACGCGCGGGCCCGACGAGGTATCAAGGTCCCAGAATTCCTCCATGAGAGCGGTGCGCGTAAACGTCTTTTTGGGATATGACAAAAGCTTGTAAATAATATTGAACTCGCGGACGGTCAAGGGTATCTCCTCGTCGTCAAGAGTAGCCGTGCGTTCCTCCGCGTCAAGCGTGAGCGAGCCGACGGTCAGCTTTTTTGACGACACTATTTTTGCCCTGCGGAGCAATGCGCCAATGCGCAGAACAAGCTCGTCAAGGTCTATGGGTTTGACCATATAATCGTCAATTCCTATGCGAAAGCCCTTTTGCTTCGAGTAAAAATCCTCCCGCGCGGTCATAAAGAGAATGGGTATCTCGCGGTTGACCTCGCGCACCGAGGACGCAAACTCAAAGCCGTCTATCTCGGGCATCATGATGTCGGAGATAATCATGTCAAAGGACGTGTTCTCCATGGCGTCATACGCATCTGACGCGGACAGACATCCAACTGCCTGATATCCGTTTTGGTTCAGATGGGCAACCGCCGCGTGCAAAAGGTCGCGGTCATCCTCAACTACGAGTATTTTGAACATGATAAATACCTCCAATCTTAACATTGAACATTATTATACCATATAAATGTTAATATTTTGTTTGTACGGAGGATATTTTTGAGATTATTTTATACAAGAGCCGTCTTTTTAAGCACAAGGTTGCTTACAGCGCCAAGTCCTGCGCCGAACATCACGCCTCCCGCAAGGCAGAGAATGACGTTCATGACAGAGGCGTTGAGGGGGGTCATCATAGGGATCATCATAAAAAGGAACATACCCACGCCAAAGGACAAAAGCAGGGAGAGCCAAGCCCTCTGCTTTGCCGCAACACTCACGACGAGGTATATCGGTACGAACACCGAGACCAGAAGTACCTTTGAGATAATGCACATTACAAGCTCGCCTGCGTTAAATCCGACCATATCGAAGGGAAGCCCCGATATTACGCCGCCGAGCAAAGAGCCGATAAAGAAAGCAAGTATCATCAGCGCGCCGCCGATAAAGCAAACTATGGTTTTGGATATGACGTAGTCCGTCTTTTTTGCGCGGACAGTAAAGAGATTTTTCGCGTACCCGCTTCTGAAATCGTCCGAGACGAAAAGGCAGACCGGAACGGCGATAAGAAAATACAGCATATTTATATTGCACATGCTCGTGATGTCCATGCTCATTTCAGCCATCTGGTCGCCTGCCTCACCCGAGGTGCTTCCCATGCCGCCCATAGCGTCACCGCCGCTTACGGACCCGATTATCTGCCATGCGCTGTCAAAGCCCTTGATGGGCTCGCCGGGAAGTCCCGTCTGCTGATCTATGGGAGTTGTGCCCTCCATCATCTCTACCATGACGGTAATGACGATAGGCATAACAAGGCAGGAGGCGACGAGAATATAGATAAGGAGCGAGGTAAACATTCTGCGAAGATCGACCTTCAGCATGCTTTTGAGCCTTCTGCCAAAGGTGTTGCACTCAAAATTTCTTTCCATGTTATCTGCCCTCCTTCATAAGATCGATATAATATTCCTCAAGGCTTATCTTGTCGGTAAGTATCTCGCTGACAAGAAGATTGTTTTCGTAAAGATAGGTGACTATCTGCTCGGGTGTTGTGAGATCGTAGACGCGTATATATCCCGCCTCGTCCTCCTCAACTCTTGAGTATTTGCAGCCGAGAAGGTATCTTGTGCGGTTCATATCCTGCGTCTTGAGAGCGACGTACGTGCGGCAGCTCGCCTCAAGCTCGTCTGCTGTCATCTCACGTATCATTTTGCCGCCGCGGATAATTCCGTAGTGGGTCGCTATCTTTTCAAGCTCGCCGAGAATGTGAGAGGATATGACTATCGTTACACCGTGGTTTTCTGCAAGGTCGCAAAGCACCTCTCGCATAATACGCATACCGTCCGCGTCAAGACCGTTTATGGGCTCGTCAAGCACGAGCAGGACGGGGTTTCCAAGGAGAGCCATCGCGATACCGATACGCTGCTTCATACCGAGCGAGCAATTCTTATATTTGTTGCCCGCCGCACCCTCCATGCGTACCGTTTTGAGCACCTTTATAATTTCCTCCTCGGGGTTTTCAATGCCGAGATTTGCGGCCTGAATGAGCATGTTGTTCCATACAGTCATACCGGGAAAGCAGCCGGGGGCTTCTATAAGGACACCCACTCTGGCTCTCACGTCACCGTCGGTGTGGTCGCGTCCGTAAAGCCTTACACTTCCCGAGCTTGCGTGAATAAGTCCGCAGATTATCTTTTCGGTGGTGGACTTTCCGCTTCCGTTCTCACCGATAAAGCCGTATATTGCGCCCTCGGGCACGGTCATGTCAAGTCCGTTTACTGCAACCTTCGGACCAAAGGTCTTGGTAAGATTTCTGATTTCTATTGCATTCATATTTGTATCTCTCCTCTCTTAATATACGTCGCACTTGTAGAGTATACGCGTGCCGACGAGGTTGTATATTACCGTCCACGCGAGCGAGACGAGAATACACACAAGGAGCGTGCCGATATTGCTGCCAAGACAAGCGTTTACGGACGAGCCGTTAAGGAAAAGATTGAGAATATAAGAGGGAACTGAAAGGTTTTCAATAATTGCCGCCGCGCCGATAATGATTATGCCTGTACCGAAGAAGAAGGAAGACGCGATGGAAATACCGAAATACCTTCTGAAGATAATGTTGAGCAGAGTATAAAGACTTGCCCAACCGAGGCTCATTACCATTTTTCCGAGAATTGCTATGATAAGCGAGCCGACGTTGACGTCGGTTTCATAGCCCACAAGTAAGCCTCCGACTGTGCCGCCTATAAAATACGTTATGCACATACAAGCCATAGCAAACGCGCAGACCAGGGTCTTTGACATCATATAGTCCTGCTTTTTTGCGTGCGTTGTGAAAAGCTGCTTTACGTAGCCCGACTTGTAATCGTGACCGATAAATATTGACACCATGATACCTCCGAAGATAAAGACCATGTTCATGTTGGCATAGTCCGCAATGCTCCTCACCACGTAAAGCGGCTCTGTCGCGGCGATTATCTGCCAGACGTTAGAATAAAGCGGCTCCATCGTGTTGCCGTTCTGGTCGGGCATCATGGTCATGGCGGAGACCATCGCGGGAATTATCGCGGCGATGGCGAGAAAGATGTAGAAAAGGGGAGTGTGGAAAAGGCGGTAGAAATCAACGCCAAGCATACCCTTCAGCCTTTGGGTAAAGCTGGGGGAGATAAATTTAAGCTCTCTTGTCTGCATATTACACGCCCTCCTTCTGTGACATAAGCTCGATATAATATTCCTCA
>JAFTKY010000032.1 GCA_017453005.1 Clostridia bacterium | reverse complement strand
CAAACCTGTAAAAAAGCATTTTTGGGGCTGTACTGTTTCAGAATATGACTATGCCTACAAGGTGTTTACCAAAGACAATTACGTTGTTGGAAGGCTCTATACGATTAAAGGAGAGAACGGGTATTACAATCTAATCGATAAGGCTGGAATATATAAAGCCGAGGAGCCGGGGACACCGGCAATCTGGGATATTCCCAGCGAATTGATTACAGCTACAACGATTACGATCTCAGGTGTGGAATATGAGCTTAAAGAGGGCTTCTTTTTCATTACAAATGAGCCTGTAAAGTATTTTGAAATTGGTGATGAATGGTATGATGTAGAATGATAGAAAGTTGCATTTTTATACTATATACCCCCACGCTTGATTTTTTCTTTGAAGTGTGCTATAATATACCAAACGGTCCACAATTTTAACGAAAAGGATTACTGCTATGAAATTTGTAAAACGCATATTCGCGGGTTTTCTTGCGTTGATGATGCTCATGTCTTCGCTTTGCATCATGACAAGCGCGGAGAAGGCCTCAGACGCTGACGAGATAACCATTCTTTTTACGCACGATCTGCACTCGCATCTGCTACCCTCTGCAAATGAGAACGGGGTAGGAGAGTACGGCGGATACGCCCGACTTATGACCCTGATAAAGCAGCAGAAGGCTATCGATCCCGACGCGATACTTGTCGACGGCGGAGATTTCTCTATGGGCTCGCTTTTTCAGACAGCATACGCGACCTCGGCTATTGAGCTGCGAATGATGGGGGCTATGGGATATGACGCCACCACGTTTGGAAATCACGAATACGATTACCTGCAGGACGGTCTTAAATCCATGCTGAACGTTGCCGCGGACTCCGGAG
Source organism: Clostridia bacterium (assembly GCA_017453005.1). Lineage (GTDB taxonomy): Bacteria > Bacillota > Clostridia > Oscillospirales > CAG-272 > SVTX01. The sequence goes on along the minus strand of JAFTKY010000032.1, from coordinate 9,918 downwards.
ACCCCGTCCCGCCGATAGTTTGCGCAAATTATTGGCCTCCCGAAAAGGGACAGGACGGATATGACGCACAAATGTGGGACTCGCTGAACAATTACGGCGTAAAGGATTATATGATACTTGAGAGAGGCGGAGTTCACTACGTCTTGTTCGGAATTTTCGGCATTGACTCGGACGATTGCGCCCCCAATTCGGGCATGATTCTTGAGGATCCCATTGACGTTGCAAGGGAGACCGTTGCCGCGGCTGTCAAGGACTGCAAGGACAATTACGGAGCCGATCCGATAGTCATTTGTCTTTCCCACAGCGGCACCGAGGACGGCAAGGGGGAGGACTATGACCTTGCCAAATCAGTTGACGGAATCGACGTCATTATCTCGGGACACACGCACACCACTCTTCGCGAGCCCATAAAGGTCAACGGCACGATAATCGCGTCGGCAGGAGAATACGGCAGATATCTTGGCGTTATCAAGCTCACGAAGGGCGGAGAGCTGAAGAGCTACGAGCTTATTCCCGTGGACGAGAATGTCGCGGAGGATCCCGAAATTGCGGGCATGGTCGAGGGCTACAAGACCGCCGTTGAGGAGGATTATCTGTCCCGATACGGCTACACCTTTGATCAGGTGCTTGTCAACAATAAATACAAGTTTGACACGGTAGACGAGGTATATGATACTCAGCACGAGTCTACCCTCGGCAATTTGTTTTCCGACGCATACAAGGCGGCAGTAGAGAAGGCGACGGGCAAGCGTGTGGACGTTGCGCTGACCGCGTCGGGCGTTATCCGTGCCAGCATGCCTGTTGGAAACGTGACCGTCTCGGACGTATTCAATGCCGCATCTCTCGGCGTGGGTACGGAGGGAGAGCTTGTTTCCATATATATCACGGGAAAGGACCTTAAAAGCGCCATTGAGCTTGACGCGTCGGTGCAGCCTCTTATGACCTCCGCACAGCTGTTTATGTCGGGTGTGGAGTACTCCTTTAACAGATACCGCATGATATTCAACAAGGTGGATTACGCTATGCTTCAAAACGCCGACGGTACGCTCAGCGAGATCGAGGACGACAAGCTTTACTATATCGTAGCGGGAATGTATATGGGACAGATGCTGGGCTCCGTTGAGGAGACGTCCATGGGAATTTTGAAGATAACCCCCCGCGACGCCGACGGCAATCCCATAGCGACGGAGGACCTTGTAAATTACGTCGTCAAGGACGAAAACGGCAATCCCCTAAAGGAGTGGGACGCTATCGCTGATTATCTTGATGCAATGGGCGGCGAGATGGACGAAAAATATGCAGCTCCCGACGGACGCAAGGTAGTATACGCGAGCCTCAATCCCGTAAAGCTTCTTCGCAATGCAAACATTTTTACGTTTATAGCAATCGCGCTGATTTTGATACTTATAGCGGTCATTGTGCTTGTAGTGATACTTGTCAGACGCCGCATCAAAAGAAAAAAGCAGGCAAGGGCTGCACAAGAAGCCATATAACTAAATACGTTTAGGGCACGGGGCAAGGATATGCTCCGTGCCTGATTTTTTCAGACTTTTGGACGAATGGAAAAATATATATTGCGCAAACAGGATTTATATGCTATAATAACAATAGAAGCGCAGTTGATTGCGCAAAAGAGGACTTGGGAGGAAAACGATAATGAAAAAGAAAGTGTTTTTGTTTGTTGTTTCCGTAATTTTTATAATGTTGATCTCGGCTATGCTGCTGCCCGTAGGCGCGGAGGAGCCCACTGAGGCTACCGAGGAAGAGCAGCTTGACGTAACGGATTCGTATTATTATGACCGTATTACAGAGCGTCAGCAGTGGTGCTACAATTACTTAAAAGAATATGCTGATAATTTCGCGGGTGAGACAGGTCAACATCGATACGACTGGTCGCATCTTCTCCCTGCGGGCTCAACTGAGGAGGACTATTATCAATTATCTAACGATTTCATTGTGGGTCAGATGGCGTTATATGCGGATTACCCCATGTATAAGTTTAAAGTGAATTTTTTTGGCTGGGGATGTTCTGAATATGAGCACGAAGGCATTCGATATACAATAGACATTGACCATCCCCACATTTTAACCGATGACGTTGAAGCACAAGCTAATGCACGTATAGAACAGATAGTTCAAACTGTCGGGGACGGTGACCGCTACACAAAGCTGTATAAGCTGACGGACTATCTCCTTACCAATACATTCTACGATCCTTATCTGGGTGAGGTCGAAGTGGGTACAGGTTACTATGAGGAGCTCCTGAATAGATTTCCTGATGATATCAGGGATCGCGTTGTCGCATACGATGCCTCGGTCTACGGTGTGTTGCTCGCAAATATTGCCATTTGTGACGGTTATGCAGACATTGTGAAGGTTCTTTGCGACACGATGAACATTCCTTGTATACGGGTGCATAATTTGGCGCATGCATGGAATCTTGTGCAAATGGAGGACGGCAAGTGGTACAGACTGGATATCACTGCATACTGTAAAGAGGGATGGGACGGCGAAAGATTTTTTGGCAATGACTTTTATTTCGACGTTGTTTTCTTGAATAACGACTTTATTCATTCGTTTGGCTACGATGAGCCCCTCTTTCTGTATTCAAGAGATGACGAATTTTATATTACGGAATATCCAACGCCTGCCGAGGGACAGTATGAATACACGGGAACTACCACGGATTTTTCCTACGAGGTAGTACCGAGCACGTATACCCCTCCTGCTCAAAAGTTTTACTATCAGGTGCATCGCGACGGTAAGACCTGCCGTATAACGAATTTTGAGGGTAAGATCGACGGTGACCTTGTGATTCCCGAGAGCATTGACGGATATACCGTAACCGTTATCGCACCGTTTGTGTTCTATTACCGTACGGACATTACGGGAAAGGTAACAATCCCTGACACGGTGTTGGAAATAGGATATGCTGCCTTTGCAGGCTGCTATAATATGACCTCGGTTGAATTGCCCGAAAGCTTGCAGGAAATTGGTAAAGGTGCTTTCATTGGATGTAAGAGCCTGACCAATATTGAGCTGCCCGACCTGCTTGAGACGGTTTCGGAATATACCTTTTATGATTGTGATAGCTTGACAAGGGTCAGCTTTGGAACTCATATTCAATTTGCAGGGGACAACGCATTTGACTGCATTGACTCAACATTTTTGATCCAGGCACCGAGTGGCTCTGTAGTGCATACCTTGGCGCAGACAAAGAACATTGACTTTGAAGCAAATGGAATTTTGTGTTTGCTCGTTGACGTAGACGGCGAGTGGGAATTTTACGATTTTGGACATTTCCACACCTGCGAGCATGGGGCGCGCTTTGATCTTCAGGCGCACGTTAAGGATTCTCCCTTTTATGCTTGTGGCGAGATGTGCGTGATATGTGAGGCGCATTTGTGCAATACTTACGGATTTATCAGAGATCACAGCATTTACGAATGGAAACAGTATGAAAATTATCCTGAGGTGTGGGGTAACACGGTTGGTCATTATAAGGAATGCCTGTGTGGAGGTCAATTTGATATGGGTGCTCACCACGGCGGCACTGCAACCGAAGAGCAAAGGGCTATTTGTGAGGATTGCGGTGCAGAATACGGGGAGCTTGTGCACGTGCACAGAAACTTTATCTGGTATTCTAACGGAGAAGAAGGACATTATAAGGCGTGCGCTGACTGTGGTGAGAACATGAATGAATCCGAGCCCCATCGCGGCGGCACTGCAACCGAAGAGCAGCGCGCGCAGTGTGAGGTCTGCGGTGAATATTACGGCGACGTGCTTCCACACACAACACACGTCTGCTCCTATTGGGTATATGCGAGCGAGGAGATCCATTATCAGGTTTGTGAGATATGCTACGTGCAGTTTAACGAAGGACCGCATCAGGGTGGCGTGGCTACCGAAACACAACGCGCGATCTGTGAGCTTTGCGACGGAGCGTACGGAGATTATGCGCCTCACGTATCGATCTCAACCGAAAGTGATGAATACGGTCATTTTGACGTATGTGCCTGCGGTGAGATATTTAATTTTGAAGCACATTACGGCGGCACGGCTACGGATGATGAGCTGCCGATATGCGTCGTTTGCGGTGTGGCGTACGGCCACGTTCATACGCCGATAGCAAGTGGCTATGATGAATACGGACATTATCAGATCTGTGATTGCGGCGAGATACTGAATTTCGAAGCGCACTACGGCGGTACGGCCACTGAAAATCAGCTTGCCTTGTGCGAGGTATGTGGCGTGGCATACGGAACTTTAGCAGCTCACGTTCATACAGCTACGTGGCTGGAAAGCGAAGAAAACAGTCATTATTGGGTATGCCCTTGCGGTGAAGCCTTTGATTTTGAACCCCATTACGGCGGTGTGGCAACGGAAGATCAGCTTGCGCTGTGCGAGGTCTGCGGCGTGGCGTACGGTGACTTTGCCGAGCACGTTCATTTCGCGTTTGATACGGGATACGACGCAGACAAGCATTTTAATATATGCTCGTGCGGCTTGTGGATGGATGAGGAAAATCATTACGGCGGTACGGCAACCGAAACACAACGCGCGATATGCGTTGTTTGCGGTACTGAGTACGGAGACTATGCGACCGATGCCCCCGAGAACAACACCGAGGCACCCGAAAATAATACGGAAGCACCCGAAAACAACACGGAAGCCCCCGAGAACAATACCGAAAAGCCTGAAAATAACACCGAAAAGCCCGAAAATAACACGGAAAAGCCCGAGAGCAACACACCCGAAAACAACACGGAGACACCCGAGGACAGCACCCAAGCTCCCGACGGCGCTGCGAGTGACACTGACAATTCGGGTGGCTGCGGCTCAACGTTTGGTATGGGACTTGTAGGCTTTGCAGTCGCGCTTGCGGCGGGATTTGTGTTCTCAAAAAAGAGATATAATGACTAAAAATTTATAGCAAAAACTCAAATATACGCGGTGGGCAGACAAGGTCTGCCCACCGCTTTTGCAGGGAAAGACAAATTATCCCTTTGGTTGAGGTCGCTGTAAAAACGCGTTATTGATTTTTTTATCTGCGTGATATATAATAAAATCACAAGGACGTCCAAAATTTTAATGCAGGAGGCAAATATGGAAATAAATAATAAAATAAAGCAGTTAAGATACAAGTCGGGGCTGACGCAGGAGCAGCTTGCCGCCCGTCTCGGCGTCAGCGCACAGGCGGTGTCAAAGTGGGAAAATTCGGTAGCCATGCCCGATATCACTCTCCTGCCCATGATAGCGGAGGTGTTCGGCGTGAGCATTGACGAGCTTTTTGATCTTACGATAGAGCAAAAGCTACGCCGTATTGAAAACCGTCTTGACGTTGAGGAGGAGCTTTCTCCCGACGCGTTCAAGGAGTATGAGGATTTTCTTTTGAGCCTGCTTTCCGAAGGCGGCGACAGGGTGCGCGCAACCGAGCTTATTGCTAATCTCTATCATCACCGCATGGAGGCAGACGCGCGGCGCGTGAGCAAATATGCGCGCGAGGCGATCATGTCAAGCCCCGAGCATAAAAGCTGTCAATGGCTTTTGCAGATGGCAGAGGGGCATTGTGTCTGGGATTGGAATATCGCGAACCACTCGTCCGCGATAGATTTTTACAAGAGCGTTATTGAGAATGACAAGGTCGAGCCCAAAACTCCCATGCCGTATTTTTATCTCATTGACAATCTGCTCGCAGACCACAGAACTGCCGAGGCGAGAAAATATCTTGAAGAATACGCAGCACTCCCCGCGCACAAGCCCGCGATGATACCCGTGTATCAGGCACATATCGCGCTTGCTGAATATGACGTACAAGCGGCGGATGCTATCATTGAGAACGCGATGGAGACGCTTTCTGACAACGAGACTTTTCTGTTCGAGGCGGCGCAGTATTACGCGCGCAGATGTGAATATGACAAGGCGATAAGCATCTACGAGCTGTCATGGGCGAAGGGCGAGAAGCCCCGACACACCGACGCGTTGCACGGTATATCCGTCATCTGTGAGATACGCGGAGAGTACGGCAGGGCAGCGGACACGCAGAAAAGACTGCTTGGATGTCTGAAGACCGAGTGGGGATATTCAAACGACGACAAGGCAGTGCTTGAGACCGAGCGCGAGATAGCACGGCTTCAGCGAATGGGTTGATATTTAATGCAAAATTCACGAAATTTGATAGTAGCTCTCAACAAACGAGATATTGCAAAGTGAAAGCCCGGATGATATAATATAATTAGAAGGAGCGCGACTTCAAAAAAATTTGAGAGGTTTATTTAATGAATTTGAATTTTGCAGAAAACTTTAAACGCTTGCGAAAAGAAAAAAAGGTTACACAGGAAAAGCTTGCGGAGGCGCTTGACGTGTCGGCGCAGTCTATTTCAAGGTGGGAGCTCAGTATTTGCTATCCCGACGTGGAGCTGCTACCGTCCATCGCGAATTATTTCGGAGTGACGGTCGACAGTCTTTTATCTAACGATACTCCCTCAAAGGAGCGCGACAGAGAAATATTCGACCAAAAAATAGATACGCTTTCTGACGATAGCTCCGAGCGCATAGATTTCGTGCGCGAATACTGCCGAAAGTATCCCGAGGATAATTATTACGCGTATAATATGGTATGCGCGGTAAGAGACCATTTGCTGGAGGCTCCAAAGGATACTCAAAAATATATGCCGCTTATGCTCAAATACACCCAGGAGCTGCTTGAAACGCAGTATCGGAATACGGTCATTCAGCTTATGGTGACGGTTTGCGAGGAGAGTGAGCTTGCAAAATGGCTTGATATGTCTCCGTACCGCGCAGGATTTTCAAGACGCGCCTGTCTCGTCTCGCGTGCGTCGGTAAAGGGCGCGCACGCCGAGGCGTACGTTCAGCACGGACTTGAAATGCTTGAGACTGTGGCAGACCAGCTTGACGCTCGCTGTCCCGACGCGATGGGCGCAGATAGAAAGGTAAGATTTCAAAAGGACGTTTTGAGAACTGTCCGCTCGTTTGGAAACGGAGACGTGCCTGACGGCTGGAAGCTGTTTTATGCATACAAGCAGCTTGTACTCTCGGCGTGTCTGTTCGGCTGCGGAGAGTACGACGAGGGCTGGGCGAATTTTGATGAGGCGATGGATATGTGCAAATATATTCATTCCTCGGACAAAGAATGGCTTGAGCTTGGAAGTGAGCTGTTCTCGGGCTTAAAGGTAAGTCGGGATTGGAACTATGCCATAGACGAGCAGGGAAACAGACACAAGCTTTTTGGAGTGCTCAGACTGTCGTTCTATAATCCCGTATACATCCGCGACCTTTTGACAAATCCTCGCTGGGCGTGGTTTGACCCCGTACGCGAGACGGATAAGTTCAAGGTCGCAGTCGCATGGGTGAAGGAAATAGAACAAAGAAAGAAAAAGGAAATGGAATGAGGCAAACATGATACACCACCCGATACCGCCGATATATGATGAAAATTCAAAAATATTGATACTCGGTAGCTTTCCGTCAGTTAAATCACGAGATCAGCAATTTTTCTACGGTCATCCTCAAAACAGATTTTGGAAGGTGCTCGCGGCTGTCTTCGATTGTCCTGTGCCGCAGACTGTGGATGAGAAAAAAGAGCTGCTTTTGAGAAACAAAATAGCGTTGTGGGATGTCATCAACTCCTGCGAGATCACGGGCAGCGCGGACAGCTCAATAAAAGACGCTGTGCCGAATGACCTTGGCGAGATTTTTTCAGTTGCCGATATAAAGCAAATATATGTCAACGGGAAGACTGCGGAGAAATACTATAACAAATACATGAAGGAGCGGTATGGCAGGGAGGCGGTATGTATGCCCTCGACCTCTCCCGCAAATGCCTCGTGGACACTTGATAGGCTGGTCGGCGCGTGGAGAATTATAAAGTAATATAAGCCCCAAGATTTGCCTTGGGGCTTTGTGCTACCTCTCCCAATACTTACAGCTTGAAATAACCCTTCTGGATATGTTATAATATTAGCGATGACATCATTATATTACGAGGAGGTATTTGTAGATTTGAAGAGAAAAATAACGGTATTTATATTTAGTATAGTTGCGGCGTTTATGCTGCTTTGCATATCCGCGTCGGCGGCGGGTGTGACACACACCGTCGTGCGCGGTGACACGCTTTGGAAGATAGCGGTCAAGTATGAGGTGGGCCTCAGCGAAATAAAGAGCGCGAACACCCATATAAAAAATTACGATCTTATATATCCCGGTCAGGTGATAAATATACCCGTGACGGACACGTCGGTCACAAGCTACGAGCGCGAGGTCGTGAGACTTGTCAATATCGAAAGAACAAAGGCGGGACTCAACGAGCTCTCACATGACTGGGAGCTCAGCCGCGTCGCGCGCATCAAGTCGCAGGACATGAAGGACAATAAATACTTTTCGCATCAAAGCCCCACGTACGGCTCGCCCTTTCAGATGATGAAGAGCTTTGGCATACCGTACAGAAGCGCGGGGGAGAACATAGCGAGAGGTCAGGCTACTCCGCAAGCGGTGGTAAACGCATGGATGAATTCCTCGGGACACAGAGCGAATATTCTAAATTCGTCGTTTACACACATCGGGGTGGGATACGTAGCGAACGGTAAATACTGGACGCAGATGTTTATAGGTAAATAATTTACAGAACAGCCGCCCGTCGGGGCGGCTTGTTTTTATAGCGCAACGGCTAAAAGGGAAATTCGGGACAATCTATTGACTATTTTAGTAAATTGTGGTACAATGTTCTTAATATGAGTAAGTATGCTTTGCGGCAGGTCATGCCCAAAACAACGTATACGACGGTCAGGAGTAGACAATGGCAGAAAATCAAGGTTGCATCACAAATGAGCAGACAACGGACTACGGTCTCGTGTCAATAATCATGCCCAACTATAACGGCGAGAAATTTTTGCGCGAGACGATAGACAGCGTCCTTTCACAAACGTATCAGAATTGGGAGATACTTCTCGTTGACGATTGCTCTACCGACAGCTCGCTTGAAATAGCGCGCTCGTACGGTGACGGGAGAATAAGAATATTCCAAAATGAGCAGAACGGCGGCGCGGCGGTCAGCAGAAATTATGCGTTGCGCGAGGCGAAGGGCAAGTGGATAGCGTTTCTTGACAGTGACGATCTTTGGCGTCCCGAGAAGCTTGAACGTCAGCTAAGGTTTATGGCAGAAAATGATTATCATTTTTCATATACCGAGTATTCTCATATAGACGAGCAATCACAGCCCCTCGGGGTCCGCGTAACAGGTCCGAGGAAAATAAGCAAATTCAAGATGTTTTGCTATGACTATATGGGCTGTCTTACCGTCATGTACGATGCGGAGACGGTGGGACTTATACAGGTCGAGCCGTCGCTCAAGAGCCGTAACGATTACGCGATGTGGCTCAAGGTCTGCAAAAGATGTAAGTGCTATCTGTTGCGCGAAGACCTTGCCGAGTACAGAATACGAAAGAATTCTCTGTCTCACAGCGGACTGAAAAAGAGCATCAGAAATCAGTACAGACTGTTCCGCGTGGGCGAGGGAATGTGCGCCGTCAGAGCACTGTTTCACACCGCGGTGAATATGTTTTTCGGTGTCTTAAAAAAGCTTATATACGTAAGAAAAGTTAAATGAAAACGGAGGATATCAAAATGAAAATCGCAGTTGCAGGAACAGGATACGTAGGTTTGTCAATAGCGGTGCTTTTGGCACAGCACAATAAGGTCGTAGCGGTGGACATCATTCCCGAAAAGGTGGATATGATAAACAACAGAAAGTCCCCCATACAGGATGATTATATTGAAAAGTATCTTGCGGAGCGTGAGCTTGACCTCGTTGCAACGCTTGATGCAAAGGCTGCTTACGAGGATGCGGATTTTGTTGTCATCGCCGCCCCCACGAACTATGATTCACAAAAGAATTTCTTT
>JAFTKY010000031.1 GCA_017453005.1 Clostridia bacterium | reverse complement strand
GGCAATGCTTGCTATCGTTATATGGGCGACGCTTGCGTGGGTGTTCGGTATTCCCACGAGTGAGAGCCACGCGCTTATCGCGGGACTTACGGGCGGCGCTATGGCACTCAACGGCCTTGAGGCTGTTGTGTGGAGCCAGTGGAGCAAGGTGCTTATCGGTATCGTTATTTCGGTCGTGCTTGGCTTTGGACTTGCATGGATAATCGGAAAGCTCGTTACAATGATATGCTACAAAATGAACAGACCGAAGACCGAGCCGTTTTTCAAGGGCGCACAGATCACGGGTGCGGCTGCGATGGCGTTTATGCACGGCGCGCAGGACGGTCAGAAATTTATGGGTATAATTTTGCTGTGCGTTTTCACTCTGCAGGGAGCGGGCGGCGCTGCGACTACGTTTGAGATCCCCACGTGGCTTATGATAGTTTGCTCGCTTATCATGGGAGCGGGAACCGCTATGGGCGGCAAGAAGATAATAAAGTCAGTCGGCATGGACATGGTAAAGCTTGAAAAATATCAGGGCTTTTCGGCGGACATTGCGTCCTCCATCGCGCTTGTGTTCTGCTCGGTGTTCGGACTTCCCGTGTCCACCACGCACGTAAAGACCACGTCTATTATGGGAGTTGGTGCGGTGAAGAGAGTATCGGCTATAAACTTCGGTGTAGTAAAGGAAATGGTCATGACGTGGATACTCACGTTCCCGGGATGCGGACTTCTCGCGTTTTTCGTAACCAAACTGTTCTTGTTTATATTCAATTAACTGAAAGGAAATATAAAAATGGCTAAGGGTGATAAATTCTATTTTGAAAATTTCTCGGCATGCACCGAGCTTGCAAAAAAGGCGGCGGCATATCTCGTAGAATGTCTTGAAAATTACGATCCCGCAAATATTGAGGCGATGCTCCAGCATATGCATGAAATTGAGCACGGCGCGGATATGAAGAAGCATGAGATGAACGGAACGCTCGCAAAGGCGTTCGTTACTCCCGTTGACCGAGAGGACCTTGATATGCTCAGTCATCAGATCGACGACGTTGTTGATATCATCGAGGAAATTCTTCAGAAATTCTACATATACGATATCAAGACGATAGACGAGGCTGCAATAAGCTTTGCGAAGAAGATCGTCAGATCCTGCGAAATTCTTTGCGAGATCATGAAAGAATTTGAGAACTTCAAAAAGTCCAAGACCATGCATGCGCTCATTGTTGAGCTTAACGACGCAGAGGAGGAGTGCGACAAGGTGTACCTGTCCTCCATGCGTGCACTGACCAAGCGCGACGGAGACGTGCTTGAGACGGTCTCGTGGCGCAAGATATACGAGAGCCTTGAGGCGTGTGCGGACGCGTGCGAGCACGTTGGAGACTGCATCGGCTCTGTTATAATGAAAAACACGTAACATGAAAGCCCGTCAGTGTAAAGGGTGATGTCCTTAGCGGAGAAATTTATAAGGGGTATGGGCATAGCCCTGTGCACTTGTTAAACAAATGCGAAACTTGAAATAAAAACAGAAGAGAGAGTAACGCGGTTACAAAATTCCGTAAGACTCTCTCTTTTTCTGCTTTTCAGTTTAGAGTTGTGAGTTATGAGTTATGAGTTTGCTATCGCAAACGTTATGATATGATTGCCCTTGCAATCTTCCACTTGGCGAAGCCAACCATAACGATGCGGAGCATCCCATAACTCATAACTTGCCCGCATGGGCAATCATAGTTTTGCGTGATTGTCCGTTAAGGACATCACGCTAAAATCGGCGAGCTTTTTGTATGCGGCTTTTGTTGCGTGCGAAAACGTATCAATCTTTTTTACAGATACATTTGACAAAGTGAGTATTTCGGACTATAATATAAATATATGGATATTATGCGGAGGACAGATATATGGACATGGTTCTTTGGACTGCGCTCGGAGTTGGCGGGGCAACCGTTGTCGGCGCGGCGATAGGCTTTATATTTAAGAAAATATCACATAAATTCAGCGACATAGTTCTCGCGTTTGCGGCGGGAATAATGCTCGCGGCGGCAATACTCGGACTTATTATCCCGTCGTTTGATTACGGCTATGAGCTGTTTGAATTCACGGGCTTTGGTGAGACGTGGAACAAGCTGCTCTCGCTCGCCCTCGTTTTTCTCGGCATATTTGCGGGCGCGCTTTGTATAAATCTGCTTGACAAGCTGGTGCCTCACCTGCACGGAATGGTTGGGGTGGACATTGACGGGCACTGCTGTGACGATAAATCGCAGATAAACAAGGTGCTTCTGTTCGTCATGGCGATAGCAATACACAATCTTCCCGAGGGAATTGCGGCGGGTGTGGGCTTTGGCTCGGACAACACCGCGGAGGCGTTGATGATCGCGGGTGGTATTGCGCTTCAGAACATACCCGAGGGAATGGTCATTATCGCGCCCATGCTCTCGGCGGGAATAAAGCCGGGGCGCACGTTTGTCTGCGCGTTGGCTACGGGACTTGTCGAGGTGGTCGGTACGCTGCTCGGTTACTTTGCTGTCAGCATTTCAAGTGCGATATTGCCGTTTGCTCTCGCGTTTGCGGGCGGTACGATGCTGTACGTCGTAAGCGACGAAATGATACCCGAGACGCACTCACACGGCTCGGAGAGAGCCGCAACCTATTCGTTGCTTGTCGGCTTTTGCGTGATGCTTTTGATGGACGTTTTGCTCGGATAATGTATAAATGCATAAATATTCACAAAATACAAAAATTCCTGCATATTTTTTGAAAATATGCAGAATTTTTTTATAAAAAGGGGTTGACAAGTGAATATATTTGATGTATAATGTGGCGGTGTTCACGAGAAATCGGAATTTTTAAATAATATTAAATAAAGAAAAGAGGAAAATCATGAAAAAGATTATTTCTATTGCATTGGCACTTGTAATGCTTATTGGCTGTGTAGCTGTATTTGCTGCCTGCGACGGGGAAGAGGACGCTATAATCGTTCAGACGAACGCGTACTTTGCGCCCTTTGAATATTACGACGGCACCGAGATCGTCGGCGTTGACGTTGAGATAATGAACCGCGTTGGCGAAAAGCTCGGCAAGGAGATCGTGTGGAATGACGGCGACTTCGGTATCATTATCGACACCGTAAAGGAAGGCAAGCTTGCTGACTGTGGCGCGGCAGGTCTTACCATCACGGACGAAAGAAAGGACAAGGTTGACTTTTCCGACCCCTACTACACCTCCGTTCAGTACGTAATTCTTCCCGCAAACTCCGATATTGAGACGAAGACCGTTGACGGTGTGACCTACATCGTCTGGGAGGCTCTTTCGGGCAAGACCATCGCAACGCAGACCGATACGACGGGCTGGATCTACACCGACGGCGAGATAAACGCAACGGCTGACAACGATTACGGCTACGACGGCGTTCTCTACGGCACGGGTACGAAGCACGAGGCTATGGACTCCGCAAACGTTGCGGCAGACGCGCTCGGCATTACCATTGACGCCGTTATCGTTGACGAGCTCCCCGCAAAGTACATCGTAGCTAACAGCACCAAGGGCTTTACCTGCTACCCCCTCTACTACTCCGGCGCTGACGGAGAGGCTGATTCTCCCGTAGAGGAGCAGTATGCTATCGCAGTAACCAAGGGCAACACCGAGCTTCTTGAGGCTATCAACGAGGTTCTTGCGGAGCTTCTCAAGAAGGACGCAAACGGTCAGACCGAGATTGAGAAGATGGTTATGTCCCACATGGGCATGAACGACTGATAATAATTCAGAGAAAAGGAACCGCGCCCTGTGGCGCAGTTCCTTTTAATGAGTAAAGAAAACTATAAAAAATTTCAAGCACGCCCTTCGTGCCGAACAGGGAACGAGGGCTGGGACGGTTTTGAAAGAGAAGGTCATAATATGGATTTTTTTAAGAACATAGGCGTTCTTATCACAAATGAAAAATACATGGGAATGCTCCTTGAAGGACTTGGAAAGACCCTGCTGATTTCAGTCTTTGCCGCAGTCCTCGGACTTTTGCTGGGTACGCTCGTAGCTATGGTCGGGCTCTCCGAGGGGAAATTCTCGAAAATACCAAAGGCGATATGCAAGGTGTACGTCACGGTCATACGCGGCACGCCTATGGCTCTCCAGCTTTTCATCATGGCGTACGCTATATTTGCCATAAGAGGCTTCCCGAAGGAAATAACGGCTATACTTGCATTCGGTATAAACTCGGGAGCGTACGTATCCGAGAGCATACGCGGAGGCATACTTTCGGTTGATATAGGACAGACCGAGGCAGGACGGGCGCTCGGACTCGGACGCGGCACGACTATGAGAAAAATAGTCATTCCGCAGGCGATAAAGAACGTTATTCCCGCAATAGGAAACGAGCTTATCGCGCTTATTAAGGAGACGTCCATCGTGAGCATGATAGGTATGTACGACCTGACGCAGGCGGCTAAGGTGATAGGTGCGGGCAACAACATGGCAAGCTACATAGTTCCTATGTCGGTTGCGGCGTGCTTCTATCTGGCTATCGTATATCTGCTGACGTTTGTAATCAAAAAGATAGAAACGAGGTTGAGAGCAAGTGATAAGCGCTAATAATATATATAAGGATTTTGGTAAGCTGCACGTTCTCACGGGCGTTTCGTGTGAGATACGTGACGGAGAAAAGGTCGCTATAATCGGCCCGTCGGGAAGCGGAAAGAGCACGTTTTTGCGCTGTCTCAACCTCCTTGAGGAGCCTACGAGCGGCGAGATATGGCTTGGGGACAAGCTTATTACGGGTGTTGACGCATATCTGCACCCCGATATTATAAGACAGTCAAGAACCTATGCCGCTATGACAGAGAACGGCGTGTCCGACAAGGAAGCGGTAGAAAAAATAATTTCGGACAGACTTTTGAAAAAGCGCGAGGGCAAAAATTTCAAGTCGTCTGTAAAGGAATTTGAAAAGGCAAACCGCACAGACATAAATCTCGCGCGTCGGGAAATGGGAATGGTGTTCCAGCATTTTAATCTGTTCAATAACATGACGGTCATGCAGAATCTCACTCTCGCACCCGTACAGCTCGGACTGAAGACCAAGGCTGAGGCAGAGCAGGCGGCACTCGCACTTTTGCGCCGCATAGGGCTTGAGGACAAGGCAAACGTATACCCCGCAACGCTCTCGGGCGGACAGAAGCAGAGAATAGCTATCGTGCGCTCTCTTGCGATGAACCCGAAGGTCATGCTCTTTGACGAGCCCACGTCCGCGCTTGACCCCGAGATGGTCGGAGAGGTGCTTGACCTTATAAAGGAGCTTGCAGACGACGGCATGACCATGGTCATAGTTACGCACGAGATGGGCTTTGCACGCGAGGTAGCGGACAGAGTAATATTTATGAGCGACGGCGTCATAACCGAGGAGGGTACGCCCGCAGAGCTGTTTGACAGCCCGAAAAACCCCAGAACACAACAATTTTTAAAGTGTGTTCTTTAATAAATGAGTGATTTATTGCCAACAATAAAAATACAAACGAAAAGGAGAATTATCATGCAGAAGACCATATGCGGAAAGCTTTACGATACCGAGGCATCCACCGTTGTCAAGAAGGTAACAAGCGGCTGCTTTGGTGATCCTTGCGGATATGAGGAGACTGTTTACGTCACCGAGGGAGGAAATTACTTCCTCTACACAAACGGCGGCGAGGAATCCATCTATCCCGAAGAGAACATCAAGAGAATGTCTAAAAAGGCAGCAGACGAGTGGATCGCAAACCACTAAAAAGCAAGAAATGGAGAGGGAAAACCTCTCCATTTTTCATTAAAAAAATAACTGTTGCAATATGTCACGCTTTGTGTTATAATTAGTTCATAAAGTTTAAAGTGCAAACTCAATATTAACTGACACGGAGATATTATGAAGATCAAACTTATTAAAAAAAGCTATGACGAAGTAATCGCAACACCTCCGCAAAAACGTAAAAAACCAATAAAGCCCAACATTTTCTGGCGCACGGTAATGAAAATAGCGGGGCTTCCCGACCTTATCGCGGTCAGATTCAAGTGCGAGAAGATTGGCATGGACAAACTGGGCAAGCACGAGCCCTGTCTTATACTCATGAACCACTCGGCGTTTATTGACCTTGAAATAGTACCGAGCATGCTTTATCCCAAGCCGTTTAATATTATTGCCACTACAGACAGCTTTATCGGCAAGGGCTGGGTAATGCGCCGGATAGGCTGCGTGCCCACGAAAAAGTTCGTCTCGGAGCTTTCTCTTATCAAGGACATGAAATACACCCTGCAAAAGAACAAATGCTCGGTGGTCATGTTCCCCGAGGCGGGATATACCTTTGACGGAAAAACGACTACCCTGCCCGATACACTCGGTAAGCTCTGCAAGATGCTCGGCGTACCCGTGGTCGTGGCTATAACGTCCGGGGCGTTTCTTCGTGACCCGCTTTACAACAATCTGCAAAAGCGCAAGGTCAGAGTGAGCGCGAAAATGGAATATCTGCTCTCGGCAGACGAGGTGAAGTCTATGCCTGCGGAACAGATACAGTCGCTTATAGAGAGCAGATTTGATTTTGACGGCTTCAAATATCAGCAGGAAAACAAAATAAAGATAAATGAAAAATTCCGTGCGGACTGTCTCAACCGCGTGCTTTACAAGTGTCCTCACTGTATGCAGGAGGGCAGAATGCAGGGTAAGGGAGCTTTGCTGTCGTGTCCCGTGTGCGGTAAGACGTACGAGCTTGACGAATACGGAAGCCTCGCGGCAACCGACGGAGACAGCAGATTTGCTCACGTGCCTGATTGGTTTGAGTGGGAGCGCGAGTGCGTACGCGCCGAGCTTGAGGACGTGAAATACTCCGTCTCTCTGCCCGTTGACATCTGCATGGCTATTGACGAGAAAAGGATATATTCCGTCGGTGAGGGCGTTTTGACCCACACGATTGAGGGCTTGCACCTTACGGGCTGTGACGGAAGGCTTGATTATCTGCACACGCCGCAGGCGTCCTACAGTATATGCGCAGACTTTAACTTCTACGAGATCGGTGACGTGATCGCGATAGGAAATCACAAGGCGATATATTATTGCTTCCCGAAGACAGAGGGCGATATTGTGGCAAAGGTTAGGCTTGCCGCAGAGGAGCTTTACAAAATCGTAATGGCGCAAAAAAGAGAAAAATCCGAAAAGGCATAAGAATAGCCGCTTTTCGGGACATAATAAGGTGGGGAGACCCACCTTATTATTTTTTGAAAGGTACAAAAATGAAGGAACGCACGAAGGAAAAAATAAAAAGGACCGTGGGATTTCTGCTCAACCCGAGATTGCTTTTGTGTCTGTTTATCGCGTGGCTTATCACGAACGGTTGGGCGTATATTCTGTTTTTTATCGGAACGGCGCTGAGAATAAACTGGATGTTGGGTGTCTCGGGCGCGTATCTTACTTTTTTGTGGCTTCCCATATCTCCCGAAAAGATTGTGACCGTGGCTATCGCAATAGGACTTTTGCGGCTGCTCTTTCCAAACGATAAGAAAACGCTCGCCATACTGCGCGGTTCGTATGAGAAAATAAAGGCGAAATTCAAGAGAGAATAAAAAAGAGAGACGTGTGTACCAAATAGGCTGATTCGTCTCTCTCTTTTGCTTTGATTTTTATTTTTCCTTTTTCTCCTCAATACGCTGGAGTCTTTCCTGTGTAAATCCGCGTCCACGGACCTCCTTTATCTGCGTGACTGTGATAAAGGCGTTTGGGTCTATTGAGTGAATAAGCTCGGTTGCCGCGTATAATTTTCGCGGCGGGATAACGCAAATAATGCCGTCCTGGTCATTAAGCAGAAGTCCCGTTTCTATCTTTACCATCGTGACGCCTGCCTCAAGGGTCGTGAGGAGCGCGTGACGAACCTCGGAGAACTTATCCGTGACGATAAAGAGCTGTATCTGGGATTTGCCGAGTATCATTACCTTGTCAAGCACGATGCTCTGGAGCACGATAAGCACTATTCCGAAAAGCAGGCTTTCGGGCGTGCTTCCAGCAAAAAGCTGCGCGACAAGGACTACTATGTCGCACACGTAAACAAGTATTGCTACGGGCAGATGCGTCCATTTGTTGAGCATAAGAGCAAGCACGTCCAGTCCTCCCGTGGACGAGCCCACACGCATGACCATGCCGATGGAAATACCGAGAATAGCGCCCCCGAGAATGACGGCAAGCAAAAGGTTATCCGTGATGCCTTCAATACCCGGGATCCGTTGCATTATACCGAGCATGACGGGGTAGAGGATCGAGCTTACGACGGTGGTAAAAAAGAATTTTTTTCCCAGAATGAACAACCCGGCGATCAGAAGTATCACGTTCAGTATAAGAACTATGAGCGAGGTTTCAACGGGTATGAAATGGCTCAACAGAATTCCTATACCGGTAGTACCGCCCATGAGAATATTTTTCGGTATTATAAACGCTGCAACGCCAAAGGCGAGAATTGCGTTTCCGACAAGCAAAAACAGACTTGTCTGCAGAAATTTCTTAAATTTTTTTGGAAAGGGCTTCATAAAGATCCTCCTTCGTGTATCGAAATGTATGGAAAAGGTGCAGGGGGCCGTGGTCCTTTGAGCTTGTTTTTTGCGGATATAAAAGCGGCTCGAAGAAGTCCCGCATCTCGTCAGTGTACTGCGTGACATTTACGGGGTAGCAAAGCCCGTGCCCCGCTTTCGATACGGTTACGAGCACCTTCCTCTCGGACGCACACGCCTCAAAATTGCGCACGCTCATCTCGTGCGGCACGAAGCGGTCGTCGTCGCCGTGTATGAACATGATTGGAAGCTTGCATTTTTTCATGGACTCGATGGGGGAGTATTCGTCAAGGTCAAATCTGCCGAATAATTTTGCGCCGAGTATTGCGAAGGGGTAGAGCAGACCGGCGGGGAGCTTCATGTCCTTCATTACGAGCTTGATTATATCCTTTGCGGACGTATATCCACAGTCCGCAAGCACGCCTACGACGTTTTCCGGCAGGTCCTCGGAGGCGGCCATCATGACGGTCGCCGCGCCCATGGATACTCCCGTGAGGATTATTTTTGCGTCGGGGTTTATGTTCTCAACGGTGAATTTTATCCAATCCAGACAGTCACGGCGCTCGTTTATTCCAAAGGTTATGACGTTTCCGTCGCTCTCGCCCGCGGAGCGGTTGTCGATAAGGAACGCGCTATGACCGAGGTCAAAGCAACGGAAAATGCCGCCGCAAAGGTCTCTGCGGGAGTTACCCTGATAGCCGTGAAACAGTATCTCTATCGGCGCGTCGGGGGAGTATTCGTAAAATCTGCCGCGCAGAGTAAGTCCGTCAAATGAGGTTATGCTGTATTTTTTGTGAGGGAGCTCGTCGGAGTCCTTTATCCATTTGACTATCTGCTCGCGATGCTCGTCGTATATCCTTCCGGGAGGTATCTGATAGGGGTCGCGTGAAAGCAGCTTGTCGCGCTTTTTTTGCGGAAAATAAAATATCCGATAAAAGCAAATATACGAAACGATAAATGCTATGGCGATAAGTCCGAGAATTATCCAAAGCGGTATAAGTTCAGGCATGTTTTTTCCAACCTTACGTAAAAATTCATTTTCTGTATATTATTTTACCACCAAAATACATCTTTTGCAACTTTTTTTGCAAAAAAGTTGATTTTTGATATAAAGCCATGCGAAAAATTGGTTATAAGCTTTATGAGGTGTTTATGAGGGAAAGTTATAAGAGAGCAATGATTTTTGCAAATTTTACTTGCGCGACGCGATGCCGTTTCGATTGACAAAATGTAATTTATGTGTTATAATGAACACGTAGGAAATTTTTAAAAAATAGGAGGAAAAAAATGATGAACGCAAAGGTACGTGAGCTGTTAAATCAGCAGATCAACAAGGAGTTTTATTCCGCATATCTTTATCTTGATTTCTCAAATTATTTTGAGGACGCAGGACTTGACGGATTTGCAAATTGGTACATGATACAGGCGCAGGAGGAGCGCGACCATGCAATGCTGTTCTATCAGTATTTGCAGAACGAAAATCAGAAGGTAACGCTTGAGGCTATCCCGAAGCCCGATAAGACCTTCACCTGCCACATGGACGTCCTTCGTGCAGGACTTGAGCACGAGGAGTACGTAACGTCTCTTATCAACGATATTTACGCCGCAGCGTACGACGTAAAGGATTTCCGCACCATGCAGTTCCTTGATTGGTTCGTTAAGGAGCAGGGTGAGGAGGAGACCAACGCAAACGATCTCATAACAAAAATGGAGCTTTTCGGATCTGACCCCAAGAGCCTTTATATGCTCAATCAGGAGCTTGCAGCAAGAATTTATTCTGCGCCCTCCCTGGTACTTTAACGAGGAAAGCTGAAAGCCAAAAAGGGGCAACCTATCACGGTTGCCCCTTAAATGCTGTATTGAGAAAAAACAATTCAGACTGTATTTTAATAAAAACATTGGCTTATAATGTGCATTGACAGCTCGATTTTTAAAGTAATTAAACGTAAGGAGATTTTATGCTTGATCATTTTTTGGCGTGGTATGACGGGCTGACGAATGGACTGTGGGGTGCAGTGGCTTTGTTTATAGTCGGTGCTGTGCTGCTGATAAAGGGCGGTGACTGGTTTGTTGACGGCTCCGTCGGCATAGCAAAGAGGTTTCGCGTGCCCGAGATAATAATTGGTGCGACAGTCGTCTCTATCGGCACTACGCTTCCCGAGGTGATGATTTCAGCCACCGCTGCTGTAAATAATAACAGCGCTATTGCGTACGGTAACTCAATAGGCTCTATCATTTGCAACACAGCTCTGATAGCGGCGCTGACTATAGCTATCCGACCCGCGACCGTAAACAGAAAAGCAATCGTCACACCAATAATTTTCTTTTTTGTTTCTGCGGCAATTTATATTGTGGCGGCGTATGTGTTCGGCCGCTTTGACAGATGGCTTGGCATAGTTATGCTTTTGGTTTTTGGCGTCTATATGGCTTTGACAATATACAGGGGCTTCAAGGCTCCCGTTCAGGTGGATACTGAGGAGGATGACGGAGACCGTGGAGGCTTGCTTGTAAAAAATATTATTATGCTGATAATCAGTACCGCATTGATCGCTATAGGCGCGGATATGCTGGAGGGCTCGTCCGTCGCGCTTGCAACCATGGCGGGTATTCCTACGGAGGTCGTCGGTGTTACGGTGGTCGCGCTGTGTACGTCTCTCCCCGAGCTTGTGACCGCGATTACAGCCCTTGCAAAGGGGCACGGCGCGCTGTCGCTTGGCAACATCATCGGAGCAAATATCTTCAACCTTGTTTTGGTGTCCGGCGTAGCGGTAACGATATCTCCGTTTTTTATTCCCGAGGGCAGTAAGCTGTTTGGATTTAACACCTCACAGCTTGTCGAGATCCCTTTGATGGTGGCGGTAATGGCAATTATGACGCTTCCCGCACTGATAAAGGGAAAGCTCCGCCGTTGGCAGGGAATGGTCCTTCTCGGCATTTACGCGGCGTTCGTTACGTTGCAGGTGCTTATAGCGTTGCACGTGGTTTGATCTGCTAAGCAATTGAATAAAAAACAAGGGCTGACGGTGTTCGTCAGTCCTTGTTGCTTTGAGTGGTTGAAATATTCATAAAAGTAAGATATAATAAACTCACAGACAAATAAGGCTATGAAGGAGAAGGATATGTTCAGAGAATTAACGAGGAGAAAGCAAGAGCTCTCCGCAGTTGAGTGCAAGGAAATATTAAAGCAGGAGGTGCGCGGCGTGCTTGCCGTCAACGGTGACGGCGGTTATCCGTACGCCTTGCCTATCAATTTTTATTTTGACGAGGAAAGCGACAAGATATATTTTCACAGCGGAAGGGTCGGTCATAAGCTTGATGCGATTGCGAAAAGCGATAAGGTCTCCTTCTGTGTTTACGATAAGGGGTATCACAAGGACGGACATTGGTCGCTCAATATCAAAAGCGTGATAATATTCGGGCGCATCAGCATTGTGGAGAATTGGTCTGACGAGCTGATGGTGCGCTTTTGTAAGCGCTTTACAAGCGATACGGATGACATTTATGATGAGATCGAAAAATTCAAAGGCAATACCGCAATTCTTTGCCTTGAAATTGAACACATGACGGGCAAGCTCGTCAACGAAGCGTAACTACTCTGCCTGTCTTTTCTTCATTTTCTGCCAACTTATAAAGCCGTAGAGATCGTTGAACAAAAACGCCACGAAGCAGACGGCGACAGAGATGTACCGAGTGTCGGAAATACTTGCAAGCGTCCACAAAACAATGAGAATGACGTCGTTTGCCGCATAAGCCAAGGCAAAATACGGGCTTCTGCGAAAGGTCAGATATACGGCAAGAAAGCTTGTCGTTACCGAAATCGTGCTTGGAATAATGTTTGCCGTGCCGAAATGATCTAAAATGAAGTAAAAGACAATAGTAACAAGGGCGGTCGCAAGCCACATCAAGACCTGCTCGGGCTTGCCTATGCTGTTTACCTTAACCTCGGCTCGGTTGCCCTTGTAAGGGTTGCGCAGCCAAGAAATCAGGGCAAATACCGCCATCGGCATGGTCATACCGAGATAGGTGATCATCTCGCCGTAATAGGAAAAGGTGTAGGAAATAATGCCGTAGAGCAAGCTGAAAATCACCATCAGTACCTGCCCGAAGGGGTTGCCCTTGGCGTTAAATATCAGCGAGGTCACGCCGAACAGCGAGGCTGTAAGAGTGAGATAATTCGACCTGTCAAAGGCAATAAAGGAAATAAGGATCAAGGTGATTGACGAGCACCAAAGCATAATTTCAAGCTTTGAAAAATAGGAGAGTAATCTTTTCATGCAGCCTCCAAAAAAATAAGCATCCGCAACACATCTTCTAAGACCTAACGATGTGTAAACGAATGCATACGCATTATACTACCCGGTGGCAGTTGTTTTTTTGAATTATATCATAAACAAGGACAAATGTCAACAAGAAAAATTACAGTCTGTCAAAGAATTGAACACAAAAGGGCTGACCGCCTCGGTCAGCCCTTAAAATTTGCATCGGAGGAAGCAAAGAAAACAAGCGTCCAATTCAAAAGTTATGTAAATAAAAAGAAAAACTCTTGACAACAATAATGATGTATGTTATAATCAATTGAACTCAATTGAATTGAGCTATTATTTTTCGGAGGTGCGATATGAACGCATACGATTTCAAAGTTAAAAATATGGACGGCAGCGAGGTTTCTCTTTCTGAGTACAAGGGCAAGGTGTTGCTTATAGTCAACACCGCAACGGGATGCGGATTTACTCCGCAATATGACCAGCTTCAGGATCTGTATGAGGAATTCTCAGCCGACGGCTTTGAGATCCTCGACTTTCCGTGCAATCAGTTTGGAGAGCAAGCTCCCGGCAGTGATGATGAAATTCATTCCTTCTGCACGGGCAGATACGGTATCACCTTTCCGCAGTTTGCAAAGGTTGACGTGAATGGTGAGAATGCCATTCCTCTTTACAAGTGGCTGACGGAGAACACCAAGTTTGAGGGCTTTGGCAAGTCACCTATGGCTCTTATGCTTTCGGGTGTTGTGAAAAAGACTGACAAGGACTACAAGAACAACGGCAACGTAAAATGGAATTTCACCAAGTTTCTCATTGACCGTAACGGCGAGATCGTATCGCGCTTCGAGCCTACCGATATGAAAAAGCTGAAGGAAGCGATCAAGGGGTGTCTTTGATGCGATACGAATATAAGACGGAGAATACCTGTTCGCAGATCATATCCTTCGACATTGACGGAAACGTCATCACGAACATCGAATTTTACGGCGGGTGCAACGGAAATCTCAAAGCTATAGCCAAGCTGCTTGAAGGCGCAACAGTCGGGGAAATAGAAGAAAAGCTCCTTGGGAATACCTGCGGTCGCCGTCCCACCTCTTGCACAGATCAGCTTGCACGCGCTGTATGAAAAGCGTATGAAGAATTGAGCATTTGCACTTGATAATTCAATTAAATTGTGCTACAATATAAGTAACAATGAAACCTTGGAGGTGTCCTATGAGCCAATCTAAATACGATGCGTTGAAGCTGGAAAATCAATTGTGCTTTCCTCTGTACGCCGCTGCGCGAGAGGTAGTCAAAAGATACCGTCCTTACCTTGACGAGCTTGACCTGACCTACACACAGTACATCACGATGATGGTGATGTGGGAACAAAAGGAGATCACCGTCAAGGCGCTTGGCGATAAGCTGTTTCTTGATTCGGGAACAATGACGCCCGTGCTCAAAAGCCTTGAAGCGAATGGCTACGTTGTGCGCAAGCGAAGCACTTCCGATGAACGCTCGGTTACCGTTATACTCACGGATATCG
>JAFTKY010000030.1 GCA_017453005.1 Clostridia bacterium | reverse complement strand
GCTGATTTGTAATCAGCAGGTTGATGGTTCGACTCCGTTCACCAGCTCCATATGGGGGATTTCCCGAGCGGCCAAAGGGGGCAGACTGTAAATCTGTTGTCACTGACTTCGGTGGTCCGAATCCACCATCCCCCACCAAACAAAAAAAACCGACCTTCAGGTCGGTTTTTTTGTTTGGTGAGGTCTGGTGTCTTCTGAAGGACCACCTACAAGGCGCAGCCTTGTGAAGGTCCTGAATCCACCATGGTGGCTCATGAGGACATAAGTTTATAGAATATTGACTTCCCCACAATAATATGATATAATCAAACAAAGGGGGGATAATATTGGAAAAGAAAATACTGTTATCAAAGTTACTCGATGCAAAGAAAACAAAGAAAAGCGAGCTTATTTTTCTCATAATTTTGTTTGTTTTCATGTTCACCAATATCTTTATTTTAATGTGGCTAACAGGCATGAGAGATATGTCTGATTTTTCAAACAGAGACTGGATTTTTGCCTCCATAATGGGCGCATTTGAACTGTTGACAGTTGTCCTTCTTTTTATTACAGCGGATTCATTTGGAAAAAACAACGTACTTATTGCCAGCCTTTCAAACGAATTGCGACAAATAACCATAGAGCAATCTCCTCTTCTCTCCGGCAATCCCATTAGAGTATATACCGATGATAATTACACGGCAAGAATGACTATTTTTTTCATTCCCAGCACATTGGATTTTTACTACTGTGTCGAGTCCTTTGATACACAAACCTTTGAATTACACAAAACATACACTTCGGAATTTTTCCAAGATATTGACGAATTAAGTGGCGGTCTTGACGCGCTTGAAAACATAAGCGATCTATTTAATTTATGAAAAAAGCAGGCTTCCGCCTGCTTTTTTCTATCCTCCGCTCAATACGAGCTTATCGGTATGCTTTCGTCGTCCTTGCCCTTGGTTATCCTGCGGATAACCACAAAATAGCTGTAGCTGTCGTTGACCTTGACGCATATTCTGTCCCCGACCTTTTTGCCGAGCAGAGCTTTGCCAAGCGGCGACTCCTTGCTGAGAAGTCCCTTGAGCGAATCCTGACGGAGCGTCGTCACGAGAGTGCGCGACACGACCTCGTCGTCCTCCTCAATATAAATATCCACCGTGTCAAAAAGACACACTGCGTCTGCCTTCTCCTCAACGTCAATGACCTTCGCAGTCAATATCATGTTCTTGAGGTAACGGATACGGCTCTCGTTGTGGTTCTTTTCCCTTTTTGCTTCCTTGTATTCCGCGTTTTCGGACAAGTCGCCGAACTCACGCGTTCTCTGTACCTCGGCAAGCAATTTTGGACGCAGAACACCCTCGCGGTAGTCTATCTCGTCCTGCATTTTCTTTATGTCAACCTTTGTCAATTCGTCGTGCATAGTATTCTCCCAAAGCATTTATTTTCAACAGAATAATTATATCTTAAAATTGCTGTTTTGTCAACTCAAAAGCTGTGCGGTACGCTAAAATTTTCCCCGTAGGTATTGACAAAATACAAGAGATTTCATATAATAATACTATATTTATCCCGAAAGGACATAAACAATGGTTAAAGTAGTAAAATTCGGAGGCTCCTCTCTCGCTGACGCGGAGCATTTCCGTCAGGTTGCAAGTATAATAAAGGCGGACACCTCCCGCCGTTACGTAGTTCCCTCCGCTCCCGGTAAGAGATTTAAGGAGGATATAAAGGTCACGGACATGCTCTACAAATGCTACGAGCTTATCCGCGGCAGAGCATCCCGCGAGGAGATTGATAAGCAGTACGCGGCTATCTGCGAAAGATACAAGGGCATTATTTCCGACCTCGGACTTGACTTTGATATTTCGGGCGAGCTTGAATACGTCAAGAACGCAATGCTCCACAGCGCAGGACGTGACTACGTTGCAAGCCGCGGCGAGTACCTCAACGGACTTATTCTCGCAAAATATCTCGGCTTCTATTTCATAGACGCTGAAAACGTCATCTTCTTCCGCGACAACGGTAGCTTTGACGAGGAAAAGACACATAAGATGCTCTCCGAGGAGCTTAAGGCTCACAAATACGCGGTAATTCCCGGCTTCTACGGTTGCATGCCCAACGGAACGGTCAAGACCTTCTCGCGCGGCGGCTCGGATATCACGGGCTCTATCGTGGCGCGCGCTTGCTCGGCAGACCTTTACGAGAACTGGACGGACGTTTCGGGCTTTATGATGGCTGACCCCAGAATAATTGAAAATCCCCGCGCTATTGAGACAATCACCTACCGCGAGCTCCGCGAGCTTTCCTACATGGGCGCTACGGTGCTTCACGAGGACGCTATATTCCCCGTCCGCAACGCGGGTATTCCGATAAACATCAGAAACACGAATCGCCCCGAGGACGCAGGCACGATGATAGTTTCGCAGGCAAGTAATTACGACTCCGAGCACGTTATCACGGGTATCGCGGGCAAGAAGGGCTTCTCCGTCGTTACGGTTGAAAAGGACATGATGAACGCGGAAATAGGCTTTGGACGTAAAATACTTGAATCATTTGAGGATTTCGGTCTTTCGTTTGAGCATCTCCCCTCGGGCATTGACACCATGAGCGTCGTGCTTCCCACAGCGGCACTTGACGAGAACCGTGAGCGCGTTCTCCAGGCAGTTCAGAGACGCACCGCCCCCGACAGCATCACGGTCGAGGACGGCGTTGCCCTCCTTGCGATAGTTGGACGCGGAATGGTCAAGGCAAAGGGTACTGCAGCTCGCGTATTCAACGCCATCTCGGGCGCGGACATCAACATCCGCATGATCGACCAGGGCTCTTGTGAGCTTAACATCATCGTCGGCATCGACGAGCACGACTTCGAAAAGGCTATAAATGCTATCTATGATGAGTTTGTGAAGGATTAAATGAATAGTAAAATCACCCCGTCAAAATTGACAGGGTGATTTTGTTATATATCAACGTATAAATATAGCGATTATTCTATATCCTCCACCAAAGATTATATAGAATGCAAAAGCAATCATTACAAGAGCGATTATCATTCCTATTCCGGAGCTTAACGCACCGGTAATGGCGCTCAAGCCTGAATCTACCAACGCCACGGATGGCGTCAGTAATGCCCACACGAAAGGACTGATAAAGCAAAAGAATTTATTTACGCAGGAATAAAATGCGTACACAATGCCGCATATGATAACTACAAGTATCATAGTAATAACGAAAGCGGGACGCACCTCCGACTGCCCGAAAACATAATATTTTGCTATAACATAGGCTAGCGAAACGAGAACTCCCATAATAGATAACTTCATTTTTGAATCTTTGAAAAACGCGGGACACAATAAAAGAAATCCCAAGGGAAGCAAAAGATTTATTCCGTAAAACCATAGGCTATACTCTATACCAATGATTTTAATAACCGCAAAGGCTATCAGAAATGCTGTAAGAGTTATCAAGGAATTGCGCTTTGCAGTAATTTCAAAGTCATGCTTTTCTCCCTTTTTGTAAAACAGCGCGCCGTCACCGTTAAGGCTCAGAGCAAGTAAAGCTATGGTTATAGCTGCCAGCAAGCACGCGCCTATATCCATTCCCAATCTTATATTTCGCATAGTGTGGTCTTTTTCATATTGCGCGGTGCTGTATAATTCATATTCGCCTGAGCTTTCATCCATAATATAGATATTGTAAAACTCTGTGCCGGCGTAAACGTAACTTTGCAGCCTTGACTTTACATTAGAATCCTCAAAGTAAATGTTTTCTGCTTGACAGTCTCTCAAAAAATATCCATTAGGGGCAACATCTTCATCAAAAGAAACATTTTTTCCTATATATAAGTCTCTCAACAGTCTGGTATTATCAAAGTCAGAAAGGCTGGCATGAGTGTTATTTACATATATTTTTTCAACAGAATTCCAGTCCTCTATTCCATTAATATATGTAATTCTATACGTTTTCCCGTCTATTTCGCAGGTTTCGGGAATAGTAATACTTTTCTTACCTAAGCCCTTAGCAGTAACGCTAAGTATCTGTACCTCGTCGCTATCGGGATCCGTTGTAATGTACGAAAAATCCTCGTCCTTGCCAACAAACGTTTTTTTGTCATCAAAAAAATATATCCACGTGTTATTTATATATCTGCACGAACACAAGGAAATCATCATGAATACAAGAAGTACGCTTAGAATGATATACTTAAACCTTTTCATTTTCTTTCCTTCCTTAAAGAGCAGGCTGGTTCAGCCTGCTCTTGTTTTTATAAATGCTTATTGACCTGCATCCGCAAATGCTGCGGTGAGGGTTATGTTTTTTAAATGATAATAATTGTGTCCAATTAACACCATTCCATGTGTTACAAAAAGATACATCTTACCATTCTGCAAGAGTGAGGCATTGATGGTAAATTGTTTTTGAACCTTAGTGTACACATCAGAATCCAATTTTTGTTCACCATCGGCTATTATGTATTTTTCTCCCCCCTCCTCAAGATTACTCAAATAAATATCATGAAGCTTCCAACCTGCATCATTCTTTGCATAAAAAGTAATAGTTACTATTACCTCTCTGGTTGGATTATTGTTAACTGCTTTTTTAAATGTATCGCTAAAGGTAAATTCAAATTCATGTGAATAAGGATATGGCACTCCATTGGGATCCCAACTGTATGGATCTTCATAATAAAGTGTTTCTGTATACATTTCACTTGCAGAGAATGTATATCCGCACGTCGTACAGCCGCCTATACTATAATCTATATCATGCCCGAGCGCGGATATCAACTGAGGCTGAACCATATATGTTTTGCACATAGAGCACTGAGTTCCCGCCGTTTTTCCCGTAGTAGTACAAGTGGGCTTTATCGCAGGAACATCCACTATGTTATGATCCGTCTTGGGTATAACCTCTTGAGGAAGTTGAACAAGGTTGCATACGGAACAATGTCTACCTTGTGTCAAGCCCTCATGCTCGCATGTTGCGGATATTGCTGCATCCGTTACCCATGCATGGTCAGCAATCGGAATCACCGTCTGCTCCACGAACACAGTATTACAGTCAGGGCAGTAGCTTCCACTCGTCAAGCCTGTATTTAGGCAGGTCGCGGGAATCTCGCTTTGATTTACGGTGTTGGGGTGCATAGGTACTATTTCGGTTGCAAGCTCCTTGGAGCAAACAGCACACGCCTTTTTGCGCGAGCCCTCTGATGTACAGCTTGCCGCAACAACTGTCTTCCATTCTCCGCTGACGTGCTCCGTCATGGATAACTCCTCGGTCGCAACAACCTCACCGCACGACGAACATTTCTGTACCTGCTCGCCTGCCACAGTACAAGTAGCTTCTTTTGTAACTGTCCACGAGCCTGCGATGTGTCCTGTAGCATCAATGGTCTCGGTTGTCATTTCCGCTTCGCATATCGTACACTTTTGAACCCTTGCTCCTTCAGCCGTACAAGTGGGCTCAACGGTGATTTCCCATTCGCCCGCTTCGTGCTCGTGCGGTACAACGTCACTTTCCCTATCGTCCGTATCACACGCGCTAAAAGTAAATGTCAATACCAATGCCGCTGTGATGACAAGGATAGTAAATAAAAGTCTGCGTAACTGATTGAATTTCATGATTTTTCTCCTTTGTATTTTTTGGATAAGACTTTTTTCAAGATTATTTTTTAGAAAAAGCTCCAAAAATACTAATCAATATATAAAATTCTTATCTTTAACACAATTATAGCATTAAAATGTGTTAAAGTCAAGAAAAATATGTTGTTTTGGGAGAAAAAATGAAGATTTATGATTTTGAGGGCAAAAAGAACATTTGCGGCGAGCGTGTAAAGCTTGCGCGTAAAAGGGCAAAGCTCACACAAATTGACTTGGCAGCAAAATTACAGATAGCGGGAGTTATAATTGAACGTGACAGTATAAGTCGAATTGAGATCGGAACTCGCTTCGTGGCAGATTATGAAATAGTTATTCTCTCAAAGGTCTTGAACGTATCCCCCGCCTGGCTTCTCGGTATGGAAAATTAAAGAAAAAAGCGTGTCCATGACACGCTTTTTTGTATTGTATGGTCTCAACGTCCCCAAATCACGTCGCAGGGATTACGACCAAAACGGTCTGAATTCCAATGTTCGTCCCATCCTTCGGGCCGTTCCGTTACTTCACACTCCACCGTAAGATTATCGCAGTCTTGAAATGCATTGAGCCCTATTTTTTCAACGGATGCAGGAATATATATCTTCTCAAGATTATTGCAATAATATATTGCCCCTGATTTTATCTCCTTTACCGTATCCGAAATGATTATTTCTGTAACGCTATCTGCAAAGCGAAAAGCACCCGAGGAAATTTTTCTTACGGGCAAGCCATGTATATAATCCTCAAGCTTTAGCTTTGATTTAACGTTTAATAAATCCACACCGCACACGGTATAAAAACGTTCATCCTCGCTCAGGCAATACAGCACTCCGTCAACGCTCGTAAGTCTCGGCACTTGAGATTCTACGCGTTCTGGGATATTTGAAGCATCCCCCACTATCTCAAAGCTGACTATATTTGATTCAGTCGGATCCTGCCCTTCGCCTGCGGCATCGTACGTAACGTGAATTTTTCTGCCATCATACAACCAATACTCTAAAACGTTAGGAGATATCTCCACACCATCGCCTACCAGCTTCTGCTTTTCGCTGTCCGCTCTGTACTCACCGACAACACATTCGATCTGATACTCTGCAACCAGCACATCAAGATATGTGACCAACGGATCAAGATCATACGTCATAAAAAGCTCAGAATATCTGCCAATAGACTCCGCACCTGTCACGGTAAATATCCCGTTTCCGATAATAGTGTAATAATACTCCCTTGACCCAGAAAAAATAGTTATTGGGTACATGACACCGTAATATCCCTGTGTCGTTCCGCATGGGTATGCCTCTACCGCTTGCATGTACTCATATATCTTAGCTATCTGGTCTTTGTCTTCAATGTTGATTGACAATCTTCCGTCATGAATACCTATTTTCATATAAGATACTTCTTCTATATTTGGAAGGTCAAAGTCATCAAAAATGTGCTTGTTATCATCATAATTGGGCTCACAGCACTCACCATGCTTATCAGTATCAAATATATAATACCTTTTTAAGTAATATTCATCCGGAAGAACGGACAGACCACACCGCGGGTGCTCAAAGGTAACGCGCAATAGCTTGCCATCGGAAAGAGCCCATTCATATACAATGTCCTCCCCTTCAAGTCTCGTTCCCTCTTTTCCAATAAATTCAACGATGCGGACATACCACATGCCCTCGTGTAAGGTTTCTTCTATCTGCTCTGCGGTCACCGAAGTTTCTTCTGCGGCAGCCTGCCCTGATGTTGGATCAGTGTCGCAGGAGGCAAATATAACAAGGATGCTAAAAATACAAATACAAACTGCTACCGTCTTTTTTATACATAACTCTCTCATAAGAAACCTCCCTTTGTTTTTCCAATTTGATTATAGCATGAGAAAAGATATTTGTCAATTTGCCGTTCTATCTATATACTCAACAAATTTGGGAGTTGGTCACGGATATTTTAAATTTTAAATAAAAAACGATAAAAGGCGGCGCTGTGCACCGCCTTTTTCGGTAAAATATTTTAAAGGTTTTGAGGATTTAGTCCTCGTTTTTATCCTCCGCCGAATTGGCTTGTGCTACGCCATCACCGTCGGGGGTATTATTTTTATCTGCGGTATTATTCTCCGCCGTCCTTGCCGCATGGCACGCGCCGCTCATGGCACAGCCCGAGCAATTACAGCCGCAGCCTTTTCCCTTTTTCTTGTCCTTGACTATGGACATTATCGCAAGAACTACCGCCGCAACAAGTATGGCGCAGATTACAAGCGTTGGAATTATTTCAGGCCACATTTACACCTCTCCCTTCCGAGCTCTCGGCTTTCTGAACAGCATATAGCCTGCAAATATTATAATTACAGCCGCCGCGCACGCGCCGACGATATTCCACGTCAGTATGGGCGCGCCCGAATAAAGAGCGGTAAAGAACGTGCCGAGCTGGTACACCGTGAGGGATACAGCGTAAGCAAAAAGACACTGGTAGCCTATTGCGAACGCCGTCCACTTTGCCGAGTTCATTTCGCGTCTTATCGCTCCCATAGCCGCAAAGCAAGGAGCGCAAAGCAGATTGAATATAAGGAACGAGAACGCCGCAAGTCTGCCCATGCCGTCAAAGTCAAGCACGCCGAACACAGCAACGACCTCCTCCTTTGCCACAAGTCCCATAAAGGTTGCAACAGTCGCCTTGATGTTACCAAAGCCGAGAGGAGCAAACAGCCAACGGAATGCGTTACCTATCATGCCAAGCACGGAATTCCCGAGCTCCATATCAACGGCGAAGGTAAATTTGCCGTCCATCATTCCAAAGTGTGAGCCCGCCCAGATTATTATAGCGGAAAGAAGAATAACCGTACCCGCCTTCTTTACGAACGAGCTGGAGCGTTCCCAAACGCTGTGCCACAGATTTTTCGCCGTGGGCATGTGGTATTCGGGGAGCTCCATAACGAAGGGAGACACCTCGCCCTCAAAGAGCTTCGTCTTTTTGAGAATTATTCCCGAAACAATTACCGCTGCAATTCCTATAAAATACGCCGAGGGAGCTACCCACCACGCGCCGTCAAACAATGCACCCGCAACGAGAGCAATTATAGGAAGCTTCGCTCCGCAAGGGATAAACGTGGTCGTGATTATCGTCATTTTTCTGTCGCGTTCGTTTTCTATGGTGCGGCTTGCCATAATTCCGGGCACGCCGCAGCCCGTACCGACGAGCATAGGAATAAAGGATTTTCCCGAAAGACCGAACTTTCTGAAAATTCGGTCGAGGACGAACGCAATTCTCGCCATGTATCCGCAAGCCTCAAGGAATGCGAGTATAATAAACAGAACTATCATCTGGGGAAGGAAGCCAAGAACTGCGCCAACACCGCCGATAATACCGTCAACAAGCAAGCTCTTGAGCCATTCGGGAGAATTTGCCGCGTCAAGTCCGCGTTCTGCAAGCACGCCCACTCCGGGCACCCAGGCTCTGAACTCCTCGGGGGCAGGTGCTCCTTCTATGTACGCGTCCATTTTCTCCGTTATGGAGAAGCCCTCCTCGTGAAGCTTTTCACCGTATATGCCGTACGCCTCCTCAAGAGCCCCAAAATCCTTATTTGTTATAGCGTCGCGTATCTCGTCAGCACCCGTGATGCCCGCGGAGAGCGCGCCGTCTACCGTGTTTATAAGTACCTTATCGTTCCAAATGCCATCCGCATATTCGTCCACCGCTTCCTCATACTGACCTCTGCCAATTCCAAGGAAATACCAGCCGTCACCGAACAGTCCGTCGTTTGCCCAGTCTGTCGTCCACGTGCCTATAGTGGATACGGATATGTAGTAAACCAGAAACATCACCACAGCAAAAATGGGAAGTGCCATAAATCTGTTGGTAACAACTCTGTCAATTTTCTCTGTGGTCGTGAGCTTGTTTGCATTCTTTTTCTTGTAGCAATGTCTGAGCACGTTGGCAATATAGACGTATCTTTCATTGGCAATAATGCTCTCGGAGTCATCGTCAAGCTCTGCCTCGGCAGACTGAATATCCTTTTCGATATGAGCCAGCGTTGTCGCGTCGATTTTTAATTCCTCAAGCACTCTTGCGTCACGCTCAAAAATCTTGATAGCGTACCATCTCTGCTTTTCGGCGGGCATATCGTGTATGACCGCCTCCTCTATGTGTGCCAGAGCATGCTCTACCGTTCCCGAAAACGTGTGCATGGGCACGGTCTTTGCGTTGCTTGCGGCGTCAATGGCGAGCTCAACGGCTTCCATGATATTATCCTCTTTGAGCGCGGATATCTCAACCATTTTACAGCCAAATCTTTTTGAGAGCTCCTCAATATTTATACTGTCTCCTCGGCGGCGCACAACATCCATCATATTTATCGCAACCACAACGGGTATACCAAGCTCGGTAAGCTGTGTGGTAAGATAAAGGTTTCTTTCGATGTTCGTGCCGTCAACGAGGTTGAGTATCGCGTCGGGACGCTCTACCGCGAGATAATTTCTCGCCACTACCTCCTCGAGCGTGTAGGGTGAAAGCGAATATATACCGGGAAGGTCGGTTATAATGACCCCTTCATGGTCCTTGAGTTTTCCTTCCTTCTTCTCTACCGTAACGCCGGGCCAGTTTCCTACAAACTGGTTAGATCCCGTGAGCGCATTAAAAAGCGTTGTCTTTCCGCAGTTCGGATTACCTGCGAGCGCAATTCTTATGTTCATCTTCATGTCCCTTCCTTCCTGAAAAAACCGAGTCTTTTACGTCGGACAAGACGTAAAAGACGTGCATAAAAGCTTATTTTCATGCTGCCTCGGTTCTGCATAGTGCTAAATATTACTTAATTAGTTGCAACTAACTCGCGGCCCTAAAAAATAACCGAGCCATCGGTTATTTTTATTATTCGACCTCGATAGTCTCCGCGTCGGACTTTCTGAGCGAAAGCTCGTATCCACGAACAGTAAGCTCAAGAGGATCACCGAGGGGCGCGACCTTACGCACCTTGACGACTATTCCCTTTGTGATTCCCATATCCATTATTCTGCGCTTTATAGCACCCTCGCCATGAAGCTTCACAACGGTTGCACTCTCGCCTATCTTTACGTCTCTAAGCGTCTTCATATATACCTCCAAAAGCAAATTATTCTTTCGCAAATTGGCGGTTAGTCTTGCCTAACCGTTGACATTATATACTAAAAGTTTGGATTTGTCAATACCTTTTTTCAAATTTTTTTAAATTTTTTTCAAACGGTTTTGGACGGGTGATTTCAGGTGAATTTTTTTGAAAATTCTCTTTTCGTTACTTATATAAATAAGGAGCAACAGCAATCCTCCTCCGCAAATAACCGTACGAAGGCTCTCCGAAAGCCCGAGCTGTGCAAGGGCTGAATATATCATGGCGATACACACCGAACCGATCACCTCGCCCGACAGCTCTCCCGACGAGCGAGATATGAGCCGTCCCACGAAAAGCGGCAAAAGACCGAAGAACAAGACGCGCACGGACGAAAAATTTAAAGCCGCAGGCACGCTCTCCCCCTCGCGCAGATAAAGCATGATACCGACAGCTCCCATAAGTCCGCCCGATATAATATACAAAAAAAGCTTGTTCCACTCCGTGTCAACTCCCGCCGCTCTCGCTATTTTTTCGTTGCACGATACAGCCCGGTAGTTGTAGCCAAACACGGTCTTTTTCATAACAAACCACAAAAAGACAAGCAGAAAAACAGTCGAAAGAATAAAAAATCGCAGAAGGCTGTCGTCTGTTTTACCCGTGAGAGCATATTTCGTCTGTCCACCGCGTGAGCATATATGTCCAAGCCCCTCGTAGATTATGCAAAGGCAGAGCGAACAAAACGCGGGCGAGAGGCGGGTGAGTATCTGCGTGCACCCCGAGATAAGCCCAAGCAGACAGCCGAAAAATACCGCCGTCACAAAAAGGGTAAGCAGATCGGCGGCGGGAAATACACCAAGCGAGAGATAGGGCGTCAGCAGTGCCACCGCCCCGAGAGAAAAGTCAAAGCTCCCGCATTTAAGATTTAATGAGAGCGCAACGGACATAAAAAGAAGTGTTGTAACCTCGGCGCAGAAATACAAGACCGACCTGCCGCTGTCAAGCCACGGCGTATCAAGTGCGGACAATATAAGCTTTATCGCCGCGAACGTGACGAGCGGGACGAGCAATCCTAATATTTTCAGGCGTGAACTGTTTTTGCTATCCTGCATTTTTCTCTCCCTTTTTATCATTTCTCGCAAGCATCACCATAAATATAAGCAGTATTGCGCCCCGTATTCCCTGCGAAATACCGAGGTAAGTCGGTGCATACCCGAAAATTTCGCGCAATATCTCGCTTAAAAATATTGCCGAAAGGCTGCCTGTGACCGAGGACAAGAGCCTTGATTTTGAGCCGCCCGAAAGCGACATTCCGCCAAGAAGTATTGCAAAAATTATGTTAAATCCCAAGTCGAACACCGAGCTGACTGTAATTGACCGGCTCGAGCAAAGAATTAAGAATGCGCCCAGCCCCACGCTAAGCCCCGCCATCAGAAATCCTATACCCACGTACCACCGCCGAGATATTCCCGTAAGCCTTGCCATATCCCTGTCGTCTCCCAACGCCTTTTGCCGTTTGCCCACGGGGGTGACGTGATATATAATCACACACAGCGCAAAATACAAGACAAAGGACCAAAGCCTTGCGCCAACCGTATCAAAGGGGTTGTTTCCCAAAAGATTTGTGTATATTTCCCCGCCGTGAGCCTCAAGTATTACCCTCGCCACCGACCCGAGAAGCCCGAGCATCAACGCTGCCGTGACGTATGCGGGCAGATCAAACAGAGTTGAAAGCATTGAGCTTATAAGACACGCGGCAGTGGGTGCTCCGATGCAGGTCAAAAACGCAAGACCTATACTCCCCGTCGCTCCATATACCGCCGCGCCCGCGGAAAGCCCCAAGAGAGTTGACGCGCCGAGACTTATCCCAAACGCGCCCACCGTAAATATGAATACCGCACCCACGGTTATAACGGACAAGACAAGCACGCGGGAGAAAAGGCTCAAAAGATAATCAGCCGACATGCCTCCGCGCAAAAGACAGAGCGTGAGCAGACAGGAAAGCGCAAACGCCGTCGGAAGCGCTCTGCTACAAAAAAACCTTTTGCCTTTGTTCCCTGCCATTTGTTCGCCCTCACATTTTATTTTATCATCAGCTCAATTATTTTTCGTTTTTCGCAGCTCTCTTGCAGAAATTCTCCCGTTATCTCACCGCAAGTCAGCACAAGTATTCTGTCGCAGAGCGACAAGATCTCGTCCGCGTCCTCGGATATATATATCACCGCGCCGCCCCTGCGGCAGATACCGTCTATTTTATGCTTTATCGACAGCCGCTTATCATCACCAATTCCCGACAACACCGAGTCCAAAATAAATATATCGCGGTCAAGCTCAAGTATTTCAAGTATTCGCTCATATCCGAAGCTTTCATGGGCATACGCCATTTTTCTGCATATCGCACCCTTTACGCTTTTTATCCCGTGACCGCCCACGGTTATTCGTCCGCGCTCAAGCGGAATATCCCCGAACAGCACTCTGCCAAGTCTGTGAATACCGCTCGTCATTGTGCCAAGGACACCGAGGACCTCTCCGCCAAAAAGCTTGAAGCCTATATTGTTGAGCCTTTCGTCGCAAAGATTTGTGGCGCGGAGCAGAATATCGCACGATACCTCCCCATGCCTCACCCAATCAAATTGCGTCTCCTTGTCCGCAAATTCCAAAGCCCTCGCTACTCTCGTGATTTTTCCGTTTTCCATAAATGCGATGCTGTCACAGGTATTCATGGCAAGGTCAATATCCCTCGTAACGTACACCACCGCTCCGCCGTGCTGCTTGTATCTGTCAAGCACGCGCAATATCCTCTGTCGCCAAGTCCTGCTTACGGAGGACAGAAACTCGTCAAGAACTATTATTTTGGGTTGCTTGCATAGCAGCCTTGCAAGCTCAAGCAGACGGCACTCTCCGTAATTCAGCCCCGTTGCCTTCTCGTCGGGACGGATATACGAAAGCCCCACGCGGTGCAACGCGGCGCGGCATTCACAGGTCAGTTTTTCTTCGTCAACAGTCAAAACCTTGCCAAATCTTGCTATATCGCCCAGAAATATATTCTCCGCAGCACTAAGTTCCGATATAATTCGGTCTGTTTTGTCCGCTCGCGCCGCCAGGCTGCGAAGTCTGTCCTTATCCGTTCTCTCTCCGCAAAAAAATATCTCTCCCGCAGTCTGCTCTCGCACCCCCGAGATAATATCCGCAACACAGGATTTTCCCGACGCCGTTTTCCCGACAATTCCAAGACTTTCTCCCTTGCACACCGAAAGATTTATATTTTTTATGCATCCGTCAGCTTCTATTTCAAACAGTCTGATTATCTCTTTTTCTTCAAACATATACCACCGCCCAAAATTCATACTGTAATTTTCTCCCCGAGGTAGCACGCGTATTCTCAAATTTTGTTTTTTTGAGAAATTTTGTCTGCGCGGGAAAAAGCATATTCCACGGGGTAAAAGCAGAAAATAAGTCAAACGAATGAAAAACGGAGGTTTGTCAAAATGAAAAAAATATCTGTTCGTATATTTTCATTGACGCTGCTTTTATGTATCCTCTGCCCGACTTGTCTGTGCCTTACGTCCTGCTCGGGCAGAGGCGGCGGAGAGGGAGAATACACGTATCACACCTATTCCTCTGCCCTCGGCACGAACTGGAACCCGCACACGTGGGAGGTCAACGCCGACTCTGCCATTCTGGGATACGTGAGTTCTCCCTTGGTCGACGTTTCCATAAAGAACTCAACGGACGGCGTCTACACGTGGGTGTTTGAGATGGCGGAATCCGTCACCGACGTCACGGAGCAAAACAAGGGCGACCTTGAAAAATACAAGGTCACGCTCCCCGAGGGCAAAGCACTCTCGGACATCACCGAGGGCTACGTCTTTGAGATAAAGCTGCGTAGGTCTGCCGCATGGGAGAACGGCGAAGAGATAAACGCTGACGACTATATCTATTCAATGAAGCAATTACTGAATCCCAAAATGAAGAACTACCGAGCCAATCTTTTTTATTCGGAGGAATCGGCGCTCGCGGGAGCGTCGGACTATTACTTTGGAAAAACCGACGATTTCGGGGCGGTAGGACTTTATAAGGTCGACGATTACACTATAAGGTACGTCACGCAAAGCTATATAGACTACAACTATTTTCTAAATTCATGCACGTCCCCGTGGCTGGTTTACGAGGACCTTTACGAGGCGGGAAAAAGAGAGGTCGGCGGTCTTACGGTCACAAATTACGGCACGAGTGCGGAGACTACTATGTCCTGCGGCCCGTACAGACTGTCCTCCATCCAGCCCGCAAAGCAAGCGGTGTTTGAGCAAAATCCTGAATGGTACGGCTATGAGGAGGAGGACGGCAGGCTCGTGTCCTATACGGACTTTGAGGTCGACGGCGAGCGGGTGCGCCAATACCAGACCACGAAAATTATAATAGACGTGCTTGACGAGCAGTCCGCAAAGAACGCGTTTCTGCGCGGAGAGCTCTCGGAATGGACGCCGTCCGCAGACGAGCTTTCTACCTACTCGTCCTCTGACAGACTTTATAAAAATTCCGAGACCTATACGATGTCACTTTTCTTCAATACCAATGTAAACACCCTCAAAAAGCTCGACGCGCAGAGCAACAAAAACAGTATCGTTCTCTCAAGCAAGAGCTTTCGCAAGGCGCTTAGCCTTTGCATAGACAGAAGCAAATACGTCAGTGCAACGGGTGCCTTTATTCCCGAGTACGCTCTGCTCAACGGTCTGTATTTTTACGATATTTACAATGACCCGACCTCCTCGTACAGAGCCTCCAACGCCGCCATGACAGAGATATGTAAGCTCTACGGGGTAAAATACGGCGAGGGCGAGACGCACAAAACGCTAGCAGACGCCTACTCCTCCATTACGGGCTATGACCCGAGCTCAGCGCGCGCTCTCATGAAGCAGGCGTGCGACGAGCTTGCCGCCTCGGGTCTTTATAGGCGCGGCGAGGATATACTCATTCGCGTCGGCTGGGCAAAGGGTGCTCTCAGCGCGGACGATAACCGACAGATAAGTCTGCTCAACGAATTTTTAGCCGCCGCGGCGCAAGGCTCGGGCTTTGGACAGATAACTCTTGAGGCAGTGGGCAATATTGAAAACAGATACGCCGCCGTCCCCGCAGGTGAATACGCGATTGGCTACGGCGCTTGGGGAGGCGCGGCGTTTTACCCCTTCCGCTCGCTTCAGGTCTATATGGACCCCGACCAATACAGCATAAACGAGGCGGGGTGCTACGACCCCAAAACAGATAAGCTGACCCTTGACGTAAACGGCGAGAGGGTGACGAAAACCTGGCAGGAATGGTCGGGCTCGCTTACAGGCTCGGGTATGTATTCGTCTGCGGACGCGGATACAAGGCTATCCATTCTCGCACAGCTTGAGGGTGCTTTTCTTGAGACCTACTACCGAATACCTCTCTGCTCCAGCACCACCTGCGTGATGCTTTCCTATCAATGTGACAACTACACCGAAAAATACAACGTCATGTACGGCTTTGGCGGCATAAGACTACTCAGATACAATTATGACGACAAGGACTGGGCAAGCTATATAAAGCGGCAGGGAAATACCCTCAGCTACGAATAAATTCTCTCGGCGGAGACTGATAACG
This sequence comes from Clostridia bacterium, assembly GCA_017453005.1. Lineage (GTDB taxonomy): Bacteria > Bacillota > Clostridia > Oscillospirales > CAG-272 > SVTX01. The sequence continues at coordinate 14,382 of JAFTKY010000030.1, read as the reverse complement.
GTCTCCGCCGAAAAGGAGATAAAATGATAAAATACATTTTAAAAAGACTGATACTGATGCTCTTTACGCTCTTTGTCGTCATAACACTGTGCTTTATGCTCATACGCGCGCTTCCCTCCTCGCCTCCCGAGGGCTCTTCACTCGCGCAAAGTCAGATGATACTCGAGAGGTGGGAGGCGTTGGGCTACAACAAGCCACTGCTCGTGCAGTTCGGCATTTATCTGAAAAATATATTCACGCGCTTTGATTTCGGCACGTCGTGGAAAATATCAAAAACACAGCCTGCACTTGAGCTGCTCGTCGGTCGTCTCACCCCGACGGTGCTCGTCAACCTCTACGCGCTCCTGCTCTCTATTCCCGTCGGTATAGCTCTCGGAATTTTGGCGGCAATAAAGAAAAACAAATGGCAGGACCATCTTATAAGCACCCTCGTTATGTTTTTCGTGTCCGTGCCGAGCTATATATACGCGTTTTTGGTGCAGTATTTTCTGTTTTTTAAGCTCGGATGGTTTCCGCAGACCATTTACTCCTTGAGTGACGCGGGCGGTTGGTTTACGGGCAAAATGCTTTACAGCATGGCTCTGCCCGTGCTTGCCCTTTCCTTTGGGCAGATAGCGGGGCTTTGCCGTTTCACACGCGCGGAGCTTACGGAGGCTCTTACCTCGGACTATATGCTGCTTGCCCGAGCAAAGGGACTTACCCGCGCGCATGCCACTACGCGCCACGCGCTCAAAAACGCCATGGTGCCGATACTTCCCATGATAATTTCAAGCTTTATAGGTATTCTCGGAGGCTCGCTCGTTATCGAGAGCATATTCTCTATCCCCGGTGTAGGTCAGCTTTACGTCCAATCCGTTCAGCAAAGGGATTACGACGTATTCATGCTCAACAGTATTTTCTACACCCTGACGGGACTGCTTGCGGGTATCGTGGTGGATATAAGCTACGGCTTTATCGACCCGAGAATAAAGATGGGAGAAAGATGATATGGAGGACGAATTTATGCTGAACATTCCAAAGGAAAAATTTGAGCTTGCAGAGGATACGGACAGAATAAGGCATTCCCCTCCTCCCGCAAGGCACGTGGGATATTTTGCGGACGCATGGACGAGATTTCGCAAAAACAAGGCGTCCATCACCGCATCGGTCATCATCGTGGGTATTATACTGTTTTCCCTGCTCACCCCACTTTTTGTGCGGGGTGAAAAGGTGGGCGGGCTTGACTCATACTACTCAAAAAAAGGCCCTTATTTGTCCTCGGGCTTGAATATTCCTTTTTTTGACGGAGGAAAATCTCGGAGCTTTAACGCCCGCGGACTGCTTCATATCTACGGAATTTCTCTCGGCGCGTGCGACGGGGACGGTACGGGCAATGTCAGCATAAAGGAGATAAGCGACACCTACAAAACCGTCCTCACGCCAACGTACAAGGTCATAGGCTCGTACGAGGGCGGCAGATACAAGGCGAGGATAGACACGTATGCAGAGGTGGGCTTTGTCTATATGCAGCTGACACGCGAGGAATATGCCAACATAGCTGCATGGCAGGATCAAAACAATGTCCGCGTGCTTTATCCGCTTATCGCAAGCAATCAATTCAACCCCGATATTAACGATGCTAATTACTGGTATCGCGCGGACACGTCGAGTAAAAATCAGCCGATAGATCTAAACGGAAATCCGATAAAGCTCTCTGAAAACACAAGGCTTGCAGAAAACTACGAGCGTGACGCTGAGGGCAATCTTGTATATGCAAAAAGAGTTGGAGGCGGCGACGGTGAGGCACTGCGCGTAAGGGTACTCTACAGAAATTATTATATATACCAAAACGGCGCGCCGCCGAGCTTTATTCTCGGCACGGATTCGCAGGGCTATGATCTCGCGCTCCGTCTTTCAGAGGGAATACGGCTCTCGCTGTTCATCTCGGTCACGGTCTCACTCATCAATTTTCTTATCGGTGCGGTATACGGCGCTATTGAAGGATATTTCGGCGGTCTGCCGGACCTTATCCTTGAGAGAATAGCCGACGTGCTTGCGTGCGTTCCCTTTATCGTCGTGGCAACTCTTTTTCAGCTGCACCTGTCCGAGCGGCTCGGCAAGATACCGAGCTTATTGTTCGCATTCGTTCTGACGGGCTGGATAGCCGTGGCGTCACGCGTGAGAACGCAATTTTACCGCTTCAAGCGGCAGGAATACGTCCTGTCCGCGCGTACGCTCGGTGCGTCCGACGCGCGCATCATGCTAAAGCATATTTTCCCTAATGCACTCGGCACGATAGTCACCTCCAGCGTGCTTATCATCCCTACGGTGATACTCAACGAAAGCATGCTCTCGTTTCTCGGCATCGTCAACCTCGGCTCGTCTGATACGACCTCACTCGGTACGCTTCTTTCCGAGGCGAGCAATATATGGACCAATTATCCGCATCTTATGATAATACCCGCGCTCGTCATTTCTCTGCTTATGATATGCTTCAATCTCTTTGGAAACGGTCTGCGCGACGCGCTCAATCCGTCCCTGCGCGGAGTGGAGTGAAATCTTTTGAAAGGTGAAAATATATGGAAAACATTTTAGAGGTCAAAAATCTCTGCGTGACGTTCCGCACAAGCGGCGGCAAGCTGCACGCGGTACGTGATATATCCTTCAGCCTCGGGCGCGGGGAAACGCTGGCAATAGTCGGTGAATCGGGCTCGGGAAAGTCCGTCACCTCACGCGCTATTCTCGGCATACTTTCGGGCAACGCAAGTGTTGAGGACGGAGAAATTCTTTTTTGCGGCAAAAATCTTTTGACACTCGGCGAGCGTGAACTGTGTAGAATACGAGGAGACAGAATATCCATGATATTTCAGGACCCGCTGTCATCACTGAACCCCATAGTCAAGGTAGGACGGCAAATATGCGAGGCAATGCTGCTCAAGGGAATTTGTGACAGACGAGCGGCAAAATCACGCGCCATACGGCTGATGGAGGAGGTAGGCATACCCGAGCCTTGCCTGTCGTTTGACAAATATCCCTTTGAGTTTTCGGGAGGACAGCGACAAAGAATAGTTATTGCAATAGCCCTCGCGGCAGACCCCGAGCTGCTTATCTGCGACGAGCCGACGACCGCGCTCGACGTAACTATTCAGGCGCAGATACTTGAGCTTATAGAAAGGCTCAAGCGTGAGCGCGGCTTGTCCGTCATCTTTATAACTCACGATCTCGGCGTCGTGGCGAGCGTAGCGGACAAAATTGCCGTCATGTACGCAGGGAAAATTGTTGAATACGGGCTTTGCGACGAGATATTTTACGAGCCCTGCCACCCGTATACCTGGGCGCTTCTCTGCTCCACTCCCGACCTTGACACGCAAGACAGGCTGGAGTCCATCCCCGGCGTGCCTCCAAACATGCTAAATCCCCCGCAGGGCGACGCTTTTGCGGAAAGGAACAGATACGCCCTCAAAATCGACTTTGAGGAGGAGCCGCCGTTTTTTGCGGTCTCACCTACACACAGTGCGGCGACTTGGCTGCTTCACCCCGATGCACCGCGAATGGAAATGCCCGAGGTCTTGCGCCAGAGGATAAAGAAGATGAAGGAGGCAACGAATGGATAATTCATGCGTATTGAGGGTCTCACATTTGTCGCAGGGCTTCAAGACCCCAAACGGAACACTGAAGGCGGTGGACGACGTCAGCTTCGAAATCAAAAAAGGAGAAATATTCGGACTTGTGGGCGAGTCGGGATGCGGCAAAACGACGCTTGGACGAACCGTGATAAAAATATACGACTGCACCTCGGGCGATGTATATCTCGGCAGTCGGCGTATATGCGCGGGAACAGAGCAGTATCGCGACAAAATTGCAAAGGCGAGGCGTATATGCGACGGCGAGATCAGGGTCATAAAAGAAAATCAAAGTCTCTCAAGCGACGAAAAAAGCAAGAAGATTCAAGTCCTGAAAAAGGAGCTTAATGACAGCATACAAAAGTACAAATCAGAAATACGCAAGGCGAAAGCTGACCAAAAAAGGCAGCGCGCGATACGTCAGATACAGATGATATTTCAAGACCCCGTATCTTCGCTTGATCCACGAATGACGGTCAAGGAAATAATTTCCGAGGGGCTCATAATCGGGGGAGAAAGAGACAAGAGTGAAATTGAGCGGAGAGTATTTGAGATGCTGAGGCTCGTCGGGCTGTCTCCCGAGCACGCAAGCCGCTATCCACACGAATTCTCGGGAGGACAGCGACAACGAATTGGAATAGCCCGCGCGCTTATCGTTGACCCCGAGCTGCTTATCGCGGACGAGCCGATATCCGCGCTTGACGTCTCGGTTCAGGCGCAGATAATAAATCTTTTGGGAGACCTCAAAGATCGCCTTGGACTGACCGTGCTTTTCGTCGCGCACGATCTGTCCGTCGTAAAATTCATCTCGGACAGAATAGGCGTGATGTATAAGGGTAAAATAGTCGAGCTTGCAGGCTCGGACGAGCTTTTTTTACGTCCCATGCATCCGTATACCCGCTCGCTTCTGTCTGCCATTCCCTTGCCCGACCCACACTACGAAAAGCACAGACAAAGGCAGATATACGATCCGTCCGTGCACAGCTACGGCACGGATAAGCCGTCAATGAAGGAAATACTGCCCGACCATTTCGTTTACTGCAATCAAAAGGAATTCAAATCCCTCAAGGAGGAATACCCGACGTGAGATATAGATTTAAGCACCTTATCTGTCCCCTTTGCGCCTTGGCAGCGGTCTTGCTTATCCTGCTTGCTTTTGGCTTTTGGAATACGCAAAACACAGCACAAAGACTTAGAATTCTGGCGGACGCAACCACACTGCCCGCCGTGTTTTTCCTCGCCTTTTCTGCATTTTCGTATATTGGCAGATCGGGTATTTTGGATATTTTCGGATACGGCTTTTGCCGCCTTTCCTCCCTGCTCATTCCAAGAATGCCTCGTGAACACGAGACATATCTGGACTACAAGGAGCGTGTTGCCCTAGCCCAAGACGGCTCGCACGCGCAAGCGTTCTATACGGGGCTTTTTCTTCTGATACTTTCTGCGACATTTATATTCTTTTATTACAAAGCAATATAAAATTTCACGTAGAAATCACAAAACGCAAGAAATTTCAATAAATCTCTTGCGTTTTGCTTTAGTTTGTTATATAATAAGAATATCTATTGACACGGGAGGAATTCCTATGAACAAAATATATATTCCCGAGGGCTATACTCCCCTGCTTGACGAGTATGACACTCAAAGGGCAATAGCCTACATAAAAGAGACGTTTCAGGACGAATTTGCCTCCGCCCTCAACTTAAAGCGAGTTTCCGCTCCGCTTTTCGTTACCGAGGCGTCGGGACTTAACGATAACCTCAACGGCTACGAGCGTCCCGTCTCCTTTACCGTCCCTGCGATAAACAACGCCGAGGCAGAGGTAGTCCACTCGCTTGCAAAGTGGAAGCGTCTCGCCCTTAAGAGATACCATTTCACCATCGGCAGAGGTCTTTACACCGACATGAACGCTATCCGTCGCGACGAGGAGCTTGACAATATACACTCCATCTACGTTGACCAGTGGGACTGGGAAAAGGTCATCACCCGAGAGAACAGAAATCTTGATTACTTAAAGCTCATAGTATCCGCAATAGTCAAGGCTATATGCGACACCAACGACCGTCTCCACGTGCATTTTCCCCAGCTTCGCACGGACATTTGCCGCGAGGTATGCTTCGTCACAACGCAGGAGCTTGAGGATATGTACCCCACGCTCACACCAAAGGAGCGCGAGGATGCATACGTCAAGGAGCACAAGACGGTATTTATCATGCAGATAGGTAAAGCTCTGCGCTCGGGCAACAAGCACGACGGACGCGCGCCCGACTACGACGATTGGGAGCTCAACGGTGACATTATGCTCTGGAACGACCTGCTCGGCAGAGCCTTTGAGATATCCTCAATGGGAATACGCGTTGACGCGGAGTCGCTTGACCGCCAGCTCACGCTTTCGGGCTGTGATGACCGCAGAAGCCTTCCCTTCCACCAAATGCTTTTGAATGATGAATTACCCCTCACGATAGGCGGAGGTATCGGTCAGTCGCGTCTTTGTATGCTTATGATGGGCTGTGCGCATATCGGTGAGGTACAGTCAAGCATCTGGGACGATGAAACGGTCGCGGAATGTGCCAAGGCAGGCATCAGGTTGCTTTAATATAAAAAAGGAGTTGACTCGTCAACTCCTTTTTTTGTTACCAGCCTGTACCGATAAGTGCTACTATAATAATGATAATGTACAGGGCAAAAAATGCCGTCATAAATATTCCAAGCGCAAGACCGCCTATTCCAAGGCCGCGTCCTATTCCTGCCTTTACACCGTATTCGCCCGTTCTTCTGTGGTATTCTCCCGCCTTGCTCTGGGCTATTGCGGAGAATATTATTCCGAGTATTGCAAGAATTCCCGTGTTTGAGAAGACAGCTCCCAGAATTCCGAACTTCAGCGCGTCGGAGGCAAGCTCCTCATTCTCTGCATCCGTGACGATCGTTCTCTGCTCATTATAAGCTGCATTGGTGTTGTTCAGGCTCTCGCCGTGAGTTTCCGCGCCGCAGGTGGGACAGAATATCGCATCGTCTGGTATCTGCGCGCCGCATTTTGTGCAAAACATAATTTTCCTCCTTTAGTGCTTTGATTTTATCAGCTTACCTTATTTGATGAAAAGTTTTCAGCTATGAAATTCTTTATTGCCGTATCGTATTTCTCGGTATCCGTGGGACGGAGCATGGAATGCTCTCCGTGCTCGTGCCAGACGAGTGCCTTATTTTGCGAGGGACACATATCGTAAAGCCTTTGCGCGTATTCGGGGGTTGAGTACGCATCCTCCTTGCTGTGAAGCATCAGAAGCGGCTTATCCATTTTATGTATCACGTCAATGGGGCCCTTATCCATCGTATGCCCCGTATAATGCTTCATCCAGAAGTTTATCATGGAATACACGAAAATTACGGGCTTTTTGCGTTCAATAAGGTGGTTTTTCATAGACTCTCCGAAGTTGGCAAACATACCCTCAACCACCATGCCCTTGATATAATCGGGACAGCTCTCCGATGTGATGGCGTACATTCCGCCCGCCGCGCCGATACATATGCCGTGGAAAATTATCGTGTCCATGCCGTATTTTCCGTGGATAAAATCCGCCCACGCAAGCGCGTCTCCGCTCTCCTCAAAGCCTATGGTATTGAACTCTCCGTCGCTGTTTCCGTGCGCGCGGGGGTCGACCACGAGGATATTGAAGCCTATCTCACTGTACGGTATTGCAAAATAATATCCGTATCTGAGACTCTCGGTGCGTCCCGAAAGTATCATTACGCATCTGTCACAGCCGAAATCGTAGTATTCGCCGTATAGATTGAGCCCGTTGTTTTTGATATGAACCTCGTGCATATATTCCTTGTTTTTTTCGTGCCACGCCATACCCTCGTCGTACATCCCTATCTGCTTTGGCTCAAGGGACGACGGATTGCGCGCCCATTTTTCCTTTTTCGTTCGGCGCAGAGTTGCGGTATATACGCAATACGACGCAACGACGACGGATATCGGCAGCATCAGAAGGCTGAGCAGCGTTATGACCGTCACCGAAAAAATTACCACGTCAGGGCTCGGCAACCACTCCGAAAAAGGGATATTAAGTAAATTTGATAACATATCCGTTATCCTTTCAATGCAAAATTACGTTACCTTTTCAGCTCCTCAAGCCTTTCTCTCAGCTTGATAACTCTTTCGCGTATAGCCTCGTTGGCAGAAATAATATCCTGCTTTGAGGAATGCTCGTTCAAGCCGTATTCGGATAAGTCTATCGACCTGCCGACCATGACGTGTGCTCGCTTGAACAGGCTGTAGCTGCCGTCTGTCACGACGGGAATTATCCTTGAGCCTGCACGCAGGGCTATCATGATATAAGTTGGTCTGAAATCCTTTATCTGCCCGTCGGGGGTATTGTGTCCCTCGGGAAATATCTGCACGAGACTTCCCTTTTTTATGAGCTCCACGCTCTTGTCGATAAAGCCCATACTCCTTGAATTTCTGTCCGCCTGAATACCGCCGAAAAATCTCATTCCAAAGGAAATGAGCTTGTTTCTGAATGCATATTCCGAGGCAACGATATAAAGCTTTCTCGGAAGCACCAAAAACATATTCATGATATAGTCAAGTATATTAAAGTGATTGGAAATTATAAGCGCACCCTTCTTTTTTTGCCGCTTGTAATCCGCCTTGTCCTCGTAATACGTCTTGCGCTTGAAAAAGACAAGCTGCGCGGGGTACGCGGTGATAATAGCAAACCACCGAAAAAGCTCGTATATCATTAAAGCTTATCCTTTACTATGGCAGCAAGCTCCTCAAGCGAGTAGGAGAAATTCTCCGTCTCAAATTCAAGCTTTACGCCAAAGGCGTCCTCCGCCTGAACGATCATTTCGTAATAATCAAGACTTGTGCCGCCGAGGTCGTTCATATAATGTCCGTTGTCGGTTATCTCGCTTATATCCTTGCCGATAGTCTCCGCAAATATCTCGCGGAGCTTCTCTTTTATCTCCTCGTCACTTATGGCGGTGACTTTTTCTACCGCCTCGTCAAGAGCGGGAGCTTCTGCCTCGGGGAGCACTGCCTTTTCCTTGTCCTTGCCCATTTTTGCAATGGTTTTTGGGAATGCAAGCGACATGATAAACGCCAGCATACACGTTCCCGCAACTATAAGGGGCAACAGATGTATTACGTTTTTATCCTTGAGGGTTACTAGCACGATACCCGTCGCAAAGCCCGCGGAAACGCCCTCAAAAAGTCCCTGAACTGCAAAGTACATGGACGCAACGCTAACACCCTTCTCCGCCTTCTGCTCTACGGCGAGATGGGTGGGAACGGTATAGGTTACCGAGAAGAACGCTCCTATTGCAAAGGACACGAATATGCCGCCAAGTACCGCTATCAGAGTAAGTTGCAGCTCGGTGAGATACTGATACGTCTGCGTACATACGAACATTACAAGCATACCAATGGAGAATATCGTGAGGATATATCTGTACGCGTGTCCGAGACCGAATTTTTTGACTATCTTGTTATAGAGGATGAGCGTAAACGGAACGGGAGCAAATGACGACGCCATAACTACCGTCATGTTCAGTCCCGTTGAGGAGAACAGCTCGTTTATTCCGCCAAGGAAAAGCTGAAGTCCAACGTTCATTATAGCAGCCGTACACATCCAATAAATGAATTTTTTGTTCTTAAAGGAGTTCTTTATAGCCGCTCCAAGCGTGAGCGCGTCACTCTTGGGAGCTACCAGCTCACCCTTTTCGTTCTTCTCCGCCTTGGTCGACTTTTCCTTAAGCATAAACAAAGGTATGAGCATAAGGAACGCCAGAGGCATGAATATGAGCGCAACGTAACGGATATTTATTCCGATACTGATAAATACGGGGAGAAGCGCGTATCCGAAAATGAAATATACTACGTCAAATACCGATTTTGTGTTTGACAAAAATACCACGTCCTGCTCCGTCTCGCAGACCTCGGAGAAGGTCGCGTAGTACGTAAGCATAGTAAGTGTGTAAAAGCAGTAGAATACGCCGAGCAATACCGCAAACCAGATGGTGTTTGCAACACTCTTTTCCGTCGTTATAGGGAAAAGGAAAAGCACGTACGAAACCAGCATGGGGATAAAGCCCATAAGTATCGCGGGACGGCGACGTCCCCAGCGTGTTTTAAGTCTGTCTGCAAACGAGGCGAAGGGCACGTCTATAATTCCGTCAAATGCTTTGATGGCAAACAAAAGTATGCTCCAAATTCCCGCGATCACAAGGTCGCGGCTGACGTACGTCCAGGACTCGATATGCTCGTCAAAGCCACCCACGAGGAGTGCGCTGAGCAGATACGAGCCCATAATGAGATTGAGCATATTTACGCCCATTCCCGAGCAGCCGTACAAAAACAGCTTTTTTCTGTTAGTGATCTTTTGCATTGTTTTATCCTCTCAAAATGTTTTATTCAAAGGACAAAGTAAGGTCGTGTATACCGTCCTCCGTGGTAATCGCGTAAAGCTCAATTCCAAGTCCCATGCTCTCGATCTCCTCCGTCAGCACCTCTATCTGCTGCTCGGAGACATTTCTTCCGCAGAACATGGTAATAACGCTGCAGTCCTTGTGCTTCAAGATATCTCTTACGGTGATGAGCGCCACGTTTTCAAGCCTGTCACCCGTGACTAGTATCTCGTCGCCTGCAAGCGCGAAAAAGTCATTCTTGACAATGGATTTTTTGCCGTAGCTTATGTTTTTTGAGGCGCGGACTATGGAAACGAGATAAATATTTCTCACCGTCTCGTTTACCGCGTCAATGACCTCGCCCGTATCCTCGCTGTCAAAATCTATTATTGCAAGCGATGCGTAGCACTCCGCCACCGAGCGACAGTTGAGCACCGTCACCTTTGCACCCTTATAAAGGCTTGCCGCCTGCATCGCGCTGAGAATTGAGTTTGAGGTGTTCGGGAAAACGAGTATCTCCTTTGAATTGGTATGCTCAAACGCCTCAATAAATTCGCTTGACGAGGGGCTTTCCGTGCTCAATATACAGCAGTCAACTCCCATCTCAACGAACATATTCTGCACAAGTGGGTCGGGGGCTACCGCAACGACTGCAAATTTGCAATCGTCACCGCCTTCACCGCAAAGATATTTCTTTGCCCTCTGCGTGTGCTGTACCGACATATTCTCTATCTTGAGCGTGAGAAATTCTCCGAAGGTGTGACAGTATTTGAGCACCTTTTCGGGGGTCTTCGTGTGAACGTGTACCTTGACCTTGCACAAATCAAACGAGGTCGCCACCGAGTCACCGAGGCTCTGGAGCTGAGACGTGAACTCGTCGTAATCAAATTCCGCCTTGCCGTCCGTCAGCTGAATAAGCAGCTCCGTGCAATATCCGAATTCAAATTTACTTTGTCTGTTAAACGCGGAGTAGTCAATGCTCTGCACCTCTACCTGATGAGCACCTGACGTATCTATCCGCTCGCCGTCAAGATACTTCTTTATGCCCTCAAATATGTAGACTATTCCCGCGCCGCCGCTATCCACCACGCCCGCGCGCTCAAGCACGGGCAAAAGGCTTGGTGTGTTGTCAAGCGACTGCTTTGCGCGAGCGAGGAATATATTTATCAGACCGTCAATGCTACCGCACTCTGAAAGCCTTTCCCTTACCGTCTCGGTTGCCTCGCGAATGACTGTGAGCATAGTGCCCTCAACGGGCTTTGATACCGAGGAATACGCACATTCCACTCCGCTCTCAAGCGCGAGAGTAAAGGCTCTGGCGTCTGCACCGTCACTCCCCTCAAGTCCGCGGGATATACCCTTGAAGAACTGTGAGAGTATTACGCCCGAGTTTCCCCTTGCGCCGAACACGACGCCGCACGCAAAGCCTCCCGCCACGTCCGAAATGCTTTCGGCGTCCGCGGGTATTGACGCATAGCCGTTTTTCATAGTCATGAGCATATTCGTGCCCGTGTCTCCGTCGGGAACGGGAAAAACGTTGAGGTCGTTTACCGTTTTGCTATGTATTTCCAGATTTTTAATTCCGAAGTCAAGCATTTCTTTGTAGCTTGCACCGGTAATTTTCGTTATCATATATTTTCGTCCAATCCTTTTTGTCGGGTTAGTATCGCTCAAGCACGGCTCTCCATAGCCGCACGCATAATTTCCTTTTCTGCCTCGTTATCGGTGGATACCTCGTCGCCGAGGAAATAAGCTCCCACCATACCGGGACCGATGTTCGTTCCACATCCGCAGAAAACGTCGCTTACGAATACTTTTTTGGGCTTTATTTCATTCTCTATCATCTGTGCGAGCTGCTCAGCATACGCCTGTCTGTCGCTGTGCGAGATGATGATATACTGCTCCTCGGGGTTCTTTGCTGCGCGCTTTACGTATTCTACTGTGACCTCAAGAGCCTTTTTTATTCCTTTGACCTTGCCAAGCACAGAGACGTATCCCTCGCTGTTGCAGTCGCCCATAGGCTTTACTCCCGCGAAGCTGCCCATGATAGCCTTACCCGTAGAAATTCTTCCGCGGCGCGCAACAAACATAAGGTCGTCAATGGGGCCCATCTGGTGAACTTTGTACTTGTTACACTCAAGCCAATCTATCACCTCGTCCATAGACTTACCCTCGCGCTGAAGCTCGTGAGCGTACGCTACAAGAAGACCGAACGCACCCGACATTCTGTAAGAGTCAAAGCAGTATATCTCACACTCGGGATATTCCTCTTTTATTCTGTTTGCGGCAAGCTTTGCGACCTCGTACGTTGAGCTGATCTTTGACGAGAGCGACATACTGATTATATTTACACCCTGCTCGGCATAAGCCTTGAATTTTTCATAATATTTCTCAGGGCTTGCGGGCGCAGTGCTTATCTGCATTTTCTTATTGGAAAGTGCCTTGTAGAACTCGTCTCTTGAAATGTTATCCCACTCAAGCGTGGTATCAAAATCACGTCCGTCGCTGAAATGTATAATGCCCCCGATGTAATCCGACACACCGAAATATTCTCTGAGCTCTGCGGACAAATCGCAGGTGAGGTCTGCAAGTATAATGAATTTTTTCATTTTTTACTCCTTTACGCTTGATTGCGGGGCAGTGTTCAATCAAATATATTCGTAGAATGTCAGCCATATTTGCCAAACCACGCTTCTCCGTATTAACATACTATATAATTATATCACACTCCCCCGCAAAAATCAATGTTTTTCGACCATTTTTTTGTTTTAGTATTGTTTGTTATCATATAAAAAACAAAAGCCGTAGAAACACAATGTTTCTACGGCTTTTTACAGAGAATCGCATCCCTGCCGTTTTTTTATCAATAATTCTCTTTTCTTATCTCAAAATAAGCCTGAGGATGCTTGCATACGGGGCAAAGCTCGGGAGCCTTCGTACCAACTACGATATGTCCGCAGTTGCGGCACTCCCAGATCTGTACGCCGCTCTTTTCAAATACGGTCTTCGTCTCTACGTTATTGAGAAGTGCGCGGTATCTCTCCTCGTGATGCTTCTCAACAGCAGCTACAAGACGGAACTTCGCAGCAAGCTCGTGGAAGCCCTCCTCCTCTGCGGTCTTTGCAAAACCTGCATACATATCGGTCCACTCGTAGTTCTCGCCTGCCGCTGCACTTACGAGATTCTCTGCGGTGTTACCGATGCCATCAAGCTCCTTGAACCACAGCTTTGCATGCTCCTTTTCATTGTCGGCGGTCTTGAGGAAAAGAGCCGCGATCTGCTCATAGCCCTCTTTCTTTGCCTTAGATGCAAAATATGTGTACTTGTTTCTCGCCTCGCTCTCGCCCGAGAATGCTGCCATCAAATTCTTTTCTGTCTGTGTTCCTGCATATTTGCTCATTGTTCTGTCCTCCAAAAAAAATTTATTTATGGAATATTATTCCCTCAAACGTATTTTATCATACATTTCACGTCTTGTCTATACTTTTTTTATTTTTTTATAAAAAAACCGTCGGGATCCCAAAAAAGATCCCGACGGTTGTGACCAAATATAAATATTAGTCGGAAATGTAGGGGAGAAGTGCTACCTGACGAGCTCTCTTGATTGCTGTGTTGAGCTCTCTCTGGTGTACTGCACATGCGCCCGATACTCTTCTGGGAAGAATTTTGCCGCGCTCAGTGATGAACTTGCGGAGCTTTGCGGAATCCTTGTAATCGATAAAGGAAACCTTATCTGCGCAGAAGATACATACCTTTTTTCTCTTTGCACGCATAGCGGGACGTGCAGGACGAGTGTTCTCTGTTCTATCCATCTTATTTAATCCTCCAAATTAATTTTTGTTGACGCGATCACCTTAGATCAGAAAGGAAGATCGTCGTCGGTCTTGATCTCCTCGAACTTGGGAGCGTTAGCTACGGGCGTTGCAAATGCAGGTGCCGCGAATGCATCGTCTCCACCGACCGAGGACTCGGAACGGCTGTCTACGAACATAACCTCATCAGCTACGATGTCGGTTCTGTAGTGCTTAACGTTTTGCTGGTCTGTCCAGGTGCTGTTCTGGATCGTTCCTACAACACAGATGGAAGAGCCCTTCTTGAAGTAACGGGATACAAACTCTGCGGTCTGTCTCCAAGCGGTCACGTTGAAGAAATCGGTCTCGCTCTGCTGTGCTGCGTTCTTGGAATAACGACGGTTTACCGCGATGCTGAAGGAAACAACAGCGATGCCGCTCTGTGTCTGCTTAAGCTCGGGATCCGCGGTGAGTCTACCACCAAGAATGACCTTGTTAAAGTTAAAATTAGCCATGATTAATTATTCTCCAATCGAATTACTCGGCGTCGGTAGCTTCTGCTGCCTCTTCAACTGCAGGAG
>JAFTKY010000029.1 GCA_017453005.1 Clostridia bacterium | reverse complement strand
GTTGAGGGCATTGAGATCGTTGACATGATAGCGGGCGTAAAGACCGGCTCCTGGGGCTGGTACGAGGATGTCCCCAGAACTCCCGTAGTTATCGAGAGCATCGAGGTTATTGAGGAATAAATATAATTAACCCGACAGACTTTGAAGTCTGTCGGGCTTTCTTTATAAGTACTTAATCAAAAAATATATCACGTATCCCCAGCTGAAGCATCCGTGAAGTATCGCCCAGCCTATGGAGTTCCAATTCACGTAGCTGATTATCATTGCCAATGCGCACCCAAAGCTTATTCCCGTTGTTGTAACGCTATGATTCATTTTGTGCTCAAGCTCATTTATTTTATTCTCGCTTTGCTGCAATTTATATAGCAGCATATTGTATTTTTCTTCGTCAAGCACCTCCATGCTCTCCGACCGTTTTCCCTCAAACAACTCAACTATAGTTATTTCCAACTCCTTGCAAAGCAGTTCAACTATTGAATAGTCGGGCAGACACTTTCCGGTTTCCCATTTAGAAATTGTTTTATTTGATACGTTCAGCTTCTCCGCGAGCTGCTCCTGTGTCAGATTTTTTTCTTTTCTTTTTGTCGCAATAAAGTGCCCTATCTCCTTTTGATTCATTGCTATCGCCTCCTTTTGATAATAATTTACCACTTTTTTATATAGGTTTCCACCACCCGTGTGGAGAATTTGGGTGGAATTGTTTTGTATTTGAGCTTTTTCTCAGGCTTTGCGTTTAATAACAATTACATAACGGCTGATCAGGGGTTGATGCGTACTCACACAAGGCTCTTCCGAGGGAAGAGGCTTTTATCCGTACTCATTATAACATAAAATCGGCAGAGATGCAATCACCTCTGCCGATTTTTCATTCAAACGCCAGCTTTATCCCAAGCTTATGTATTCTTTCGCAATATTCCTTTACTCTGTCGGGGCGGTATTCGGCAATTCTGTGTCCGTCAAAGCCCACGCTGAGCCTCACGCCCGACTCTCTGACTATCGCCTGCTGCTCTTCATCCTCAAAGAATCTGAGCATATAGGGATGCTGTCTGTATCCGTGTATGCTGTCGTAGCTCACGTTCATTTCCCAGAATATCCCCTGCTCTGCCATTCTTTTAAAATAATCGTAGGGCTTCTCCCCTATTCGCTCAACAAAGCTGAACATATCCGTGTGCGCTATGCCGACGGCGGCGCAGCCGCATCTCTCAGCGTACGAGAAAAGGTCTCCCCTTGTAGAAGACGATGTCTGGTCTAATTGCTCAATCAGGCAATAGTCGAAAAAAGAGATATCGGCGCTCTCGGGGAGCGCCGTTCTCTTTTGCTCGGTGTGCGTGCAGACCTCGATTCCGCGAAGGATCTTTATCTTGTCCGCATATTTTTCCTTGATAAGGTTTATATGGTCAAAATAACGCGTGAGCGTTCTGTAATAATCCTGCCCGAGATCGCCCTCGTAGAACATTACGTCAAGCCTTGCATTTCCTATGCCGTGGCTGTGGTCGGAGATGCCGAGAAGCTCAATGCCTCCCGCAATAGCTCCCTCAACCACGTCCTCGGGTCTGTCCGCGCCGCAGAAGGAATAATACGTGTGACTGTGAAGATCCTGTATCATTCCAATTAAAAATTACTCTACAACGTCAACTACAACGTCTTCGCTTGCAGCCTCAACGAAATCAAGGTCGTCAACCTCTCTGGAGAAGCGAGCCTTAAGTCTTGCTATAATGTCATTGTCAAACTTCTTCTTGAGAATGGAGTAGGTTACGATTCCCGCAACGACTACGCCGAGAATGGATACGGTTACGATAAACATTACTCTCCAGAAGGTAGCCTTCTTTTCTGCCTCAACTCTTCCCGCAAATACGGTCTCGTAAGCTCTGTCCTTCCAATCGGACATGGTGTTCAAAAACTTTTCTTTCATGATGTTTTCCTCCGTTTAATTTTTATTTGTTTTAATTTTTCAAGCTGTGTATTGGTGCGGGTATTCTTCCGCCTCTGCCGATGAATTTTGCGGGCGAATATCTGTTGATATCCATAATGGGAGCTCTGCCGAGCAGTCCTCCGTAGTCGATATAGTCTCCCACGCCCTTATTATATGCGGGAATGACGCGCACTGCCGTAGTCTTCGTGTTCACCACGCCAATGGCTATCTCGTCCGCAATTATTCCGCAGATGACCGCCTCGTCGGTGTCACCGGGAATAGCTATCATGTCAAGTCCTACCGAGCAGACAGCCGTCATAGCCTCAAGCTTTTCCAGGGTGAGCGCACCGCGCTCGACCGCCGCTATCATGCCCGCGTCCTCGGATACAGGAATAAACGCGCCGGATAGTCCTCCAACGTGGCTTGACGCCATAACTCCGCCCTTTTTGACAGCGTCGTTTAGCATCGCCAGCGCCGCCGTCGTTCCGTGACAGCCACAGGACTCAAGTCCCATATTTTCAAGTATATGCGCCACGCTGTCGCCAATCGCGGGGGTGGGCGCAAGGGACAAATCAACTATTCCGAACGGCACGTCAAGACGCCTTGACGCCTCGCTTGCCACGAGCTGACCTACTCTGGTTATCTTAAACGCGGTTTTCTTGATTATGTCCGCAAGCTCGGAAAGGTCGCAGTCGCCCGCTCTCTGAATTGCCGAGCTGACAACGCCGGGACCGGATACGCCTACGTTTATAACGCATTCGTCCTCGCCTACGCCGTGGAACGCTCCCGCCATAAACGGGTTATCCTCGGGGACGTTAGCAAACACAACAAGCTTCGCACAGCCAATGGAATCACGGTCGCGAGTGAGGTATGCCGCACGCTTGACTGCTTGTCCCATAAGGCTTATCGCGTCCATATTGACGCCCGCCTTAGTGGATGCGACGTTAACGGACGAGCAAACGAAATCCGTCTCGGCAAGTGCCTCGGGGATAATGCTTATCATATTTCTTGCCCCGTTCGTCATGCCCTTCTGCACGAGTGCGGAAAAGCCTCCGATGAAGTTTATGCCAAGCTCCTTTGCCGCTCTGTCAAGGGTTTTTGCGACCTTTATATAGCCCTCGGGCGAAATACCTCCGCCGACGAGAGATATGGGGGTGACGGATACGCGCTTGTTGACTATCGGGATACCGTATTCCTTTTCAATGCCGCAGCCCGTAGAGACAAGATTTTTTGCCTTGCTCGTTATCTTGTCGTAAATTTTTTCGCAAAGTCTGTCCTCGTCCTCGCTGACGCAATCGTAAAGCGAGATACCCATAGTAATCGTACGGATATCGAGGTTTTCCTCGCGTATCATATTTATTGTTTCCAGTATATCTTTAGTATTTACCATTATTTTGACTCATTTCTCAAATGTGACGCTTTTTTCAGATATGATGCATCGTGTTGAAGATATCCTCGTGCATTACGTGTATCTCAAGTCCGCGCTCATGTCCGAGCTCCGACATTTTGTCAACGAAGTCGGCAAAGGGCAGCGTGAGTGTCTGAATGTCCGCAAGCATTATCATTGCAAAATAATCCGAAAGAACGCTCTGCGATATATCGAGAATATTCGCGCCGTATTTTGCGCACTCGGTTGAGACCTGAGCGATAATTCCGACAGAGTCCTTACCCGTTACGGTGATTACTGCTTTCATTGTATTTCCTCTGTTTTTTCTTAAATTGCCGTACGAGACGACTTTTTTCTAATTATACAACAAAAAGAGCGAAATATCAAGAGAAATTTCTTTAATTTTGTTAAAATTTCAAACATTTTTTGTGACGGAGATTGAAATAATCACCGTTTTATGATATAATCTTTTCCGTGGAACGAAATTCCTTGGAGCTCAGAAGGAATTATCCAACTCTGAAGGCAAAAAACGGAGGCTTTATGGCAGACGGAAGCTACGAATATATCGTCAGGCAAAAAAGCGAAGGAGCTCTTTTGGCAAAAAAGCTCTGGTGTATCATCGGATACGTCGCTTTTCCCATCGCGGCGGCGGTGCTTGTAATAAACCTTTTCTACGGCTCAATGCTCATAATTCCCGCATTCGTCATGGTGATAGGCGTGGAAATACTGCTTATATTTTTCTCGTGGAGATTTACACACGTTGAGTTTGAATCCGTAATTCTCGGAAACAGGTTAACAATTACGACCATCAAGGCGAGATCATACAGGAAAGTGTCGCTTGAGCTTGATATAAAAGCATTCAGCGAAATAGGACTTTTCACCCCCGAGGCGTCCGAGCACCTGGAGGGTGTGACACTGCACAAGGATTACATTTTCATATCGTCTCTTGACTCGGACAACATATACTACGGCATTTTCTCCGAGGGCGAGGATCAATGCGCGGTATATTTTGAGACTACGCCCGAGGCGTTCTCGCATATAAAAAGACTTAATCACTCGGCGGCAAGACGCGCCGAAATTTCACGAAAAGAGGATATACAGTCATGAAAAAGCAGCCAGAAATAACAGTACGTCTCTCCGAGGACCTTCTCCGCAAGCTCCTCTACATTTCCGAGGCGGAGGGAAGAACTCCCAATAATCAGTTTTTGTTCATGCTACGCAACAATATTCAGTATTTTGAAAGAACGAAGGGTAAATTTAACGCCCAAAAGCTCGCGTCGATAGACATCTCGGAATACGTCACGGACGAGGATTAAAAAATCGCTCTGCACACGCAGAGCGATTTTTTATTATTAGTCCTTATCGGACATTACCTTATCGTAATCAAGTGCGTGCAGATGATTTCCGCTCGTGAGCTTGCCGAAGATGTACTTCATGGACGCCGACTCGTTCATAATGAGAAGCTTTCCGTCCTTATATACAAGCTCCTCTGCCATGGGAGGTGCGATAAGCGTCGCAACAAGCACCTTGCTGTCAAGATACTTGACCTTCAGCTCCTTGCCGTCAAGGGTAACCGTGCCTTCGTCGGCTTTTGCTGCGTCATATACTGACAGCTCGCTCGTGGTAAGTCCCCACGAGGACGAGAGAATTATTCTGCCCTCTCCGTCAAACGCCATGCCCTGAACCTGACCGCGTGTGGACATCACGTAATCGGGTGTAGCACTCTCGGGCTTGCCGTTTTCACCAAGCGCATAGACGCCCATGAGAGCGGTATTCTTGTCGCCCGAGGGGGTGGTAAGTCTGTGCTCTGCGGGTGTTTCGTAGTCCTCTGCTATATAGAACTCACCGGTGTAGAGCGTGTTGCCGCGCACATACACGTACGCAGACGAAAGGAACACCTCAAACTCGTCGCACACGGTAGCTACGCCGTCACCGTCAAGCACATCACTCGTCTTGAACATGATTATTTTGTCATCCGCGGACGAGGTTACGTAAATATAGTCTCCGCCAAAGGAAACGCCACCAACGTGACCCGTATGGTCCTTACCGTCCTTCTCCTTGAGAGAGACGAATCTCGAGTTACCCTCGCCGTCAAAAATATAAAGCCTTGACGCGGAGCCGTCCTTCATATAGCCAGCATATATATACGTTCCAAGCTCCTCGGAATAGTCAAAGCCCTGCTGCACCGCTCCGTCCCAAAGTCCCGGAATGGGGCAGACCTTTTCTGCGTTCTTGTAAAACTCTCTGTGCTTTACTCTGTCCATTATCGAGAACACGCTGACCGCAAGCAGCACGAGTATAAGTATTGCCGCAAGCACTATGCCGATAATTTTAAATACCTTCTTTTTCATATTTTCCTCCAAAAAATTCAGATTTGGGTTTCTGCGGCTATTATACCATACTTTTTTTGGAATTGCAACCTTACACGGATTTTTTAAGTTTTTTTAAGGATTGCACGTCAAATACGCACAAACGGCTACTGCCCGTCTGATAGCTCGGCAACGGGAAATTTCTGGCTTGTTGACAGCAACGCGGCGGCAATTTCGCTTGCCAACTCCTCATTTGAGAGTGACCTGTCGCCCTCAATATCCTTTCTTTCGACAAACTCAACGTCACCGTAATAATCGTATTCCGTTGCAAGATTGACAAAAAGGGTTTCAAATTCCTCACGCGTCATCTCACGCCTTGACCAACCACGGTAAAACGCGTATCCCTTGTCAATCATCTCAAGCTTGCCGCGCTCGTTTGCATAGTACTCGTTTCCTTCAAATTCACGTAGCGCTCTGCCGATCATATGGTAAAAAACGTATCCACTTTCATCATAGTCTATCCTCAAATAAGAAATCGTGTATCGCAGTCCGTCATTCGGATCTGTTTGCTCTATGATGTTTTGAAGTGCCCCGCTGTCCTTTTTTCTGTATATCGACCATCTGCCATACGTATATTCATTATGCGAATTGACCGTGATCGCATCCATAAATATCTGATTTTGTATATCGTACACGTTTACGCGGTATTCCGTCCACGTGTACCATCCCTTGCGCGTCTGCGTTTGCTTACCGGCACATTGAAGGAGCTCGGGGATCCCGTCCCCCGTTATATCCAGGATTGCGAACGCAACTCCGTCGTGCGCACCGTTCATGTATTCATACACATCGTCCGGCGGCTCCATTTTACCTTCAAATATTGTCTTTAGCGTCTTATGAATATCGTCATACCAGCTCTGTTTTTCCTCGTCGCCGATAAGCCTGCCATCCTCGCAAAGCACGGACGGCTCCTTATAATATTCGTAAATCCCTCCCGCCTCGGTCGATATTTCATAGTCCTCAAGTCCAGTGGGATAAAATCTCTCGGGACGGGGGCTTTCGGGCTCGGGGCTTTTGTCGGGATCGGGTTTATCGCATCCCGATGAAAATACCGTCAACGAAACAAGAAGAACAGTCAAAAATACGTATATTTTTCTCATGTTACCTCCTCCTTACACAACTCTCACTCTTCGTCGGCTTGGGGAACAATTATAAACCTCTGCTCGCTTGAAAGCAACGCGTCTGCCATTTGTGCCGCCAGAATGGGTTGATCTCTCTCAAATTCATAATTTTTAAAATCGTCGTGCCCTGCATCGTTCCACGAGAGCGTAATCATTCTTGTATACGGAAGCCGAACCAGTGAATTCCAGAACATATTATACTCATAAAAGTAATCCTCCGGACCCACCTCATCCCATTCAAGTCTGTATGACGTGGGCTCATACACGGTCTCCAGCCTCTTATCGTAATCGCTGTCGGCGCCATCGCCCGTCTTAATGTGGTCTACCGACTCCATAGAATAACTCTCGTAGAACAGACGTCTTGTCAACACCACTTCAATGTCATAATACTCATCCTCGCCCATGTATATCATAGACGTATAACGCGCGCCGTCGCTCCAGCCCGCGCGCTCGGTGCAAAGCCCGTATATCTGAAAGATCCCGCCTTCCGTATTATAATAGACACACCAATTATCCGTGCCCCCTCCGCTGAACTTGTCAATATATTTTCCCGTCATCAAGTCGTAAACCGAGTGAGTCAAAGCCCATGACGTTCCAATCCCCGATGACAGAATTACCTCTGGCGTTCCGTCCATGTCAATGTCAAGCAGCGACACCGAGTGAGGTCCTTCGTACCATTGATATCGGTCCTCGGGGTGCTCAGCAAACGGGTTAACCTCCACTGCATGACCGTAGGGGTGAATAGTTGACAGAAAATCAATCAGCGGCTCCCTCCAGGTCTGCCTTACCTCGTCGGAAACGTATGCCCACTCCTGGTATGCGAGATCATAGCTTTTCTTTGATGCATATTCCTCCTCAAGACGCTGACGCACGCTCTCATACGCCTCGTCATACACCTCGTAATACACCTCACTGTATATATCCTCTTTGATTTCACCGTAAAGTGCCAAAAGTGCGTCCTCATCGCTTTGATGTGCACATCCGCACATCGCCGCAATAAGCATTACGCATACAAGCGCCAAGCAAATAGCCTTAACCGTTATTCTCTTTTTCATTTTCGTGTACCCCCGTTGTTTAAAATTTTTATTCTGATTGCGACAGCACCGCCCCAGCTTATATCACCGTCTGCGGAATACGCCTCATTCATCCAAATGAAGACAAAAATACGGCGCCAAATCAAAGCAAAAACACAATGATCGGGCGCCGTGTATTCCAAAAACGCAAGTGACAAAATCAGCTTCAACCGAAGTCAAATTTGGAGGCAGGGCGTCCGCAAAAAATAATATTCAGTATCAATATGATCTTAGTCAAAAACACGTCCGTTTACCTCCCAAAAAAATTTGAAGACAGTCTGCAATAGCAGCACTGCCGTCCGTTTTTATTGTAGCATAAAGGGTAAATTATTACAATAGAAAAAGCAAAAAAAATGTAATTTCGGCGTTCTGTATATTCCCACTTGAGCTTTTTTGTTGCTTTTGACTGTCGGGCGATATCTCGGCACGTCTGAGCATATATTCATATTCGTCAGCCGGCGCACAGATGGAGATTTTTTCGATGAAAACAAAAAGATGCACAGCCGTGTTGAAATTGAAGAATGTACGAAAAAAATTCCTTGTGAAATAAATAAATCCCGTTGTTTTGCAGATACTAACAGTACAAATCTGTAAATCAAGGAGATTTTTCTTGCGAGGAGACCGAGCAACAAGGTTCTCAACTTGCATAAAAATCTCAAATTTTTCATGAAAGTTGAGGTTCTTATATATGAAAGCCACAGGAATTGTCAGAAGAATTGACGACCTCGGACGTGTTGTCATTCCCAAAGAGATAAGAAGAACAATGAGAATACGCGAGGGCGCCCCGTCTTTTATAACATTGACACCGTTCGACAGATTTTGTCTGGCGATACATAGCGTGGCGATAAGAAATGTTTGACAATTTTATGATTTTGTGATATTCTTCTTATATACCATAATTTTGGAGGTGGAATTTTAGAATGTCAAATTATCAGCTTTTTTTAGACAACGCAAACGCGCATAACGATATCAAGAATTGCATATGCAAGGTTTTTAGCGACATTGGAAAAACTATTGATCTTGATAAAATGATTTTTGAGTATCAACCCATGG
>JAFTKY010000028.1 GCA_017453005.1 Clostridia bacterium | reverse complement strand
CACAAAAACCCACCCCTGAGGGTGGGTTTTTGTGTTGGCGGAGGCAGAGGATAAGCAGAAATCCCACACCAAAGCGGAAGCTTTGGTAACGGTTCGAATCCCTCTATAATATCAGGGTGGGTTTTTGTGTTGGCGGAGGCAGAGGATAAGCAGAAATCCCACACCAAAGCGGAAGCTTTGGTAACGGCTCAGAATCCTACGCAAAGCTTCGCTTTGCTCCCCGCTTTTGCGCGCAAAAGCGCCCTCATCTTCGCTGGATTTTGCTATCATAAAGCCTCATGCGCAAAAAATCAACTTTATGTTGAAATCCGTGTGAAAATATGTTATAATAGAAAAAAAGACATGTAAGGGAGGTATTTTGCTTGAATATTTCCGATATAAAAATCCTCGTAGTTGACGACGAGGCGCAGATAAGGCGCGTGATACGGTTGTTGCTTGAAAAGAAGGGATATACCGTTTTTGAGGCGGGTGACGGTGAGAGCGCGGTGCAAAGGGTTGCCGAGGGCGGCGTTGACCTTATTATTATGGACGTAATGATGCCCGTGATGAACGGAATAGATGCGACGGCGAAGATTCGCGAGAGCTCGGTTACTCCGATACTGTTTCTGACGGCAAAATCGCTCGACAGCGACAAGGAATCCGCATATCTTTCGGGCGGAGACGACTATCTCGTGAAGCCCTTTTCGGCGTTTGAACTGACGATGAAGGTTGAGTCGCTTCTCCGCAGATACATGGTATACAAGGGCAAGGAGAACAACCCCGTGCAGGTTGACCTTGGCGGCGGCGTGACCGTTGACCCCGAGAAAAGGCAGGTATACAAAAACGGCGTGCGGATAGATTTGCGCGACAGAGAGCTTGACATTCTTTTTTATCTTTACGAGCACAGAGGCGAGGTGCTTGATACGACGAGCATATACGAGGCGGTATGGGGCGAGGCGGCTTTGCAGTCGGGCTCTAACAACGTTATGGTAAATATGCTCAATCTCCGCAAAAAGCTGGAGGACGATTCGTCCTCGCCAAAGGTAATAAAAACTGTTTGGGGAAGGGGATATCTGATTGAAAATTAAGCAAATCGTGCACTCCTTGAAGTTTAGGATGATGATGGTTACCTTTATAAGCATAGCGATTGCCGTGGGAATATTCGTCGGCAGCTATACGCTCGGTAACTTTCTTGTGTGGAAATACTATCTTGACGACAAAATGGTAGAGGAGAGAAGCCGCGAATACATAGCGGATTTTCAGCAATACGTCGTTGACAATAAGCTTTTTACAACGGATATGCACAGGATAACCACCTGGGCGGACAGCCGTTACATGGAGCTCGTTATTTACAAGGACAGCGAGCTCATATACTCGCCCGAATGGTTTGAGCAGGCGACCGAGGAGCCGACGCAGGAGGGAGAGCTTTCAACCGAGACGTCCACTGAGCAGAGCACGGAGCTTGGCTCTGAAACGGGCTCGGAGCAGCCCACCGAGCAGGTGACCGCAGTACCCGACTACAATTACGGCGAGGGTCGAGACTTCCGTGACTACCTGAACGAGGACGCAAGGCAGGAATACGAGCAGACGCTCGCGGACATTCTTGAGGGTAACAGAGAGCTGTCTCCCGTGGTCTTCAAGGACGGAACCTTGCTTGTCACGGTAGTTGACTACTCGGAAAACCTTGTCCGCAGTGCGGTGGTAATATTCAGCTTCATTCTTGCATTTATAGTCATGGCGGTTATCATGCTTACTGCATTCTCGCGCCTGACGGTGAGAATAACCAAGCTTGCCTCAAACGTAAAGCGAGTTGAGCAGGGCGCGGTGGACATTCCCATATATTCAAAGGGAAAGGACGAGATTTCCACGCTGGCATACGATATCAACCGAATGAGAATTTCCATCGTGTCGAACATGAGCAAGGAGCGCGAGGCGTGGGAGGCAAACGCGGGGCTTATCACTGCGATGTCTCACGATATCCGCACGCCGCTGACGGTCATGATGGGCTATCTCGATATACTTGAATTGCAGACCGAGGACGAGACCACAAGGGAATATCTGTCCGCCTGCCGCGAAAATGCGGTAAAGCTCAAAAAGCTCTCGGACGATATGTTCCAGTATTTCCTTGTTTTCGGTAAAAGGGAAATAGAGCTTGACTTTTCCGACTATCCCGCGGCGGACATTCTGCATCACATGATAGACGAGCACACCGTGCTTCTGACCGAGAAGGGCATTGAGGTGAATAAGACTTCACAACAGCTTTGCGGGGAAATACGCGTTGACCTTTTGTATCTCGGCAGAGTAATCGACAACGTTTTTTCCAATATCAACAAATATGCGGACGTGTCGCAGCCTGTAAGCTTTAATTTGTTTGAGCAAGACGGCTGTGCGGTGGTAGAGATACGAAACGCCGTAAGTGATACGGTGACGGCAGAGAGCAACGAGATCGGGCTCAAGACCTGCCAGAAGATAACGGAGCAGATGGGCGGCGAGTTTACGTACGGACGGGAAGATAATTTCTTCGTAACGAAAATCAGCCTGCCGATAGTTAAAAAATCGTCTTTCCCTTGAGGGGCAGACGATGAATAACGGGCGTCGCGAAATCGACGCCCGTTTTAGCCTTCCCCTGCGGGGAAGGGGGACCACGAAGTGGTGGATGAGGAGAGCCCCATTTTATACAGATGACCGTTTATGTATATACAAATATTTAAATACCCCCTTTACAAAATCACCTTTTTGTGCTAAAATAAAAGTGCCACATAATTCAATAAAATTCACGACAGGTGTGTATTTTTTATTTTGTAAAAATACATGCTCTTATTTGCATACTTGTCGTTGAATAAATATGTAATTGAATTGTGTGGCAACAATCGGAGTGTGTGTTTTTGTGCATCAACTTCGGTTGGTGCACTTTTTTATTATACAAAATTCAAGGAGAACAATTATGACAATCAAAGGATTTACACTAAGGCTCATTTTGTGCATTGTTGTTTTGACAGCTGTTATTTTGACGGGCTGCGACACAACCGACGGTCTATCCGGCGGCTCGGGAAGTGAACTGCCGAGCACCGGTAACAATGAGATGGGCTACACACAAGTCACGGGGTCGCAGGGCTTGGAATTTGGATATAGCTATGAAACAGGCGGATATATTGTTATGGGTATAGGAAGCTGTATTGACAGCAATCTTGTTATCCCTAACACGTATAAGGGACTTCCTGTCGTTGCAATAGATGATGCGGCGTTCTTCAATTGCAATGGCATTCAGTCATTGACGATTCCCGACGGAATAGTATCAATTGGTGCAGACGCATTTAAAAACTGTTCCGCCCTTCAAAATATTACTATAACGGATACGGTCACTTATATAGGACGTTGGGCGTTCCGCGCTACTCCGTATTTCGACAATGAGACGAATTGGTATGACGGCGCTTTATATGTCGGCAACCATCTTGTCGAGGTTACGAATAAGATACCCGTATATTTTACGGTAAGGGAAGGAACCAAATGTATAGCTACGGGTGCTTTTTTGTATCGAAGCGAGATTGAAAGCGTAGTGCTCCCCGATAGCGTTACCGCTATATCCGACGAGGTTTTCACCTTTGAACACAGAAAGTTAAGAAATGTTTCAATAGGTAACGGAATTGAGGCGATTGGTGAGGATAACTTCGTGGAATGCGAAAATCTTGTCTATACTGAAAAGGACAATGCGTTGTATCTTGGAAGCGAGGGCTCTCCGTATTCGGTGTTGGTCAAGGCAAAGGGACTTGATATCAAGGACTGTGCCGTGGCTGAGGGTACCCGCGTCATATATGACTGTGCCTTTGAGTATTGCGATGCGCTGACTACAGTTTCTATTCCTCAAAGCGTAATCACGCTCGGTCATTACGTGTTCAACGGTTGCAGCAGCCTTGCATCACTTGAGATCCCCTCTCACATAACAAAAATTGATAACGGACTTGTATCCGGATGTTCCGCACTAAAATCATTTACGATTCCGCAGGGAGTAAGCGTAAT
>JAFTKY010000027.1 GCA_017453005.1 Clostridia bacterium | reverse complement strand
TTATGATATTCAAGGAGAGAATAAGCCCGAGGCTTTGGGTGGGAATTTTGTTTGTCACCGCCTCATGCGCGCTCCTTTCCTTTGAGGATATCTCAAGCCTTGATTTTTCTCTCGGCTCGCTTTTTATCCTGCTTGCCTGTATTTGCTGGGGCGTGGAGAACAACTGCACGAGGCGTCTGTCAGATAAAGACCCGCTTGAGATAGTGCTTCTCAAGGGTATTTTCTCGGGACTTGGCTCGGTGATAATCGGCTTGTGTCTTGGCGAGAGGTTTGGAAGGCTCTGGAGTGTTATTGCCGTGCTTGCGGTAGGATTTGTTGCATACGGTCTCAGCATTTTCTTCTACGTCTATGCACAGAGAATGCTTGGCGCGGCGAGGACCAGCGCGTATTACGCAATAGCGCCGTTTATAGGCACGCTCCTGTCTCTCGTAATTTTCCGCGACATGCCGCACTACACCTACTTTATAGCCCTTGGGCTTATGATTGTGGGCGCGTGGCTATGCTCGTCGGATAAGCCAATATTTAAAGGACAAAGAAAAAAGAGGTGAAATCACCTCTTTTTCTTTATTGCTCAAGCTCCTCAAGCTCCTCGTATATTTCCATGAGACGCTCTTCTATCTCATTTTTGCGAGTATCAAGCTCTGAGAGCTTTTTGTAATTAGTCGCCGCATCGCCCTGCATTTCTTTTTCTGTGCGGCTTAATTCCTCCTCGAGGCTCGTCATCTCTTTTTGAAGCTTTTGAATTCTGGAGGCTTTTTTGCGCGCCTCGGAGGCATTCTGCTTCTGCCTGAGATACTGCTCCTTGCTTGCGGTGGGAATTTCCGCCTTTGCCGTGTCTCCCGACTCGGCTATAAGCCTTGCGCGGCGATTGTCCGTGAACTCGCGGAACTCGGTGTAGGCTTGATTTTTTTTCGTTATTTCATAGTCGAACATATCGCCGTCGCAGTATCCCTGCGGCTTTATTTCTATGATACGGGTGGCGAGCTTTTCAATAAAATATCTGTCGTGCGAGACGGCAATTATAGTGCCGTCAAATTCTCGAGAGCGGACTCAAGTGCCTCGCGGGAGTCAATGTCCAGATGGTTTGTAGGCTCGTCAAGAATGAGCAGATTCATGTGGGACAGAATAAGCTTTGACAGGGTAAGACGCGCCCTCTCGCCGCCCGAAAGCATACCGACGGTCTTGTAAACGTCCTCGCCAAAAAAGTTGAACCAAGAGAGAGTGCCGCGTATCTTTTGCTCGGTCTGCGTGGGATATGCGCTCCACAGCTCCTCAAGGACTGTGTTTTTATCGTCAAGATTCTGGTTTTCCTGGTCGTAGTAGCCTATCTCGACGTTATAGCCGTACTCTATCTTGCCGCCCGTCTGCGAGAGCTTTGACATAAGCAGCTTTATAAGAGTGGATTTTCCACAGCCGTTTTGTCCGATGATGAGCAGACGGTCATTCTTCTTGACGAGAAAATTCAAGTCTGAGAAAAGCTTTTTGTCTCCAAAGCCCATGGAAAGGGATTTGATATTGACAACGTCGTTTCCGCTCGTTATGGAGGATGTAAATTTCATGCGTATGGCGCGGGGAGAATACTCGGGGGCGTCAAGCTTGTCCATCTTTTCAAGGAGCTTCAGACGGGATTCTGCGGCAATAATGTTGCGCTCGCGGTTCCACGCGCGCTGCTGGGCAATATACGCCTCCTGGCGTGCAATTTCCTTTTGCTGATTTTTGTAGTGCTTTTCGTATATCTCTCGGTCTATACGGCGCTGCTCCATGCTTTTCGTGTAATTTCCGTTGTAGAGCTTTGCCTTGCGGTTCTCAACTGCGAGGGTCTTGTTAGTCACACGGTCAAGAAAATATCTGTCGTGGGAGATTACCATGACGCATTTTTTGTACTGAATAAGAAAGCTCTCAAGCCACGCAAGCGTCTCAATGTCAAGGTGGTTTGTCGGCTCGTCGAGCATGAGAATGTCGGGCTCGCGGCAGAGCTGAATTGCAAGCGCGAGACGGGTGCGCTGTCCGCCCGAAAGCAGCTTTACAGCGCGCTTCATGTCGTCGTCCGAAAAGCCAAGCTTGGAGAGGATAGACGCGCAACGGCCGCGAAATTCAAGTCCGCCGTCGCGAATGAACCTTTCGTGCAGAGTAGTATATTCGCTCGTATATGAGCCGTGATTTGCGTCGGTTGTATTCTGGAGCAGGGCTTCAAGCTCGGAGAGCCGTCTCTCCGCTTCAAGCAGCTCGGGGAAGGCAAGAAACATATGCTCAAGTGCGCTGTCCTCGTCGCTGTATTCGCCGTCCTCGTCCGAAAACGCGCCGTACTGCGACAAAACGCCGATTGTCTTGCCCTTGGATATATATACCTCGCCTTCATTTGGCGTATATTCGCCCGTTATGAGCTTGAATAGCGAGGTCTTTCCGCTTCCGTTGACGCCGATTATTCCGAGCTTGTCGTTTTCCTCAAGTGAAAAAGACACCTTGTCCAGAATTATTCTGTCGCCAAACGAAAGACAGAGATTATTTACGCTGATGCTGAGCATTAAGATAAGTCCTTTCTATTGACTTTTTCCGTAATTTAATGTATAATAAACGTATATAGATATATTGTACACTAAATTCCGAATTTTTTCAAGTGCTTTTTTGCACGGGAGGTAATATTGAAGATTTGTGTTATAGGCGCGGGCAGATGGGGCTCGCTTATTACGTGGTATCTTTCCGCAAAGCGTAATTTTGACGTAACTCTTTACGGTCCCGCGTTTGCGGCAGACATACAGAGATTTCAGCGCGAGCGGAGAAACGACCTGCTTGAATTGCCCGAATCGGTCAAAATTTCCACCGACATATCCTGCCTTTGCGACGCGGAGGTGATAGTAATATCCATAAACTCGCAGGGCCTTGCGGGGCTTATGGAGGAAATGAAGCCGCTCGGACTTAAAAATAAGATATTCGTGCTTTGCATGAAGGGAATTGATATTGAAACGGGACGCAGGCTCTCCGAGGTCGCGACTGACGGGGTTGACCCGTCATGCTCGGTTGCAGTATGGATAGGCCCCGGTCACGTTCAGGAATTTTATCAGGGAATTCCCAACTGCATGGTTATTGACAGTGCAAGCATGGAGGTCAAAAAGTACCTCGTTGAGAATTTCTCAAGCGAGCTTATCCGCTTTTACTACGGCGAGGACATTATCGGAAACGAGATAGGCGCGGCGGCAAAGAACGTTATCGGTATTGCGGCAGGAATTCTTGACGGACTTGGACTTTCCTCCCTCAAGGGCGCGCTTATGTCCAGAGGTGCGAGAGAGGTGTCCCGACTTATTGCGGCTATGGGAGGCAACGAGCTCTCGGCTTACGGACTTTGCCACCTCGGTGACTACGAGGCAACGGTATTCTCAAAGCACAGTCACAACCGTATGTACGGTGAGATGCTTGCACGCGGAGAGAAATACGATAAGCTCGCGGAGGGATATTACACCGCAAAAGCAATTATGAAGCTTTGCGACAAATACGGCGTGGATATGCCTATATGCCACGCGGTATATCAGGTTCTTTACGAGGGCGCGGACATCAAGAGTGCCATGCACGACCTCTTTGAGAGAAGCCTCAAGGCAGAGTTCTATAAGTAATATATAAAATAATGAAGAAAACAGCCAAGACGAGCGTCTTGGCTGTTTTTTGTTTCTGTATTGATTATGCAGTCTCAAGCATAAGTGTGCGGATCGCGTTTATTTCCGCCTGGGTAACGCCCGTGCTGAGAACGTAGTTCTCGGTCTTTTCCATAAAGGTTGTGCCCGCGTAATTGTTCTCGATATAATCAAGAGTGGACTGCATATTAGCCTTGATAAGGCTGAGAGCAGCACCGTCCTGGGTTGCAACGGAGGAGAAGAGGGAAAGCTCGTAATCCATCATAAGAGTGCTCTTGTCAACGCCGAGCAACGCCTGAATTATCATGATTATTGTGCCCGTACGGTCACGTCCGAGAGAGCAGTGGGTGTAGATGGGGTAGTTGCTCGCATCTGCAAAAGCTCTTATTTCGTTTGCCATAGCCGCCTTGCCCTCTGCGGAGTGGATACCCGTTTCGTCGGTTGCTACGTAGTATTTTCCATCAATGTTTATATAATTCACACCGATGGGGGAGGACGTGCCTGCCGTACCCTCGTTGGGCTTTCTGAGGTCGAGGTCTGTCTTGATACCGAGATCGTTTATCATTGTGTTCTTTCCTGCAGCGGTAATGTTGTCAAGAGTTCCGCCACGGTAGATCATGCCCTGCTTCATTGTTGCGCCCGTTATCGTAGTGTATCCGCCTGCGTCTCTGGTGTTGCCGACGCCGTCGATATAGACCGTTCTGGGGCTCATAGCGGTCTTGAAGCTGTAGACCGCGCTCTTGAGGTCGCCGTCAGCACAGAGACCGTCCTCACAGATAGCGGTGATCTGCCAGTAATACGTCGTGTTTACGTAAAGGTTCTGAATAGCGCCCGCGGTAACGGATACAGTGTAATTTGCGCTGTTCGACATATCCTTATTTGTGGAAATAGATATCGTATAACACGAAGCGCCCTCTACGGGCGCCCACTCAAGTGTAACATGAGTGGGCGCGTAAAGGTCGCCATTAGGAGCATCGTGGTAGTATGCCGACGTGCAGTATGTGGATGCATCGTAGGTGTTATACCACGTATAAACATCATTGTTCGCAAGTACAACCTCGGAGTTGTTTGCGGGAGACTTAAGCGTTACGCCGGGGATAGCGGTTACGTAGAACATACCGCAGCCCGAGCAGGTGTGTCTGATAACGCCTGCCGCCGTATCCTCAACGGAGACGTAGTTGTGACCGCCTGCACTCGTGAAGTTTGTCTTATAGCTTGAACCACAGCCCGAGCAGGTGTAGGACGTGTATCCGCGTGTCGAGCAGGTTGCAGCGACCGTTACGGAAACGTACTTGTGTCCCGTGGATACTACGAAGTTTGTCTTGTAGCTGGAGCCGCATCCGTCACACTTGTTGAGGGTGTAGCCTCTGGACGTGCAGGTTGCAGCAACCGTTGTGGTCGTGTAGCTGTGACCCGATGCGTTCGTGTAGTCTCCTGTGTAGGAGATTTCACAAAGAGCACACGTGTATGTCGTATATCCTCTTGTCGAGCAGGTGGGAGCTGTTACAACGGAGCTGTACCTGTGTCCCGTTGCCGCGGTGTAGGAAGCCTTGTAGGACTTGCCGCAGCCGTTCTGACAAGCGTAGGTGGTGTAGCCTCTATCGGTACACGTGGGAGCTGTGACTGTGCCTGTGTAGCTGTGCTTGAGCTTAGCTGTAACTGTGGGCGCCTGTTCAATATATCCGCAAACGCCGCATGCTCTACCCTCGGAAAGACCGGTGGACGTGCACGTTGCGGGAACGGGCTCTGTCGTAACTATCGTATGAGTTGTAACACGTGTGTATCCGCAGGTGTTACAGCTTGTATCACAATCGTTGGTGTAATTGTGAGATGCAGTGTTTACGGGCTTGTTACAGAGTGTACATACGTTCCAGTGGCTGGTCGCGTCGCTTTCGTACGTAGAATCGTAAGAGTGAACGCAGATGTTTTCTCTGATATATCCGCAGCCGTTGTTACACTCTGCGTCAGCGTCGCTGTCAAACGCGTGTCCCGTTGCGGGGATAAGTGTCTGCTCTACGAGTGTAATTCCGCAGGTAGCACACTTGATACCGTCGGAAATACCGGATTCAGTACACGTTGCGGGTGTGCCTGCAACCGTCTGCTCGGTATGAGCGTGAGTTGCGGTCTTGCCGTCCATGAAGTGGATTGCAGTACCCATTGCCTTACCGAGTGCTTCCATGGACTGAGGTGACAGATGCCATCTGTCGCTGTCGTATCCTACGTCCCACTTGGACATCCAGTCGGTCTTGTTGATAAGTATGGACTTACCAATTCCGTAGGTGGATTTTTCGGTTGCAGCGTTTACCGTATCAAAGAGATACTGTGCGTTGGCACGCTTTGCGTCGTTGAGTGCCTTACCGTATGCCCATACGCCCTGACCTGCCTGGTAGGTGATACCGCCGTATACGAATGTCTCGGGGTACGTCATTTCGCTTATTGCGTAGTCGATGAACGCGATGCCGCCGTCAGCTGCGTAGTCAGCAAAGTCGGAACGGAGGCTGTTGAGCATGAGCTGCTCGTAATATTCGTACGATGCTGCCATAGCTGCCGTACCTGCGTCGGACTCACCCTGAACCCAACCGTAAGCGTGGATCTTTATGGGTCTGGAGTCCATTGCCTGGATCATACCGATGGACTCGTTTATGTAGTTGACCATCTGAGGATAGAGGTAATCACCCATATCCGCGATAAGTCCCCAGTTATCTGCGCCGTTTCCGTCGTTTTCAAACCACTGACCGTTGAGGTTGGTACCTGCAGCGGTGAACTTGACGATATAGAACGTCTCGTTCGGGAATGCGCTCTTGAGGTAGCTTGCGATACCAAGCTCAGGACCGAAGCGCGTGGAGTTCTCGCCGCCGATTCCAACCTTGTACTGCTCAAAGCCGGAGTTTGATGCGAGCGTCTGCCATACGTAGTCGGAGCCGACAGGCTTTGCGTTGATGTTGTTATAGTGAATGTAGATGTTCGAGAAGTCTGCACTTCCGTACATGCTTGCTATATTGTAGGAGGAATGGTCCGTGGGGCTCGCGCCGTATGCGTTAGACTGACCGGAAAGGATGATCACGTTTGCATACTGACCGTTAGAGCCTGCGATAGTTCCACCCGAAGAAGCGGAGGATTCAACAACGGAGAGGTTCCACGTTGCCATTTCCTTGACGGAGCCGTCCTTGAACTTAACGATGAAGGTTACTGTATGTCCGCCGCCAACGAGACTGGAGGTGGAAACGGTTATCTTCATTCTCTTTGCATACTGACCGCCTGCCGCGATTACTGCGTCTTCAGCCGCCTGAGCGTTGCTTCTCGTAATTGCGGAGGAGTAGTTATCAAAGTAGTAACCGAAGGACTCTATCTCGGAGTTGTAGCCTGCCCAGCCCCAGAGGGTGAGGGAAGTGCCTGCGTAGACGTTGGAGAGTGTAAGCGCGCCGGTATCGGCATTGGCACCCGATACGGTAACACCGTTTATAACGCCGCCGCCAAATCCGTCGAAGTTAGTTATAGTCGATCCTACGTAGAAGGAGTCGAAGGATGCGCCAACCTCACTGGGAGTACCTGCATTAACACCTGTTACGGTTACGAAGGGAACTACAGTTCCGTCGGAAGCGACTGCCGCAAACGTTACGTTTACAGTCTGGTTTGCGTAGTAGGAAAGGTCTGCGCAAAGTCCCGAGAAGAGGGAGTTTGCTGCTGAGGTGTTCGCGGAAGTGATTCCGTAGCCTGAGCATGCGTTGAAGTGATCGTCGGTGGCGTTGGAGAGTGAGGTGTAGGAGCAATCGTTCCAGGTAACGCCGTCAACCGACCACTTGTACTCGGTGATACCGCCCAGAACGAGCGCCCAACCCTGAAGCTTTACGAAGTTTACCTTGCTGCTCAAGGGGAATTCAACGCTTGCCGTGCCGCCGTTCGTGTTGCCGCTGAGACCCGTGTAGGGAGAATTTGCGGTTCCGTCGGGGCCGACGCCGTTGATGTAGTCAACGCTGGAGTTGAATGCGGGGAGCTCAACGGGCTCTGCAAATCCGCATACGCAGGTGCCGCCCGAGAAGCTGTGCTCTGCGTAGCTGTTCTTTTCGGAGCAACGCGAGCAGGTCTTATAGTGATGTGTTTCAGTAGTCGTATATGTTGTGGACCAGTTGTGTCCGAGTGCGGCGGTCATTTCCGTACCGCAAAGAGTACACGTCTGAGCCGTTGTACACGTTGCCGCGCTTCCCGCTACGTGCTCACAGCCGTATCCGCAAACCGAGCAGGTCGCACCGCTGTAGGTGTGCGCTTCAGTGCTTGTAACACCGCCGCCGCAGACCGTACATGCCTGCCAGTGGTAATTTTCGTCGAATGAGTAATTAGAGTCAGAATATTTATGTGCTGTCATTTCAATAGTTGTCTGTGCAACCGTTACCGTGCCGCAAGCTGAGCACTTCTTACCGTCTGTAAGACCGGTGGAGGTACAAGTAGCAGCCTTGCCCGCAACCGTAACCTCGGTGTGACCCTTAGCGGCGATGGTTGTCTGTGCAACCGTTACCTCACCGCAGACCGAGCACTTTTTACCGTCTGTAAGACCTGTGGCTGTACAGGTTGCTGCCGTGCCTGCAACCGTGACCTCGGTGTGACCCGTTGCTGCCTTTATAACTTCGTTACATACCGTACAGGTCTGAGCCGTTGTACAGGTAGCTGCCGCGCCTGCGGTATGTCCTGTTGCCGCGATCGTCGTTGTGCTTACCGTTGCGCCGCAGGTGTTACATACGACCTTCTTGGAGCCTGCCGCAGTACACGTAGCCGCCGTTGTATTGGTCGTTGTGCTGGAGTGACTGCATCCGGGTACTACAACCTCGGAAATTGTAACGAAGGGATACGTTGTGCCGTCGG
The DNA here is from genome assembly GCA_017453005.1 of Clostridia bacterium. Taxonomy (GTDB): domain Bacteria; phylum Bacillota; class Clostridia; order Oscillospirales; family CAG-272; genus SVTX01. Next base: position 8,062 of record JAFTKY010000027.1, on the reverse strand, counting down.
TACCGGTACGTCCAAACGTTACCGAAACAGTCTGTCCCTTGTATGCAGAAAGGTCAACGCTTGCGTTGGAGAAGTTCGCTCCCGTAACGGAGGCGTTGGAGATATTGCTCCATACTGCCGCTGCGTTTGCGTGATCTGCCGTACCGTCGGAGAAGCCCGAAACGGAACAAGTGCCCTTCCAGGTATTGCCGCCGTCAAGAGACCACTTTATAGTATTCTGCTGACCGCCGTTGACGATACACCAGCCGTTGACTGCAAGCGTCGTCGTGCCTGTTGCTGTGAGTGCGTTTGCAATGGGGATGTTGGGGATGTTACCGTTTAAGGTGATAAGGTCGTTTGCGTAGTTCGTCTCGGTTGTTCCGTCAGGGCCTACGCCGTTGACGAAGTTGACAACTGCCGCAACGTCATATACCTGTGTGGAGGTTGAATCGCCCGAGGATGCATCTCCGGGAACGGCAACATCTTCAACTGTGAGCATGTGACATATCTTTGTTGAATCGTTTTTAGCGACTACGCCAAAATATACGTCAACCGTGTGTCCCGCGCATCCGGAGAGGTCCGCTGTAAGATCTTGGAAACGAGCGTTGTTAAGATTTACGCTTGAGAGCCCATGATTGGTGCCTGTGCTTTGAATCGCGGATGCATCCGCATCTCCGGGAGTGAAAATCGTTCCGCTGCATGCATACCAGGTGCTTCCATCTATTGAGTAGACGTACTGTCCCTGTCCGGCATTAACGAGTGCCCAACCCTTAATGTATATTGTATTACTTGAGGTGACTGAAATTCCGGTTGCAGTTGCAGGAACGGCAGTATAGGGCGAAGACATAAGTCGATTAAAACCGAGTGCTGCACTGTTGCCATTGATCGTATCAATGCTTCCTATATATCCGTAGCTTCCGCTACCCGAGGCAGGAGCGGTGTTAGTATGTGTTGCGGTGCCGTTTATCGTTGCAGACGTTCCGTCACCGCCAACCTTAACGCCTGTAACCGTAAGGAAGTGGGAAACGAGAGTTGTGTTAGCCGCAACAACTCTTGCGAACATTACGTCAAGAGTCTGTCCCTTATATGCGGAAAGGTCAAGGGAAACGTCGAATATTGCGTTGGTCGTATTTGCGTATGCCTCGGTAAGACCACCCGCAACGGCTGCGGATTTATGATCGTCCGTACCGTTGGAGTAGGTAACGGTGGGACAAGCCGTCCAGGTCGTTCCGCCGTCAACCGAGTAAACGAGGTCCTTCTGACCGCCGTTGATCATATCCCAGCCTACAACGGTGAGGATATTGTTGGATGTCTGGCTGGGACAAGCGATAGAAACGGGCTGGAATCTTACGGCTTCATTATCTGTTGTGAACTGAACGCCATTTATATAGTCGATGCAAGCCTTCTGCTGATAAGACGTCGTGCTTGTGTAACCGGACGTTGTGCCACCGGTGCTTCCGGAGCCGCCCGAGCTACCCGAATCGCCGCTCGAACCGCCGGGAACGGTGATGCCGGAAATAGATGCACACATATAGGCCTCTCCCGTACTCGATGCACGGGCAAGAATAAGAGTTATCGTCTTGCCGGCGTAAGCTGAAAGGTCAATGGCACTTGTAGTATACGTAGCACCGGTGTAACTGATTGCTGACCACGATGAAGCACCGCTGAGACCTAAGGCTGTTGTTTGATAATCGCTCGTGTTACTTGGTGTACCCGTCACCGCAGAAAGGTCATTCCACGTAGTTCCTCCGTCAGCTGACCAGAAAAAGCTATCACTTTGTCCACCGTCAATCATACACCAACCTTTGAGTACGAACGACGTAGCCGATGCATTAAAGGGATAGGGATTTACTACTGATTGGTTGGACGTATATGCTGCTCCACCTGTGTAAGAGGTTCCATCTGCGGTGAAGGAGTTGAGATATGCAGCCATGTACGTTGTGCCGGAGGTGTTTGTGCCGCCCGTTGTTCCGCCGCCCGTAGATCCGCCTCCGCTTGTCTGCGTGATCTGAACGATACGGTCGGTGTTGTTAGAAACGTAATATGTACCGCCGTTGTAGCTACACTTAAGGACTGTGCCGCTCGACAAAACTTCTGTTACCTCAACGAGAGTTCCCTTGGGAAGTACTACGTACGTTCCTGAACAGGAGGAGCTGGAGTAGAGGTACTTGTTACCGTCCGCGATGTAAAGACCGGGAGTGGGGTTAGCACCCGAGTAGTCAATTCCCGAAGAGGTGGTGTTATAAGGCATAGCACCGTATCCGAGAATGGACGTGCTACCGATAGCGTAGCTCTTGAAAGCAACTCTACCGCCGTTTGCAACGACACCGGATGCTCCGCTTGTGTTACCCTCAACGGTATAGACATTCGAGCCGTCGCAGTAAACTACGATACCGATATGGTCAGACCAGGAGTCACCGCCGTTCTCGAAGAATATAAGGTCACCGGACTTGGGAATATACGTGCCGCCGTATCTGCCCTTGGAGCCCTGCCAGTAGCCCTGCGTCTTGAGTGCTGATACCCAGAAGCCGCAGCTTACCTCACACCAGTAGTATGCGGAGTTAGCTCTCGCATAATATTTGGAGCCGGTACCTACCTTGTTGATACCTGCCTGACGGAGAGACCACGTTACAAACGCTGCACACCAAGCGTAGTTGGAGCCGATGTCGTAACCGAAGTTGTAGCAGAACTCAGTGTAGTTTGACGAGCCGCCCGTAGTACCCGAAAGGTCTGAAGAGCTGTTGCTCTCCATGTACTGAATCTGAGACATCGCAACTGCCACAAGGTCCTGACGCTGGTTACCCGTCAAGGGGATCTGTGATAATTGTGAATAGTACTTTCCCGCCTTGTACGAAGCAGATACGTTGTTAGTACCCGCAACGTAGGATACGGCGGAGATGGCGAGCGATGCACAGGAGATGATGAACGTGAGTGCAAGAAGCAACGCCAGAGATTTCAAAAGAAGCTTTTTCATAGTGAAATCTTTCCTTTCCTAAAAAAATTTCGAAATGTTAAGCAAGGCTTCGAAATTGCCTTGGGGGATATACGCGCGCCCTCGCGCGCGTATATATAATATAACATACCAATAAAATTATAGCATAAAAAGAAAATATTGTAAATAAGTGTATATACAACTTTACGATAAGTTTGCAATTTGACACAAACACACCGCAAATAGTTAAATTGCACAAAAACAGACCGTTTTTAAGCAGAGCAAAAATCAAAATTTTGGTAAAAATAAAATTCGATTTGTTAAAGTTGACAATGAGTAAATTTTGCAAATTTACAAATTATTTACAAAAGCCGGCCCCGGCTGTTTCAGGTGAGAGAACCGTTATGACAAAAAGAAAGGCTACGGGCAATACCCGTAGCCTTATGAGTTTTTCTACATATTATATTGTCCGATAGGATCAGGGATTTGCTACAACGTAGAATTTACCGCATTCGCAGGTATATTTCGTTGTGCCGTCGCCAAGATCCTCGGGTACGTAGGTGTGTCCGGATGCAGCGACGAAATCTGCCTTGTAGGACATTCCACAGCTACAAGTGTACGTTGTGTAGCCTCTTGTCGTGCAGGTAGCCTTTGTAACGGTTGCTACGTAGACGTGTCCGCTGGCATTTGTGTAATTTGTCTTGTAGGACATATCACAGTTGTCGCAATCGTGGAGCTCGTAGCCGCGCGTGGAGCAGGAAGCCTCAACGGTGGTCACCGTGTACGTGTGTCCCGTTGCGGGAACGTAATCGTCCGTGTAGAAGATTCCGCACTTACATGTGTAGGTCGTATAACCTCTTGTCGTACAAGTGGGATCTGTTACGGTAGGCGTGTACTTGTGTCCGCCTGCAGAGACGTAATTTTCCTTGTAGGAGCTCTCACAGTTCTTGCATGTGTAGAGAGTGTAGCTGCCCGTTGTGCAGGATGCGGATATTTCCTTTGATTCGTAATCGTGTCCCTTTGCGGATACGCGATTGGTCTTATAGGATGCGGAGCAGTTTTCACACTTATTGAGCGTGTAGCCGCCGGTCGTACATGTTGCTTCAACCGTGCTCGTTACGTAATTGTGACGGAGAGCAGGGATGGATGTCTGTTCAACGAGGATCTTACCGCATTCGGAGCACTTAACGCCGTCTGTAAGTCCTACCTTGTTGCAGGATGCGGGAGTGCCTGTAAGCGTTTCCTCAACGTGATCTGCGGGAGTTCTTTCCTCGCCACAGAGGTTACAGTCAGCGTCACAGTTGTTGTCATATTCGTGAGGACATTCTCTTGTGTGCTCGCAACGGTTACATTCGAGATCGTATTCATCATCGTATTCATGTCCAAGAGCCTCAGTAACATCCTGAGGTACGAGAACCTTGTTACAAACGGAGCAGTGCTTACCTTCTGTAAGACCTGTGTTCTCACAGTCGGCAGCAACAGCCGCGTCAACTACCTCGGTGTGTCCGAGAGCGTCAACCACTGTCTGCTTTACAAGAATTTCACCGCATACGTCGCAGTGCTTACCTTCTGTAAGACCTGTGTTCTCACAGTCAGCGGCAACTGCCTCGTCAACAACCTCGGTGTGGCCTGTAGCCTCGTCGGAAACTATAGTTTCGCGGCTAAGCTCTTTTCCACATACGGAGCAGTATACAACGGAATCGTACGTGCCGTCCTCGGTGCAGGTTGCGTCGGACTTGTTTTCTATAACTGCCGCGCTTGCAAGGCAAACGTCGGTTGCATCAATAACAACGGTTATTTCATTTATGCCGTCGCTATTCCAGTCGACCTTGTATTCATACGTGGTAGCGGCCTTTACGCCGTAGTACATATGAGCGTAATTTACGCCGTCGAGAATGTTTGCGAGAATTCTTATTGCGCCGTCGGGACGGGTGATTGTAACGTCCGCAGGATCAACACCCTCGGGAGCTGTAATCTTAAATCCGATCCAGTTGCTGTAGCCCGCACCTGTGCCCTCGAGCCACTTAACTGTGCCGTTAGCCTTTATGGTAACGGTGTTGCCGTTAACTATTGTTGTAGCTGTGTAGGAGTCTCCGTTTACACCGATTGCATCGGTATGAATGTCAACTACACGTGTTTCGCCACAACCGTTATCACAGGTTGTGTCATATTCGTTTGTCCATGCGTGTCCCGTTGCTGCAACTACTTCTTGAGCTACGAGAACCTCACCACATACGTCACAGTGCTTACCTTCTGTAAGACCTGTGTTCTCACAGTCGGCAGCAACGGCCTCGTCAATTACTTCTGTGTGACCGAGTGCGTCAACTGTAACTGTTGTTCTGCTGAGTTCTGCGCCGCAAACCGTACAGTAAACTACGTTGTCGTAAGAACCGTCAACCGTACAAGTGGGCTTTACGTCATTCTCAACAACTGCTTCTGCCTCGGTATGACCGAGCTTATCAACTGTTGTTGTGCCTCTGGAGAGCTCTGCACCACAGCCGGAGCAATAAACTACGGTGTCGTAAGAGCCGTCTGCCGTACAAGTGGGATTTACGTTATTTTCTACGACTGCGTCTGCCGCTACGTGAACGGAAACGGTGTAGGAGGAAGTCTCTGCGTCATAGATGGAGTGGTAACCGTCTGCTACCTTATTCTTATAATCGCCGTCGCAGGTGTGGTTTGCGGGGTTAAACTTAACGAACTCGCCGCCCGTTACTACGAACTTTCCTCTGATTGCCTCGTCCTCGCTCTCGAGCACGTCGAGAACGTACCACGTGCCGTAATAATCCTCAGCGCACTCGAACTTACCGCCCTTGATGTAAACTGTGCTGTTTGTTCTCGCGTAGATTACGTCGCCACAGGATGCGGAGTAGAAGTAGCCGTTTTCAATAGTAAGAGTAGAATTGTCGATACAGGAGATTACGGAGTTTGTTTCAGCCTGATCGCCGCTGATCATAGTACCGTTTCCTGTAACGGTAACTGTTGCGCCGTCGTGAATGAAGAGCACCTCAACAACGCCGTCGGATTCCCAGTCAGCGGTGAGTGTCTTGCCGTTCATATCGATGGTGACGTTAACGTCGCCGTAGATCTCAATAGCCGCGGTAAGATCAATGTTTGTCATGATCTTTACGCTGTAGCCCGCAAGAACTACCGTCTGGAGGTCTGCCTGATTTGCAACCTCAACGACTGTTCCTGCCTCAACTGCCTCGCGAGTTTCCTCGCATCCGCAGGTTGCTACGTGGTAGAGAACACCGTCAATTACCTTGTATTCCTTGGTCTCTGCGTGTCCCGTTGCGTCAACGGGTGTATCTGTGTAGATATCGTTACATCTCGTACAAGTATGAGTTGTGTAACCGTCTGCCGTACAAGTAGGAGGTGTTACTACTGCTTCATAGTTGTGGTTGAGTGCTGCCTTTTCTGCATACGTTGTGTAGTCACAAACTGAGCATGTTTCGTAAGCGTCCCAACCGATTTCGGTACAGGTGGGAGCCTTTGCACCAACCTGAGTGAGGGTATGGCCGGTTGCGGCGATATCCTCGGTGTAGGTGTGGCTTGCGTCATTCTGACAGGTGTAAGTCTTAACACCCTTTTCGGTACAAGTGGGCTGAGTTGTAACCTCACTTGTGTAGTTGTGATCTGTTGCAGGGATCTCAACGTAAGTAGTATAACTACATACGGAGCACTTTTCGTAAGCGTTCCAACCGATTTCGGTGCAAGTGGGAGCCTTTGCACCAACCTGAGTGAGGGTGTGGCCGTTTGCGGCGATCTCCGTGCTTTCGACCTTAATTGCATCACAGCAGAGGTACTTTGTGTCGCCCGTCGCACCCTTTTCGGTACAAGTGGGAGCTACGTAACCATCAACGTATGTTTCGTCAGTTGTATGAGCATCGGGATCGATAGCAATCACCGTGCTTGCAACTTTAATTGCATCACAGCAGGAGTACTTTGTGTCACCCGTCGCTCCGGCTGTTGTGCAGGTAGGTGCTACGTAACCGTCAACGTATGTTTCGTCAGTTGTATGAGCATTGGGGTTGATAGCGATTTCCTCGCCCTTTGTATTGAGAGCGTCACAGCAAGACCAGTGAATGTCACCTGTGTAGCCCTTGTCTGTACAAGTAGCGTCGGATTTATTCTTTATTACGTTTGCTTCGCCGGTATGAGCGGTGGTATCAATTTCAACAGTCTTTGCCTCGCGCTTCATTTCTGTGTTACAAACGGAGCAATATATAACGGAATCGTAAGAGCCCGCAGTCGTACATGTGGCTGCTATGCTGTTTTCTATAACCGCTGCGCTTTCCTTGTGGCCTGTTGCACTAACAACTCGGGTATAGCTGTGTGTACAGTCGGTGTTTGTACAATAGTATGTTTGAACACCATTGTCAGTACAAGTAGGAGCCGTGGTAATTTCGCTTGTCATACTATGGTTGCCGGTAGCTGCAAGCTCTACATAGGTTCTGCTTATTTCTGCAGTGCATACAGAGCAGTAAACAACGGAATCGTAAGAACCGCCGGTTTTACAATTGAACACCTTGTTCTCGACAACCGTATCGCTCGGGGTGTGCCCCTTAGCATCAATAGCCTCGGTCTTTGTGTGGCTTGCATCGTTCTGACAGGTGTATGTCTTAACGCCGTCCTCGGTACACGTGCAATCCTTTGTAACAACGCCCTCGTCCCAATTATGTCCTGTAGCGCTTATCGGCTCGGTCTTTGTGTGGCTTTCGTCGTTCTGACAGATGTAGGTCATGACACCCTCGCCCTCACAGGTGGGATCGATGGTCTGTGTGCCCTCGTCCCAATCGTGACCGAGCTTGTTTGTGGGTGTGTCGGTGTAGGTATCATCACACTTGGAGCAGGTGTGGGTTGTATATCCGTCTGCCTCACAAGTGGGATTAGTTACCACGGCGCTGTAGGAGTGTCCGAGAGCGGCGATTTCCTGCTTGGTTGTGTAATCACAAACAGAGCAGTATTCGTATGCACCCCAACCGACGTTTACACAGTCGGGAGCCTTTGCCTCAACCTGAGTAAGAGTGTGTCCGGCTGCGTCAACCTCCTCGGTGTAGGTGTGGCTGTTATCGTTCTGACAAGTGAACGTCTTAACACCCTTTTCGGTACATGTGGGATCAGTTGTAATAACGCCGTCGTCGTAATCGT
>JAFTKY010000026.1 GCA_017453005.1 Clostridia bacterium | reverse complement strand
GCCGTGCCACCTCCCTTTACACAAGGGAGGCTTGGTTTTAGTCCCGCTTGAGCGGGGTTTCGTAACAAATGCATGGCTGACAGGCCAATAAAAGACGCACTTGTGCGTAGCCTGTTGTATTAGGGCTATGCCCGAAACTGAAATACCACCCGCTATGCGGGTGGATTATTATTTCAGCATATATCCCTTTCCCTTTACGGTATAAATGAATTTCAGACCTAACCTATTGTCTATCTTTGCTCTCAGCTTGCAGATATAGACGTCCGCGATATTGCCCTCGGGACTGTCGAAAAGCTCTGTCAGGCTCGCGCGAGAGACAACCTCTCCGCGCCTGTCACACAAGAGCTTCAGTACGTCCGCCTCTGCGGGACTGAGCACAATGGTCTGCGCTCCGAAAACCGCCTCGCGCTTTTGGTGGTTGCAGGTCAGCATATTCTTTCGTCTGCCGAATTCCGAGACGCGATGTTGCGTTTTTTTCATCTTACGTGCGGTCATTTCGCCCGAGGCGTACTTTTGCAGAGCCTCGCGAAGCTCACTCATAAGAAAGGGTCTTTCAAGCACGCACGAGCAGAGCTGTGCCAGGGGATTTTCGTCAATTTCATGCCTCGTCCAGCCGAATATCTCCGAGGACTGCGAAATTTCCCTTATCCCGTCCGCGTCACAGCAGTCAAGGTCGCAAAGCACGGGGCAACCAATGTTTTCGGTATAATTCTCCGCGTCAACAACCTCAAAGCCCTGCTCTGTCAGCTCAAGCTCAAGCATTCTATGAAATTTTTTATCGTCCGTTAAGATACATATTTTCATTTGCTCTTTATCTCCAAAAGAATGTCGCAAAGCTCTCGCGTGCTCTCGCTCTTCATTACTCTGTCTCGCATTCCAGCCGCGTCGCGCACGCCCTTGATGTACCAAGCCACGTGCTTTTTCGCCTCTGCGGCGGCGGTGCGCTCACCCTTCTCGTCTACCATCATATGAAGCTGACGGATAATCGTGTCCATTCTGTCCTCAAATACGGGATATATATACTCCTCACCGTCAAGGGCGGCGGCAATCTCGGAGAATATCCACGGATTACCCCGTGCTCCGCGGGCTATCATGACGCCGTCGCACCCCGTCTGTTTCATCATATTCAGCGCGTCCGCGGCGGAATATATGTCTCCGTTACCGACGACGGGAACATTCACAGCCTCCTTGACGCTCGCGATAATTCCGAGGTCAATTCCGGGGTTATACATCTGCTCGCGTGTGCGCGCATGGACGCAGATGAGCGACGCGCCCGCCTCTGCTACCGCCTGCGCCATCTCCACGGCGTTTTTGTTTTCATTTGAAAAGCCTGCGCGTATTTTGACCGTCACGGGTATTTCCCGCAAAGCACCCTTGACGGCGCGGACGATGTCTGCGGCAAGCGTGGGGCTTTTCATAAGCGCGCTTCCCTCGCCGTTTGAGACGATTTTATGCACGGGACAGCCCATGTTTATATCAATGGCGGCAGGTCTTATCTGCGAGGTGCAGCCCTTGTAGTCCAAGGATTCAAGCTGCGCCGCCGCCTCTGCCATAAACGAGGGCTCACTGCCGAATATCTGCACGGCAGACGGATGCTCGTCACAGTCGAGGGCGGCAAGTGGCGCTGTCTTTGACTCAAAGCCTGCCTTCTTGCTCACCTGCTCGTAGCAGAGCGCCTTTGCCGAGAGCATTTCGCTGACGGTAAACTCCGCTCCGCACTCACGGCATATTTTTCTGAACGCCTTGTCGGTCACGCCCGCCATCGGGGCAAGCATAAGACCGTGCTTGAGCGTTATGTTTCCAAGTTTTATTTGCATGATGACTCCTTTAGCCTTCCCCTGTGGGGAAGGGGGACCGCGGCGGGGTTCCCCGAAGCGAGTTGACGAGCTTTGGGGGTTCGCGCGATGCGGTGGATGAGGAGAGCCCCATCAATGAAGATGATATTGCTTTTGATTTTTCGTTTATAATCACTAACCGATTATTTGCAAAAGGTTGCAAGCAACAGTTCCCCAACAATTTGATAATCACAAACGGTACTCTCCTCATCCGTCGGCTCCGCCGCCACCTTCCCCGCCGGGGAAGGCTATACGATCCTTTTTTTCTTACATCTAACTATACCACAAATCCCGCCGCTTGTCAATCTCGCTCGTTTTACCTCGCAAAATATTTTTTATGGAATTGTGCAAATCCGTTGACTTTTACCCCCTCGAGTGATATAATTTAAGATGACAAAAATACTACTCGAAAGAAGATGATATATATGGAAAACCTTGGCTACTACAACGGCAAATTCGGACCCTTGGACGAAATGACAGTACCCTTCAACGACCGCGTTCACTTTTTCGGTGACGGCGTCTACGAGGCAACACCCGCGCGCAACTATAAGATATACGCTCTTGACGAGCATATTGACAGATTTTACCGCTCCGCGTCCATGCTCGACATCAAAATTCCCTACACAAAAGCGGAGCTCGCTGACATTCTCTGCGACCTCGTAAAAAAGCTTGACTCCCCCGACCAGTTTGTATACTGGCAGGCGACCCGCGGCACGGCGATAAGAAATCACGTCTATGACGAGGACATGAAGGCTAACCTCTGGGTATCCCTCAAGCCCCAGAAGATAAAGGACATTTACACTCCCATCTCGGCAATAACCGCGCCCGACACAAGATTTTATCACTGTAACATCAAGACCCTGAACCTGCTCCCGAGCGTTATGTACGCACAGCAGGCAAGTAAGGCGGGCGTGTACGAGACGATACTTTACCGCTCTCCCGAGAGAGTTACGGAATGCTCGCACTCAAACGTACATATAATCAACCAAAAGGGCGTGCTTCAGACCGCTCCCCTCGATAACCTCATTCTCCCTGGTATCGCGCGCCGTCATTTGCTTGACGCGGCTTTTGCCCTCGGATACGAGGTTGACGAGACACCCTTCTCACTCGACGAGCTCATGAACGCACGCGAGGTAATTATCACCTCGTCAAGCGCATTCTGCATGATATGCAACAATATCGACGGCAAGCCCGTCGGCGGCAAGGAGCCCGAAATGATTGCAAAGCTCCAGAAGGCAGTAATGGACGATTTTATTGAAAAGACGAATTGAATAGAATGACAAAGGCGGTGCTTTCGCACCGCCCTTTGTTTTTAATTATTTCCCTTTTGCAGTCTTTCCTTATCGTACTGCAGCATATAAAGACCGTAATATCTTCCCTTCTTTTCAAGCAGCTCGAAGTGGTTGCCCTCCTCGATTATCTCGCCGTGGGAGAGCACGATTATCTTGTCCGCGTGCTGAATGGTGGAAAGTCGGTGCGCGACGATAAGCATAGTGCCTATGTTCATCATCTTTTCGAGCGAATCCTGTATAAGCACCTCTGTTTCGGTGTCGATATTCGCCGTCGCCTCGTCAAGTATCATGACTGCGGGCTTGTGGACTATGGTTCTCGCAAAGGACAAAAGCTGTCTTTGTCCTGCCGAGAAGTTGTTTCCGCGCTCGCGTACCTCCTCGTACAGACCCTTCTCCAGCTTGTCTATGAAGTGATGTGCGTTGACGTATCTGCAAGCCTCGCCTATCTCCTCGTCCGTTATGTCCTCCTTACGAAGAACTATATTGCTTCATATAGTTCCCGAGAACAGGAATACGTCCTGGAGCATCTGTCCGAAATGACGGCGGAGCGAGGATATTTTTATCTTTTTGATATTGATGCCGTCAATGAGTATCTCGCCCTTTTGTATGTCGTAATTACGGCAGATAAGCGAGAGTATGGTGGTCTTGCCCGAGCCCGTAGAGCCGACAAACGCGACCGTCTCCTTGGCGTTGACCTTGAAGGAAACGCCCCTCAAAACCCACTCGTCGGGAACGTACGAGAACCAGACGTCGCGGAATTCTATATTTCCCTCAACGTGGTCAAGCTCTATTGCGTCGGGCTCGTCTGTAACGTCGGGCTGTATGTCGAATATGGTAAATATCTTCTCTCCCGACGCGAACGCCGACTGAAGCCAGTTGAACTGCTCAGCGAGGTTCTGTATGGGGTTGAAGAACTTTGAAATATACATATAGAACGTAACGAGCGTGGAGACTGCAATAGTCTGTCCGAGGAACTCAATGTTGTGTATCGAGCTTCTCGCGCAGAGGAAAAGCAGACAAAGCACCGAGGAAATATAGAGCATATATACGGTGGGACGGAAGATACCGAAAACGAATATCTGCTGCTGCTTTGCGCGGCGGAGCTTTTCGTTTTTGGTGCTGAATTCCGTCATTTTTCTGTTCTCTCGGTTGAATATCTGTATTATTCTCATGCCCGAGAGGTTTTCGGAGAGGAAGGTGTTGATGTCCGTCGTGCCGTCCTTGACCGCTCTGTACGCCTTACGCGAGAACTTTCTGAAAATGACCGTGAAAAGCACGATAAACGGTACGAAGCAAAGCACCATGAGCGTGAGCATATAGTTGAGCATGAGCATCGCTACAAGCACGCCGAATATTACGAAAATATTCTTTATGAGATTTACGATGATATTGGTAAACATCATCGAGACCGCGTTTGTATCGTTCGTAACGCGTGTGACGAGCTTTCCGACGGGCATGGAGTTGAGCTGCGCGTGGGAAAGGCTCTCAATGTGAAGGAACAAGTCCTCACGCAGCTGCGAGATAATTCTCTGTCCCGTTTTCTGCAAAACTATTGCCTGAATATACGTGCTCACGAGCGAGAAAACAAGTATTCCCGCATACGCGCCAACGTATATGAACAGCTCGCGCGTCTGTATAGTTCCATTCTGCAGGCTCTCGGTTATGTGACCGATAAGAAGCGGAGAGATAATATCGTAGGATATCGTGAGAAGCATTATCACAAGGACGAATACGAAGCTCTTGATGTGCGGCTTTGCATATCTGAGAAGGCGTTTTGCAATCTCTGCGTCCTTCATCTGTCTGTCAAATCCGATGGCTTCCTTTTTGTCCTTTATCATTGCGTACGCAAAGATAAATATCGCGGAAAACAGTCCTATTATTCCGCCTACGACTATCAAGGGGTAAAATTCATGCATCACGCGTTACCTCCTCCCTTGTCGTCAAGGCGCTGAAGCTCTACCATGGTTCTGTACTCGGGACAGCTCTCTGTGAGAGACGCATGAGTACCGATGGCTACTACCTCGCCGTCGTCAATAAATATTATCTTATCCATCTGCTCAACTGTGGTTATTCTGTGAGCTATGAGGATAGTCGTCTTATTTTTTCTCGTTTGCTTGAGGTTGTCAAGTATGACGCGCTCGGTCTTTGTATCGACCGCGGAAACGCTGTCGTCAAGTATAAGTATGGGTGCGTCCTTGAGAAGCGCGCGGGCGATGGATATTCTCTGCTTCTGTCCGCCCGAGACGGTAACGCCGCGCTCACCGAGAACCGTGTTGTAGGTCTCTCCGAAGAGCATGATGTTATCGTGTATATCCGAGAGCATTGCCGCCCTCGTTATCTGCTCGTGGTCTGCGCCGTCCGAGGCAAACGCGATATTATTCTCTATGGTGTCGCTGAACAAGAAGTTGTCCTGCGGTACGTACGCCGCCGCCTGTCTTACCTGCTTTATGGGAAGCTGATTTACGTCATGACCGTCAATAAATATCTCGCCGTCACGGACGTTATAGGTGCGGAGTATCAAATCAACCACGGTTGTCTTGCCCGAGCCCGTACGTCCGACAAGTCCCACGTTTTCACCCGCGTTTATCTTGAAGGATACGTTTTTGAGTACGTCAAACTCGCCGTCAGGATAGCGGAAGGTGAGATTTTTAAACTCAATGTCGCCGCGTATCTCCTCTGCCTCGCGGACGCTCTCCGTGTCAACCACGTCAGCCTTCGCGTCAAGCAGCTCGCTGATACGGAGAAGTGACGCCTTGCCCTTTGCCGTCATTTCTATAAGCTCGCTGACCGCCATGATGGGCCAGACGATAGATGTAAAGTAGCCGATAAATTCCACGAGCTGTCCCGCGTCAAAGTCGCCTTTAATTACAAGGTAACCGCCGTAGCCGAGAATTACGCATACGACAGACTCAACGAAGAGCGTTACGAACACGCGGAGCAAAACAGAAATTCTCGTGTACTCAACGTTTGCGTTTTCGTTGTCCTTATTGAGCTTTTTGAACGCCATCGCCTCAAGTCCTTCCTTTACGAAGGCCTTGATTACGGCAATTCCCGAGAAGGATTCCTGCGAAAAGTCGGAGAGCTGAGAATACGCCTCCTGTCTTGCATCCCACTTTTTCGTCATGTACCTTCCGACGAGAAGCGAAACTATAAGAAGGAACGCCATGGGGATAAGCGTGAGCAGTGTCAGAAGCCAGTCCATTCTCCACATCTTGAACATCGCCATTCCGCCAAGCAGGAGCGAATCAAACAGCATCATAATGCCCCAGCCGAAGCACTCCTGAACGGTGTCAAGGTCGTTTGTAAAGAGCGACATGAGATTGCCGACCTTATTGACCTGATAATACTGCTGCGAGAGGTCCTTGCATCTGTCAAACATTCTGTTTCTGAGGTCAGCCTCAACCTTCAGTCCTGCGCCGAAAAAGCACACTCTCCACAAAAATCTGCCAAGCACCATCGCAAAGATTACAAATATCATGGGCAGACAGATGTTGTCCAGAACGAAATCCATATTGAACGTATGTACCACCCCGTCAAGCTCAACGGCGTGGTCCTTCAATCCGTTGACTACCATTCGGTAAAACTCGGGGATTATAAGCTGAAAATAGTCAACCGCAACAAGCGCGGCAAGACCTATCAGAAGCATCCACAGGTGCTTCAGATAATATTTGTTTATATGCTTTCCGAATATCAATTATTTCACCAGCCCTTTTATTATCTCCCCTGCCATGATAAGTCCCATGACAGACGGCACGAAGGAAACACTTCCCGGGATAGATTTGCCGCTTTCGTTATCAGTTAAATTGCTCTTTCTGGGCTCTTCCTTTGAGTAGACCACCTTGAGGGATTTGACACCCCTCGCCTTCAGCTCGCGGCGTATGACACGCGCAAGCGGGCACACCTCGGTCTTATAGATGTCCGAGACCTCAAACGCCGCCGCGTCAAGCTTATTCCCCGCCCCCATAGCCGAGATGACGGGTACGCCGAGCTTGTCCGCGCGACATATTATTTCGAGCTTTGCCGAGACGGTATCCACCGCGTCGGCTATATAGTCGTATCTTGAAAGGTCAAATTTTTCTGCATTTTCGGGCAGATAGAACACCTCGTTTGCCTCGACTTCACACTCGGGATTTATGTCGAGTATGCGTTCGCGCATGACCTCGACCTTGGGTCTGCCTACGCTTTTGTGAGTTGCTATTATCTGTCTGTTTATATTTGAGACCGAAACGGTATCTCTGTCAAAAATATCAAGCGCGCCGACGCCCGCGCGAGTCAACGCCTCGCATATATATCCGCCAACGCCTCCGACACCGGAAACCGCGACGCGAGAATTTTTCAGTTTTTCTATTGCCTCCTCGCCGAGAAGGAGCGCAGTTCTTGAATTTTCCTCTGAAATCATACATTCCTCCGATTTTTGTCGCATTATATTTTATTCTATCACATTTTTTGAATAATATCAAGTTATACTTTACAAATTCACAAAAAAGTTATATAATATATTTATACTTGTCATCTTGAGCGAAACAGCGAAGCCGTGAAGTCGAAAGATCTCCGAATTTTTGCTAACCTAAACGGCGGAGATCCCTCGGCATGCTGCCTTGCGGCAGCCCTCGGGATGACGACATACTACTGTCATCTTGAGCGGAACGGCGAAGCCGTGAAGTCGAAAGATCTCCGAATTTTTGCTAACTTAAACGGCGGAGATCCCTCAAAGCGCTGATTTGCGAAGCAAATCGGTAACGAGCATTACGCGTAATGCGAAGTTGCGCTCGGGATGACAATAAAAAGTAAATGGAGACGCCATGAACGAAAAGCACAATAATCTCGAAGAAAAAGAAATAGAAAGCAACCTCATTTTTGACGGTCGCGTGCTTCACCTGTACTGCGACAAGGTCTCCCTGCCAAACGGCGGGACGGGTGTGCGCGAATACTGCAAGCACAACGGCGGCGTGTGCGTTCTGCCCTTGACGGATAAGGGCGAGGTCATACTCGTCCGTCAGTACCGATACGCGCACAGAAAAGTCACCCTTGAAATACCCGCGGGCAAGCTTGAGGGCAAGGACAACGACACGCAGGAAGCCGCCCTTCGCGAGCTGCGTGAGGAGACGGGCGCGACTTGTAAAAGTCTGACCTTCCTCGGTCAGATGTACCCCTCCCCCGCGTTGCTTGACGAGATAATCTATATCTATATGGCAGAGGGACTAGAGTTCGGTGAGCAGGAGCTTGACGAGGACGAATTTCTCGACTGCGTGAAAATGCCCCTCTCCGAGCTTGTCGACATGGTCTGCGACGGCAAAATTCCCGACGCAAAAACGCAGGTGGCAGTCCTCCGCGCGTGGAAAATAATGAGTGAGAGAGGATGAGATCATGAAAAAAAGACCTCTGTTCGTATTCGCGGGACAGTCAAACATGATGGGTGCGGCGGTATATCCCGCAACCGACGTCTTTGAACATAAAAATTCCTTTGAATACAAGCAAAAGCCCCGTTTTGCGGGCTGTCAGACGGGTGAATTTACAAGAAAAAGTCACCCCTGCGGAGAATTTATATACACAAACGAGGCAATGCCGCTCGCCTATTCCAAAAAAATGATGGACGCACACGGCAACAGCTACTTGAACAAATACTCCGAGAACACCTATTTTTGTCCCGCGATGGCAAATCTGAAAAGCGACGCAGAGAAAACCACACAGCCCTTTGACAATTTCTCCGAATCGGATTTTCAGCACGGCGCTTCTCTTGCGCCTCTGCTCGTGCGCGAATGGGAGCGTCTCGGACAGTCCTGCGCCTATACACACATAACCAAGGGAGGCGTGTCCATTTCGCATTTTTTCTCAAATGAAATGGCAGCGCAGTACGAAAACAGAATTGCCGAGTATAACGCCGAGCATAATACCACCCTCTCGCCGAACACCCGCCACACTCCGCTCTGCAACGGCGCGGCATTGGCATTTGACTCAAAGGTCTGTGACTTTTTTACAGACGCAAAATTGAAATTTCCGGACGAGGATACGTCGTTGAGAGCACTTATCTGGTGTCAGGGCGAAAACGACGCGCTGTACGGTGACGAATATCAAAATTACAAGTATAAGCTCGAGGTGCTTTGGGAACATTCCAAAAAGCTTGGATTTACGCACTTTTTCTTTGTCCGCATCGGCTTTTGGGAGGAGCTTGACACCCGTGAGATAATGCGCGCGCAGGAGGATTTCTGCGCCGGGCACAAGGACGCCCACATGCTCACGCGCGCTATGTCCTTTATGCCATATAACGGCATGGACGAAAGTAAATTTTACGCCCTCGCCCCCGAGGACGAGTACAGAAATTGCCGCGACAGCTACCACGGCTTTGACAACCTCCACATAAACCAAAAGGGCTTTCATTCAATAGCCAACCATGCGATAAAAAGCCTCAAGGCAGTTCTGCTTGATAATACAGAGCCGACCATTGAGGAGGAGATAGTTAAATTTTAATAGAACAACGACAAACGGGCGGTGCCATGCACCGCCCGTTTGTTAGTTGGATTATTTCAAATAAATATTACAGTCCGATTTTATTCCACGGGCACCTCAAGAATTACGCCCCAGTCCACCTTTATATCGGACGCCTTCCAATCAGTTTCCCAATTTGTCGGTTTTTCCTTTGCAGCACAGTGCACGATCAGTTTGGGAGAGCCCTTGAACACCTCCCGTCCCATGTGCGATACACTATCGGGAATATATACGTTTATAAGGGATGTACATCCCGCAAACGCCCAATCCTCTATCTGTGTAACACTGTCGGGAATCTCAATCTCTTCAATGCCTGTGCATCCATAAAAGGCAGAACCGCCGATGTAGTATACCCCCTCCGGGATAACTATTTTTTCAAGACCCGTGCAATAACTGAACGCATAACTTTCTATATAATGCAAGCTGCTTGGCAAATGAACGTTTGAAAGCTTTTTGCAATTTGAAAATGCAAAGTCATAAATAAACATAACTCCTTCATTTATTACAACTCTTGTCAGTTCGGAGCAACCTCTGAAGGCGTTTTCTCTGATAGACGTTACGTTACTTCCAATTTCAACGGATCTGATGTTTTTATTACCGCTAAAAGCCCATTTGTATATTGAGTAAGTTTCTCCATGGAAGCTTTCCGGCAGGACAAGGTCTGTATCGTTTCCAACGTACCCCACAAGATAATTGTACATCTGCCCCTCCCCATTGATATACGGGTAGAACAAATATCCGTCTATATTTTCAATTTTGCTTTCCGCTTCGTTGTGTATCTCAATAGCATTGTAGGCTACGTAACCACTTTCCGTTTTTCCGACACCAAGGTGTCCTCCGTGATAACCGTTTTCTATTACCTCAACTATCTTGTTACATCCGCTAAATGCAGAATTGGCTATTCTCGCGATCTTACTGCTCAAGCGTACACTTACAATATCCTTGCATACCTGGAACGCATATTCAACTATTTCATATTTTTCTCCGTTACAGCTTTCGGGAAGGCTGATAATTATGTCTTCTCCCACATATCCTACAAGGTAATGCTTGCCTCCATACGTATAGAACAGAAAATCATTCTCGTTAATTATCTTGCTCTCTTCGTCATGGACCTCAATTACGTACTGGCACACAGTGTCTCTCACCTCGGTTGAGGAAAGATTTATTACCTCTACGAGTCTGAAGCATCCGTCAAACAGATAAGTATGATCTACGTACGTTACTTTCTCTCCGATATACACCGTTTGCAAATTATAATTCGACCAAAAGATATTTTGTCCACATTCAGTTATGCTTGCATCAATTCGCAAATATGAGAGTTCATTACAGGACGAGAAAGCGGAATCCCCTACCGACGTTACCTTTTCGGGAATCACAAGCTCTGTAATACCGCTGCTGTAAAGGCATGGTCAGCAATAGAAATAAGATTTTCGGGCAGCGTCACGCTCGCCAGAGCATCGCACCCTGCAAAGGCATAGCTTCCTATATGCGTAATATAAGGCGACATTTTGAGGCTTGAAAGGAACGTGCATCCATCAAACGCACCGTCTCCTATGCTCGTCACCGTATCGGGCATCTCTATGCCCGTTATTTTCGTGTTGTTCTTGAATGCTTCGGTGCCTATTGCCACAACTGTCTCACCGTTTGGAGCTGCGGCGGGAATCGTCACGTCGGTTGCCTCACAGCTACCGATACCGCTGACGTAGCAGGTTCCGTTTTTGTTGGACGTGAATTCAAGCCCTTCGCTTCCGCTCACCTCATATCCGCAGCCTTCACAAATATTGTTTACAAAACGGTGATGTGGCGGCAGGACTATCTGCGCAACCAATACCTCAAGACATACTGAGCAATGCTTACCCTCGGTAAGTCCCGCTTCCGTACACGTGGACTCAACCGCGTCATCCGTCTCAATGGTATGTCCGAACGCCTTTACCAAGACCGCACGGCACACGGTACATCTTTGCGACGTATCGCAGGTAGCCTCGTCTCCTGCCGTATGACCGAAGGCATCAGCGAGAACCGTATGACAATACAAGCAGGTCTGCGGCTCGGTGCAGGTCGCCTCCTTGCCGGGTGCGTGCGGTATAGGCTCAGCTATCACTTCACGGCATACGGCACACTTCTGTGACGAAGTACAGCTCGGCGTATTCATAGGCGTATGTCCTTTTGCCTCAAGAAGTACAGTATCGCACACGGTACATATCATGGGCGTCGTGCAAGTTGCGGCAGGACCGCGTGTGTGTTCAAGCCTTTGAGCAAGCACCTCGCCACACACACTGCACGTCAATGCTTCAAGGCAAGACAGCTCACCCTCTACCGTATGACCGAGGGGTGCTGCAATCTCTGTATTGCAAACGGTACATATCTGCGCGTTCGTGCAATCCGCCTCGTCTCCTGGGATATGCGGCAATGCAGGCGTCAGCTCGATTTCACATATCGTGCACACCTGTGCCGCCGAGCAGCTCGGCACTGCCCCCGGAGAGTGTCCAAGGGCAGGCTCCAATTCAACAACGCAGACTGTGCATATCTGTGCGGTGGTGCAGGTTGCGGGGTCGCCTACCGTATGACCGAGCGGAGCAATACTTTCGGTTTTGAACAGCTTGCCGCACTCACACGTGTTCTCCCTTTCTCCCTCCTGCGTACAAGTAGGACGGACAGTTACCGTCCATGTGTATTCCGAGCATACGTGCGCCTCCGTAGGCTTCTCCGTAGCCTCCTCCGTAGGTGCTGCCGTTGGCTTCTCCGTGCTCGCGTCGGGCTGTGTACCGTCGCACGCCGCCATAAGCAGCATAAATATTAAAATTGAACATAGAACGAAAAGCTTTGTCAGTTTTTTCATTTACGTACTTTCCTTTCTAATTTGGCAGTATTCATCATTCAGTCTCAGCGTCCGTGTATCCCCATACTACCTCGGCATCACTCAACCACGCGCTATACGGATACCACTCATAAGGTATCTCTTCCGCCTCGCAGAAAATCGTAAGCGATGAAATTGTGCTGTGTTTCGAATAGTATATACCGTTATTTTTTATCGTTACAACGGTGTCGGGTATATATATGACAAGATTTTTAGCTTTGACCGTAAACGCCTTTTCGCATATTTTTGTAACTCCGTCTGACAGATTGATCCTTTCAACTCCTGACAGAATTTCAAAGGCGTTATGCATTATTGCGTACGTTTCCCCGTTAATGCTCTCGGGAAGATTTATAACGGTCTCGTTTCCCGTATATCTGACAAGATAATTTTCATTAACTCCGCTATACAAAACGTATCCGTCCTCAATAATTATTCCGCTCTCGCCGTTATGTACCTCAACGGCATAACGCGCAACGCCTCCGTGCGATCCGTTTCCTACTGTCACCGTAAGCTGTGACCTGTTTATCACCTCGGCAAGATGATTACATCCATAAAACGCATCGTATCCAATCGACGTCAGAGCTTCACCCAAGGTCACACTCATAAGATTGTGGCAATGACGGAACGCCTTTTGCTCAACAGACTTAACGGAATCCGACAGCACGACGAGGATTATATCGGTCGCTCCCTCAAACGCAGATTCGCCAATTATTTCAACGCCGTCGGGAATTATCACCGTGCTCTCGGATTTTCCCGCCGAATATTTTATAAGCTTTTTACCGTCGCCTGTATATAAGTCTCCGTTAATACTTGAATACGTCTCATTACCGTCCGCGACGGTTATGTATTCAATACTGCCGTAATCTGAAAAATTATATCTTTCTATGACCTTAACGGATGCAGGTATCGATATTTTGCGAATTGGTGAAGTTCCAAAAATATTAAGGTCAATTTCCTCTATTCCCTCCGAGAAGATTGCTTCCGTAAGATAT
>JAFTKY010000025.1 GCA_017453005.1 Clostridia bacterium | reverse complement strand
TACTCATAGATAAATCCTCCAAATATGTTTTTTAGTCTTGACTGGCAGGTCTTTTCTATTATAACATATTTGGAGGATTTTCGCTCACCGGTTAACCTCTTTTGAACCACGCGACTATCGCGTGGTTTTGTCTTACAAAAACCTCCGCGCCCGAAGGCGCGGAGGGGAAATCTATAGCACTGTATTATCCAGCGATAAGGTTGAATACGAGAATTGTTTCTATATCCTGATTCATAGTTTATATCTACCTCATACCAAATTCTATTGCTTGCAATGGGAATATCCATGCTATCATCAACATAAGCACTCATTTTCTTTTCTCCCTTCTATTATAATATTTTTGTTACGTTTTGTCAATTAAAAGTTCGGGCGCAAAAGAATCCTCTCTTGCGCCGTATATGTCGGCAAGCCAACCGAATTAGCAAATGACCGCTTTGCTTTACGCTTGCCGTATATTAAAAATACTTGTTCTCTCTCCCCGTCGGGTATCTCACCCGACGGGGGAAAATTATCAACCTAAAAGCTGAAAATACTGAACGAGCCAGCTTGAGAGCGCGCCAAGAATTGCCGTGACCGCGTAGCCGCATATTTTGCCGATGGTCGCGATGGGCCTCGTCTCTATCGCGGAGATACGCTGGTCGCTGTCCTTGCACTCGTTATCGTGACGCTCTATCATCTCGGTGAGCTTGATAACGCACCTCTCAAGGCTGTCTATCTGCTCGCCGTGCTTGGACAGTCTGTCCTCTATACGGGAGTGTCTTTCCTCGCAAAGCTCCTTATTGTAATTCTCCATGATATTCACCTATCACGAAAAGGAGATATCATTGCCGGACGCGCCGTTCACCTCGGAGATAAGCTTGTCCGTCTTCATGTCCTGAATTTCGGACTGGTCAAGAACAAGCGCAAACTTACGCTTTATCTTCACCCACTCGCCGCGCTTGATGACGCAGTTCTGTCCGTTTACCGCCACGTAAACGTCGTCGCTGTATCTGTCAGAGTCGCGGAAGAGCTTTACGTCAACGTACTCATTAAGGTACGCCTCGTTCTCTGCCGCCTCCGCTGCCTCTGCCGCTTCCTTCTGCTCTATCTCGCTGCGAAGGAGCGCACATTCCGCCTCCATGACTGCGAGCTTTTCCTCGTATTCGTTCTTGAGGGCAACTATTGCCTCGTTGTAGCTTACGTTTGTATCTGTCATATTATATACCTTCCTTTTCTGTCTTTATCAGTTTTCAGCCGATGCGGTGGTCTCGATTCTGACCATGAACGCCTCGACAAGTCTTACGGTAGCCTTGCTTGCCTTCCAGCCCACGCTTGCTCTCTGGTTGAGCGGGTCTGCCGAGCCTGCACTGCCGAGCTGCTTTACGATATGCTCAAGACCGCCGCCCGTGATGGAGGTCGTGCCGTACGCGTTGTCACCGAAAATGAGGGTTGCGTAAACGTCTCTGCCATTAAAGCCTGCCTCACCGGGATACATTACGTCGCCCACGGTTGCGGCAATAGTTACGGCATTAGCACTCGTTCTGTCGGTGTAAAGGGTGACGTTCTGTCCGCTGACCTTACCTACGTACGCCTTCTTGCCGCAAAGAATGACCTCTCTGCCAAGAAGTCCCGCAGTGCTTTCATTGATCTTGTATACGTTGCTTGTGCCGGGGTTGGATTCAGCCACGCTGACGGTTCTGCTGCTTGCCGTGAGGTCGGGCGCGGAGAATATCTTCGCCTCCGTGCTCTCAATAAATCTTACGCCCTCGATCTTACCGATCTCGCCCTCAAAAATCTCCTCGGGGGACGCGTACTGATGAGGATATCTCCAGTTCTCATCGCTTGTGAGGTCGTAAACGCAATCGGGATGCACGATAGCGATATAGCTGCCGTTGATCTTCTCGGCGTTCTGCTTTTTGAGAAATCTTACGGCACGGCGTACTGCCTCAACGGTGAGATAGTGGTTGGCTGTCTCGTTTGTGTTGCCGCCCTTGAGAAGATGTCTTGCGGAGACCTGTCCCTCTGCGTACTGTACGTTAGTACCGCCGACGAGCACCTCACGCGTGATGGTATCAAGCGTTCTGCCCGCCTGCGAGCCGAGAAGCTTTGTTGCCATGCAGAGGTTGTTGTCGATGGAGGTCATCAGGAGCATATCCGTGAACTCAACGTAACCGCCGTACTGGGATACGGTCGCGTTGACCGCGCTTGCGCTCATGGTCTGTCCCGTGGGCGTCACACCCTCCGCCATGGGAGTTGTGAGCTTGCCGAGGGGATTGTACTTGCGGAACTGAATGGTCTTGCCGTTGCCCGCGGGAATGTCTACCTTCTGCGCAAACATATCGTGAACGAGCGCAGGCTCTGCGTTGTCAATGAGATAGTCCGAGTAATACTTTTTCATCTCGGGGGAGAGACCGCCCTCTCCGTAGCTTGTCGTGGTGCCGTTCTCGGCATTTACGTAGCCCTCCGTACCGTGGATATTTTCACCGGTAGCGAAAAGCTGAAGATCTGTTTTGAATTCTGTCATTTTTTTACCTTTCCTTTTTTAGATTTTGATTATTTCTCCTCTTGAGGCGCGGCGCGCCATGTCCGCGCGCTCGGTGCGTGTGAGTGTTGATACGTCTCTTTTTGACTGCACCCTGCCCGTGATTATCCCGTTTTCACCGGGACGGGCGTGGCGTGCGCGGATACCTGATATTATCCTCTGTTCTGCCTCCTTTGCGCTTTTTTCACACTCCGCTCTGAGCCTGTCCTCAAACTGCGCGCGCTCATTCTCAAGCGCCTCTGCCCTCGCCTCAAGCTCCTTGTATTTACGGAAGCGTTTGTTTATCATTTTCTGCGTGTCTTCCGTGTAGAATTTCTTGAATTTATTGCGAATAAGCTCTTCGTATTCGCGTCTGTCCTGCTCGGTGGACGTTATATCCTCCGAGACGCCGTCTTGTGCCTCGGAGCTATCCTCCGGGACGCTGTCTTGTACCTCGGAGCTATCCTCCGAGACTGTTTTTTGTTCTTCTTCGGCGGAAAAATCCGAAAAGTTTTTTTCTTCCATGTATGCATACTCCTTTTGTTTCTCCCGATTTACGTCGGCTCGGGGCTGCCATGCTCGCATCAAGTGCGCATAAACGTGATCTCCATATTCCATTGTGTACCCGAACACATTCGGGGTACTGCTCGCTTACCTGCAATATACCGATGCAAGCCATTCTGAGAAACTCCTCGCACTCAAACGAGCAGGACATTTCCGCATATCCCTTTTTCAGCTTATGCACACGGCATCTGCCGTCGTCACGCGTCCGCAGATAGCCTATCAAGGCGTACAGCAGACTGGATACCGACGCACAAACAATATCCTGCCCCTCGGGTGCGTAATTTGCGTGCCCCTCAATTATGACACGAAATCCACAGTCCTCGTGAAAAAAGCTTGCGTGTATCATTACGTAGCGTCAGCCCCCGTCTGTGCGCGGGACACTGTTTCCCTGAGCATCTTCTTGACCTTACCTATACCGTCAAAGCTCATAAGCTCAAGCATTATAAGCGTTTGCTCGGCGTTCTCGGGCTTGAACGCGCCGCTGTCGTAAAGCTCACGCGCAAGAGAATTTGCCGTCTCCGCAAAGCTCGTTGACTTTTTGGACGTGCTTATCTCTATGTCAAAATGAGGTCTGCGTATCAGCTCGCCGCCCTGGGATCTCTTTTTGTTCTTGTCCGAGAAAATACCCGTGTAGCAGATATATTTGTTGTCTCCGCACTCGCCCTTGACCCTGAAGTATCTGGGCGTATCGTAGAACTGTCTGATAAGCTCGATGATGAGAGTGACTATCTTCTCAAACGCTCTGCACGAGCCCTCGATACCGTCTCTGGAGTATTTCTCTCCCGAGTCCTGAAGCCGCTTTATGGCGGTTGCGGCTACGACGCCGCCCGTAGTACCGCCCTGAAGGAAATCACGCGTTCCCGTTGTCTCCTTCAATTCGTCTATCTTGAGCCCGCGAAGCTCGAGAATGGACTCGTCAAGCCTTGCCATCTCTATCTGCCTCAGCTTTTCCTCGTCAATGTCGCCCTCGACCTCAACAATACTGCGGGACAGATCACGAAAATCCCGCTCGTTGACACCGAGGCTCTTTTTTGCCCAGAACCTTGCTTTTGAGGACCAATCCGCATAATCCAGAAGATTGTTGTCTATGCGGTCTATTGAGTTCTGCGCTCCTCTGGCTACGGAAATTATACCGAAGCCGTGAATGTTTTCCTCATCGGGGTAGAGCGAATCAAATATCACGGGATACTGACCGTGCTCGTACCAGCCACACGCACACGCGGGGTCGGTTTCCGATGAATAAAGTATCATGTCACCGCAGAATTTGCAAAGGTGAAGCCTCTGCATACCCTGCGCGTCAAGCTTTTTGTAGTACCAGTCGACTACGACACATCTGCCGTCGGTGTCAAAGCCCTGGCCGTAGACCTCAAGGCTTACATTGTCGACCTCTCTTTTGCGCTCGTGAATTCTTGCGTCGGGGTACGCCGCGTCAAGCGTCTCCTTGTCCCACACGCCGCACACGAACAGATTTTTGCTGTCCTGAATATCACGCACTCCGCTCTCCCAGAAAATATCCTCCAGTCGCAGAGCGCGGATATCAATGTCGCCAAGCCCGTCCTCGAGAGAGTTGTTCCAGAATACGCCGTATATTGCCGCGCCGTATTTTATCTTGAACCACGAGTTGTCCGAGTAAAGACCCTTGAAATTGCATCTGTCGGTGATTATCGGGATTATTTGCGAGAGAAGTGCCGCATCCTGCTCGTCACATTCCTCACGCGGCAAGCAGCTGCACACGGGGAGGTTATCCACGATATCCGCGTGCTTGCTGAGCAGACTGTTAAAAAGCCACGCCGACTGGTCACTCGCCGCAGGACGGCATCGCTGTTGCCAGAACTCGCGCTCCGAGATTATTCTGCTCTCAAGAGACTGCTTTCCCCTTTTATACTCTCTGAGTATGTCAAACGCCTCTGTAACATTCGGCGTTGAAGTATTGTTATTTTTCAATGTATGACTTCCTTTCTTTTACTTTAAGAGTTGATTTATCATCATGCCCGAATTGTAGCCCTCTATACGCGTGTTCGGTCTTACTATCGCAGACACGTCAGCCCGTGCGGCGCGTCTTATCGGTCTTTCCATGCACACGTAACGAAGCTCGTCGTAGATGTGATCCTCTCCCGAGGTGTCCACGTCCTCAACGTCGGTAGTATCGTACACAAGGCACGGAAAGGTGCGTATGAAGTTCTTGCAGGTGGAAAAAACGTAAAGGTTCGGACGTCCTCCGTCATCAAAACAGTGGCGGTTATGCACCTGCTGCTTGCCCGCAATGCGCGAGTTGTCAGCCTTATCCCAATAGACAAACTGCTTTTCCATTATCTCACCTATGCTCTCACCGCCGTTTTTCTGGTATATCGCAGGGTCTGCGACGCCTCTGATACTGCGCCCGCATAAATTTATATCTTCGCTTTCTATGCGCCGTATTTCCCTTGCGATCCTGCCCGCGTCCCAGCGCACGCCCTCGTTTGGCGTACCCGTACAGCCGTAAAGCTCACGGACACGGTAAAGCCTGCCGTCACGGTCCTCGGCGTACCAGCCGACCGAAAACGGTCGGGAGTATCCCCAGTCAAAGCCGCGTATTATTTTCCAATCGGACGGTATTCTGAAGGGCGGTATGACGTGAGTGTTCACTCTGCCAAAATACCCGTCGGGGTTGTTGCGCCACTCGGTAAATACCTGCCCCGAAAAGCTGTCCCAATCTCCGTAGAGCAGTGCCGCCCTCTCCTTTTCGGGCAAGGACGCAAGCCGCATAAGATAATCGGGGTCATTCTCGAGTAGTATCTTGTTGTCAAATACCGTTGACGGAACGAAAATTCGGGATTTCTTCTTTATTATCTCCGAGCCGTCGGGGGTGGTAATTCTGACGTTCTCCCAGATGGTAGTCATAGGCGGCGCGGGTGTGATAAACCTTTCCTTTACCCAACCGTGACCTATGCCCCCGGGGTTTGCCTGCGCCCGAATGTAGCACCGCGTTCCCGCGCCGTTCGGACGGTTTCGCGAGAACAGATAGCTGTACTCGTCAAAGGTGAATTGCGTCAGCTCGTCAAAATCAATGAAGTCAAAACGCTTTCCCTGATAGTTGTACTTGTCCTTTTCGTGCGCCAGCGAGCCGAAGTATATTTTTGCGCCCGACGGAAATATCCAGACGTGCTTTGTGTCCTTATACACCGCGTCCCGACAGAACGGCAGATATATCTCGTGTGAGCGGTCTACAAGCTCAGAAAGCTGCGGGCAGGTCTTTCGAAGTATAAGTCCTCGGTAGTGCGGAATTGACACCTGACGGAGTGCCTCCGCAAGCGCACAGTCGGATTTTCCCCCGCCCGCCGCGCCGCCGTAAAGCGCCTCGTCCTCAAGACGGCGCATAAAGTCTGCCTGCCGCTTCTGAGGACGCCAGACTACTCGCCTTGCCGCCTGCTTACCGTTCATTCTCGCCTTCACCGTCAATACTGTCCGCCTCGGGCATCTCAACCACGCCCGAGAAGTCTGTGCCCGTGTCACTCTCCTGCTTGTCCCAACGCTCGGGCTGACGGCTGCGCAGCCAGAACAGTCCCGCGCGTATGTCTGCGGGAACGTAGCTTTCGTCAACCGCCGTGGCAAGCTCCTCGTAGTCGCGTATCTTTTTGCCCGTCTCGGGGTCAAAATCCGAGTGCTTGAGCTTGACGGTCTTGTTGACCTTGACCTTGTACCCCGTCGCCTTCTTGTAAAGAGCCTCAACGACCGCAAAATCCGCGCCGATGCGGCCAAGATTTATTGCTTCGTTTACCTCGGGATATTTCTTTTTCCAGCGCCTCAGCATCGCGGGCTTTATCCCCACGCTCTCGGCTATCTCAAAATCCGTCTGCCCGTCCTCGGCAAATCTACGCAAATATTCAAGCCCGTATTCCTGCTTCCATTTTTCGTAGTACGTCAACTCTTCGCACAACAGTCGGACGCGAGCTTATTCACTCTTGTTTTTTTCTCTTTTGCGGGAGGAACAGCCTCCGACGCAAATTTTCTCTCGTAATAGCTGTCCATTACTACCTTAAACATACAACCGCGCCATGCGTCGGGATGACCGCAGTAGCCGTAAAGCACGTCCCTGCGAGCCTGCTTGTCGGGAAAACGGAAGGTCGCGCACTCGCACACCGCCCCGTCCGACTTCTTCGTATTTTTAAGATATGGACACATTCCTGCAAACGCCATCTTAACTGCCTTTCTTTGATTTATGTAATTGTTAAGTAAACTTAACTGTTGCCGTAAAAAAATAAGCACGTGCCAAAATTATCTTAAAACAGCGCACCAAATTCACTTAACTGTGCCAATTATAGCACACTTGTTCTATTTTGTCAACCCCCATAGTTAAGTTTATTTTACTTTTTTCGCAAAACCTATTGACACAAGCTTAACTTTTTGATATAATCATGCTGTATAGCAATATCCTATCGGCGCAAAAAATAAGACCGCGTGCAGACACGCAGTCTCAAATCCACTTTTTTGCGCGCCCGCGACACTCGGCGGGCAAGAAATGGAATCAGTATGAAAAGCTTTTCTCACAACTTAAACGCCGTAATGCTTGAAAAAGGAATAAAGGCGTCCGATCTTTCCCGACTTACGGGTATCTCAAAGGCGCGTATCAGCCAGTACACTCACGGAACTTATATCCCCAAGGCAGCCGCGCTTGACGCTATCGCGTCAGCACTCGGCGTCAGCACCGCGTCTCTGCTTGGGAGCAGCTCGTCTCCCCTGCCCTATAAGTATATGCCCCTGCTCGGTAGTATTTCCTGCGGTATTCCCGTTTTCGTAAATGAAGAAAACGGCGAAAGGATCGTAACCGATGCAAGCATCGACGCGGACTTTTGCCTTATCGCAAAGGGCGACAGTATGAAGGACGCCAGGATATACAGCGGCGACGTTGTCTTTCTCAAAAGCTGTGAAATGGTAGAAAACGGCGAGATTGCCGCAGTAGTGATCGACGACGAGGCAACCCTCAAGCGCGTATATTACTACCCCGATCAGAATAAGATCATGCTGCTGCCGGAAAATAAAAAATTCGCTCCTATTATATATACGGGCGAGGAGATCGACCACGTAAGAATTATCGGCCGTGCGGTGGCTTTCCGCTCGGTGCTTGTTTGACCTCAGCCGAGGCTGTCCTCTATTACGTCCATGATATGTACCTCGGAGAGCTCGGCAGAGTTGCATCTGTCACAAAGCTCACGCGCCCACTGCTCGTTTGTGGTGATATTCAAAAGAGTGCAGACCGCCTCTTTGCGTGTGTTTCGGAATATCAGACTTATATTTCCCTCGCCGTCGCACAGCATCTCCGCACAAACGCAAAAATCATTTGTTTTACACATAAATTTACTCAATCCTTTCCAAAGTCGGGGCGAAAGCCTCGGCTTTGCTTTTTGTAAGACAAAACCACGCGATAGTCGCGTGGTTCAAAAGAGGTTAACCGGTGAGCGAAAATCCTCCAAATATGTTATAATAGCAAAGACCTGCCAGTCAAGACTAAAAAACATATTTGGAGGATTTATCTATGAGT
>JAFTKY010000024.1 GCA_017453005.1 Clostridia bacterium | reverse complement strand
TATTTGCGCCACGCTGTCGTATACCATGTCTCCTATTCCCATGCAAACGAGAATTCCACAGGATATTATAAGAACCTTAAGACAGATATTCAGCTTCTTCTCGTTTCTGAGAAGATTGAAGGTGACGAAAAATCCTCCCGCGATAAGCACCACCGCGTACACTCCGTCAATAAAGGTCTGCCAGCCGCCCGACGTAAACGCGGAGGCAATAAGCATAAACGCACAGAAAAATCCGAGCAGAATTCCGCCGACCGAGTGTATGCCCACGCGCTTGCCGCTTGCCGTCTTGATAAGATAAGACGCGCAGGTGGTACAGACGAGCAACGGAAGCAAAAATCTAAGCGCCTCCGCGTACTGCAAAAACGGCACGATATCGGCAATTATCATAACTCCCGCCTCGGGGAACGACATTATTACGAGAAATACGATAAGCCCGAAGAAGGCTATCGGAGCCGTCAATGGAGGCACGTAATACGTAAGAGCACCCGCGCCAAGTCCCAATATTGCAGATATTATCATGTGCACCGATGAGCCTATCCTCTTTTTCGTGACGAGGCTTTCCTCGGGTATCATCAAAAATGAGCGCACTATCCTGCCTACGATAAAGCTTCCCGACGCCGCCTCGGTCAAGGATCTGGAGCTTGTCAGGAACGGAACGGACAAAACCGCAATGATTGCGGGAAGAGCAAGCACCTCTACGGTATATTCACCGCTCTGTCTTATAAACATAAGCGCATAATATACGAATAGGGACGCCACACCGTAGGCGGTAAAGAATATCGCGTAGACGTTGACGGACGTAGACAGTATCGCCGTCGTCAGCCTCTTGAAGAACAGTACCACCCTGCTCTTTGAAAAGAAGGTGTTGATCGTCAGATACAGCCTTGACGAGCGGCCAAGTCTGTTTTCCTTAGCATAGCCGTGCCACGCGCTGTTCTCATAAAAGCGTCCGCCTGCGGCAACCGTTTTTCCTATTCTGCTTTTTCCGAAAAGAGACATAATAAAGCTCAGTATTCTGTCGAAAAATCTACCGAGCATGCTGCTCCTTTTTTTCTCTGTATTCATATTGCACCCTCCTTTCCGTTATTTTTCATGTTCAGTCCTTCAGTCTTTATTTTCAAGCAGGTCGGGTCTGTTCTGCTCTGTCAGCTCTCTTGCAGTCTCATCCCGCCATTTGTCTATATTTGCGTGATGTCCCGATATGAGCACGTCGGGAACCTTCACACCGTGAAACTCGTACGGTCTCGTATATTGCGGATACTCAAGCATACCCGACGATATGCTCTCCTTTTCGTGACATTCGGGGTCGGACAAAACTCCGTCCACAAGCCGCGCCACGGCGTCGACCAGAATACACGCGGGTATCTCGCCGCCCGTCAGCACGTAATCACCGATGGATATTTCCTCGTCGACTATCTCGTCGATTATGCGTCTGTCAACTCCCTCGTAATGTCCGCAAAGGATAACGAGGTTGTCCACGTGCGACAGCTCCTCCGCCTTCTTTTGCGTCAGCACCTTTCCCGCGGGGGACATATATACCACGCGGCGGGTCTCTGCCGTGTAGCCCTCGGCCCTCTGGCTTTCAAGAATTGCCGAGTAGCAGTTATATATCGGGGGTGCCATCATGAGCATTCCCTTGCCGCCGCCGTAGGGCGTGTCGTCAACTCTGCGGTGCTTGTCCTCGGAATAATCGCGGATGTTGTAAAGGCGCACGTCTATATGGTTGTTTTTTCTCGCCCGACCGATTATACTCTCGGAGAGAATATAGTTCACCATGTCGGGAAAGAGCGTCATTATATCAAATCTCATAGTCTCTCCATCAGTCGTAAAGCATTCCGGGAATGACCTCAACGTAAACGCCGCGCTCAAGGTCGGTTTTCTTTACAAACTCCTTGACGGCGGGCATCATTCTCTCACCGTCGGGGGTGCTTACAACGTATATGTCGGACGCGCCCTTGTTCTGCACGTCAACTATCCTTCCGTATACCTTGCCGCTTATATTGTCAATAACGTCAAGACCGATAAGGTCTGCTATAAAATAGCTGCCCTCGGGAAGCTTGAAATCGGCTCTTGCGGCGTAGACGGTAGTGTTCTTGAGGGCCATTGCCTTGTCCATATTGTCCACGC
Source organism: Clostridia bacterium (assembly GCA_017453005.1). Taxonomy (GTDB): domain Bacteria; phylum Bacillota; class Clostridia; order Oscillospirales; family CAG-272; genus SVTX01. The sequence goes on along the minus strand of JAFTKY010000024.1, from coordinate 8,421 downwards.
CCTCAAGCTTCGCTATAACGAAGCTTTTAAATACCGATGCGCGAAGCACCTTTACCGCGCGGTACTCTCCGCCCTCGCAAAAATATATTTTTTTGAAGGACGCGAGTATATTCGGCGTGTCGCAAAGGGATTCAAGCTTTACGTCGCCGCCAACCCCGTGCGTATTTATGATTATTCCACATTCAAGATAATTCTTTTTCTGCATATTTCTCTTCTCTTTTTCGCAATTTTATTATAAATATAGTAATACAGAGTAATTATAACACATAATAAAGAAAATTGCAACTACAAAGACAAAATTTTTGTTTTTTGTTCAAATTCCCCGACGTTTGAAAAAATTTACAATTAAGTATTGAATTTGAGCACGTATTCGTGTAGAATAATATGAAAGTTAAATGCGTTTAAAGAAAGGAATATTGTATTATGCCAGCAGAAATGATTACCACGTTGATAATGGTGGTTGCCATTGGCGCTATGTTCTTCTTTATGTGGAGAAGCAATAAGAAGCAGGAAAAGCAGACGAAGGACATGCTTGCAGGCCTTCAGGTAGGCGACGAGATCACGACCATCGGCGGTATTATCGGCAAGGTCGTAAGCATCAAGGAAGAGACCTGCGTTATCGAGACATCGCGTGATTGCACCAAGATCAGAATTCTCAAGAGCGCAGTCAGCCGTATCGACGTTAAGGCTGAGGACTCTATCGACTGATTACTGACAAAAGAATAAAAAAGCCTCGCGGAGCATATATTTTACCGATAAAGTAAAATACGTTCGGAGGCTTTTTTATTATGGATCAAAGAAAACATCCTCAAAGACCGAGACGCGGAGACGGTGACGGCGATATTTCCCTGTCTTACGCTATAAAATCATGTCTGTGCGGACTTCTTCTGTCATTGTCTGCCGCGCTCGTCATATTAAGCATCATGACGGCGTATTCTCTCACCCGTCCCGACCCCGAGGGGGTCGTTCTTCCCGTGGCGGGATTTTTGTGCTACCCTGCCGCCATGCTTGGCGGATTTATGAGCTGTAAGATATACAAGGGCAGTCCCGTTCTGTGCGGCGTAATTTTCGGGCTCATGATGCTGTTGCTCTCAATAATTCTCTATCCTATGCTCCCCTCCACGGGAGGTCACGGTATGTCGGCACTTTCGTTTTTCGGGCTTCGCGGGTTGCTCGTCCTCTGCTGTGCCGCAGGCTCACTACTCGGCGCAAAGACCTTTGTCGGAGGCAAGAGAAAAAGACGCAGGAGAAGATAAACGCAAAAATCACAGACTGAAAAGTCTGTGATTTTTTGTTTAACCTTTATTTAACCGCGTTATAAAAATCCAGCGAGTCAAAGCCGCGTCCGAGGTGCGAGGTCACGTATGTCTCCGCAAGGCGTGAGAGTAGCTGAAGCTCCTCGTCGTCCGTTATGTAAAACGAAAATGTTTTTTCGGGGGGCGACATAAGCACGAATTTAAGCGCCGCGACGACCGACGACGTCATTCGGCAGATAACGCTCGCCTCACGTACGTCCTCAAAATCGCGCGAGATGTTTTTCGTTTTGTCCCCTCTTTCCTTGAAGCATTCCGCACACATAATGCGTCCTCCGAGCACGTCAAGATACATCTCGTCGGCAATAGGCGTTTTGCAGTATCTGCACGCCGATGCGTCGGGCATATATCCCGAGATCGCCATGGCGCGAAGCTCAAAGACCGCCTTTACGATAGCGACCTTTTTTTCTCCCTTTCCGAGCAGATACATGGAATTGAGCAAAAGCCTCAGAATTTCCTCACACTCGTCACTCTCGTCGGTCAGCTCGTTTGCCAGCTCGCACATATACGTTGCCGCGGCAATACGCGTAATGTCCTCCGACAGATTATAAAACGGGTCAATCACCATTCCGCCGCGTAGCCAATACATACCGTTTTTTTCGTATATCTCAAAATTACCGTACGTAAAAAGCTGTGACAGCGACGCCGTCTTGCTCTCGGGCGAGCGGCTCCCCTTTACGAGGACGCCAATGCGTCCGCGGTTAGGGGTGATAATATTCAAAAATTTGTCGCTTCCTGTCGCATCACTCACCTTGGTGATGACACCGTCAGTTGCAAAAAGCATATTCACCCCTCCTATCGAATGCTGTTAGAATTTAGTCCTCGGTAAATCCAAAGTCAGTAATGCCGCGCTGACTATCTCTCCAATTCTCCTTAACCTTTACCCAAAGGTTGAGATATACCTTCATGTCAAAAATTTCCTCAAGGTCTGCGCGGGCATAAGAGCCGACGCGCTTTAATTCCTCGCCGTTCTTTCCGACGATTATTCCCTTGTGAGAAGCCTTCTCGCAGAATATCTCCGCGCGGATACGGCAAAGCTTGCCCTCTACCTTGAATTCCTCTATGGCAACGGCGATACCGTGGGGTATCTCCTTGTCAAGCGTACGGAGCAATTTCTCACGAATGACCTCCGCTGCGACCTGTCTCTCGGACTGGTCGGTAACCATGTCCTCGGGGAAGAAAAAGTCGGATTCCGCAAGGAATTTTTCACATTCACCGAGCAGCGCGTCAACGCCCTTGCCGTTCTTTGCACAGAGCGGAACGACCGCGTCAAAATCATGGAGCGCGGCGTATGCGGCGATAGTCTCAGCTATCTGCTCGCGGCGGTACATATCTATCTTGTTCAGTGCGAGAATACAAGGTGTCTCAGTTCTCTTTACATAGTCAATGACCTTCTGCTCAATGTCCGACACGGGCTTTCCCGTATCTGCCACAAGCACTACCGCGTCCGCGTCCTGCATGGTGGAGTTTGCCGCCTTGACCATAAAGGTGCCGAGTGAATTGCGGGGCTTGAAAATGCCCGGGGTGTCAAGGAAAACGTACTGCTTGTCCTCTACTGTGTGTATTCCCATTATTCTGTTTCTCGTGGTCTGGGGCTTTGAGGAAACTATTGCCACCTTTTCACCGAGAATCGTGTTCATAAGCGTGGACTTGCCCACGTTAGGTCTTCCTACTATTGCAATAAAAGCTGTCTTGCTCAATTTTTAATCCTCTCTCTGCTGCATTGTTTTCTGTACGAATTTCTCCGCGTCTTCCTTACGTATGTCTATCTGCTTTCCAGTGCCTGCCATGTCTATGAGGTAAATGTACTCGGGCTCCTCGTCCTCACTCGTACCGCCTACCCATACAACGTAGCCCGTGTCACCGACGGGATATTCGTGCTTTATATATTCCGTGTCCTTCGTCTTGTAGCTCATATCCGTGTAATTGTACTTTTCAAAGTGCATCCACGTGATACCGTGTCCCATTTCAGAGAGCTTATATACAGTCTCCATCGGTATGTTCGTTTTATCATCCTCGTTATTTATCCTCTCGGATATTTTTTGGGAGATGTGATAAATATTCCACGGCCCGAACACAAGCAAAAATACCGCCACGCAGACTATAAACGCAATAAGCTTGGGATACGTCTGCCATATACTCTGCTTCTTTTTTTCTTCTGTGTCGGGCACCTCGTGATTTTCGGAACGGGTATCCTGCGCAAGCTGCTGCTCGCGTTCCTTTTGCTTTTGCTCACGGAGAGCTCGTCTTTCACTTGGCTTCAAGGTAAATACCTCCGTCTTACTTTATTGAAAGTCCCATTATATCCATTATTTCGCTCTGACGCGCGCGCATATTTTTATCGTCCTCCTCGCCCGTCTCGTGGTCGTAGCCGAGAAGATGAAGCATGGAATGGACTGTAAGGAACGCGACCTCACGCTCAAAGCTGTGTCCGTATTCGTCTGCCTGCTCCTTTGCGCGCTCAAGGGATATGACGATGTCACCCAGCATATTCATCATTTCGTCAACCGGGGGCTCGTCGCTGCTTCCCTCAAAGTCAAACAGGGGGAACGAGAGCACGTCGGTGGGTCTGTCAATCTGTCTGAATTTGCCGTTGAGCTCGCGTATGCCCTCGTTATCTGTAAAGGTAACGGAGACCTCGCATATATTTCTGTAATCCTCAAAATCAAGAGTTGCCTCAACGGCTTCTCTTATAAGCATTTTGAGCTTGTAGGTTATGGGGAGCTTGTCCTGCTCGTTCTCAAAATAGATTTTCAGCTTCATTTTTCTGTTCATGACATTATCCTCCGTCAGTCTCTTTTATTGTTCGGTTTTTGTGTGTTCTGCTTTTTTGCATACTTTTCCTGCTGCTCGCGCTCAAATTTTTCATACGCGAGAATTATTGCCTGAACGAGCTTGTGGCGGACTACGTCACGCTCGGAAAAGCTGTGTATTGCTATATCGTCAATACCTGCAAGTATCTTTACTGCCATTGAAAGACCGCTCTTTTGTCCCGAGGGCAGGTCGGTCTGTGTAAGGTCGCCCGTAACCACCGCCTTGGAATTAAAGCCGAGACGCGTCAGAAACATCTTCATCTGCTCGGGCGTGCAGTTCTGTGCCTCGTCAAGAATTATAAAGGAATCGTCAAGCGTTCTGCCTCGCATATACGCCAGCGGTGCTATCTCGATTACTCCCTTTTCCACCTGCTTCTGATAATTCTCCGCGCCCATCATCTCGTAAAGCGCGTCGTAAAGCGGACGGAGATATGGGTCTATCTTGCTCTGCAAATCACCCGGCAAAAATCCCAGCTTTTCGCCCGCCTCTATCGCGGGGCGCGTGAGTATTATACGCGAGACCTTTTTCTCACGCAGAGCCTTTACCGCCATAGCGACCGCAAGGAAGGTCTTACCCGTTCCCGCAGGGCCCGTGCCGATGACTATGGTGTTTTTCTGTATCGCGCGGACATACTGCTTTTGTCCCACCGTCTTTGCCTTGATGGGCTTTCCCTTCATGGTGACGCAAATGCAGTCGTCCCCGAGGTTGTCAAGCTCCGAGACGCTTCCCGCCGTGACCATGTCACAGATATATATTACGCTCTGCTCGTTTATGTCCTCGTTATATTTTGCCATTTTGACAAGGTACGCCACGGCGTCCGACGCCTGCTTGACTCTGCCCTCGTCGTCACCCGACACTATTATCGCGTCGTTTCCGTCGTCGGCAAGTCGGTTGTTCAGCACCACGCCGAACTTGCGCTCTATTACCTTGGCGTTTGCGTCAAAGCTGCCGAATATCGCGGATATGATATTCTGCCCCTCGACCTTTATAACTTTATTACTCATGTGCGTCCTCGCTTTCAGTTTCCGTCATATCCACGTCAAACTCAACCGTCCTCGCAATATCCTCAATACAGACTATCACGCAGCGAAGCGCGAAAAAGTCCTCGTGTATCTCGGGCATTATTACCTTGCGGATAAGAGTTGCATCGGCGGACAGGTCCGCAAGCCTTTGCGAAAGCTCAAAATATGCAAGCTCCTCTGCCTCTGCCGTGGTATGCGTGGCGGCGCGCATCTCGTACTCAAGATACGTGTCCGTAGTCTTTGAGACGGGTAATACTCCGCCGTCAAAAAAACTATAATTATCCACTATACTTATTTTATCATAAAGTGCATAGAGATTTCCACTATTTTTTGAAATTTTTACCGAAAAATCGAAAAAATTTAAATATTCGTCACAATATTGCGCTCCCGTGTAGACCTTTTGCTCGTAAGCGTAAGGAATTTTGATGTAAAACTCCTCGCTGGTATGCGCGTATACCTTGCCCTCGGCGCGTGTGACGCGAAAGCCGTCGTTTTTACTGTCAAAAAGTCCGCTGACGAGAAGCTGTCCCTCACTCACCGTCTCCCCCGCCCTGACTACCGCGTTGCCGCCGAGTAATTGCACCTGAATAATCTGCCCTGCCTTTGCGGCAACGAGATTTGCGGGCGTATCCGAGCCCGCATCACTCTCTCCGCCGCTCGCCTCACGCACCTCGACGCTCGCGGTGTTTCCGTTGATATTGACCGATATCCATGAGATTTTATCCGTGTCAATTAACACCCTGTTTTGTATCTTGTCGGTGTTGAGGCTTGGTATATAGCTCCCCGATTTCAGCCCGTAGCCCTCAAGCACGCAAAGTATCTCCGAGGTCGTCATGCTCTCATTACCCACGACGTCAATATGCCATATAAATTTTTGAGCCAATATTACGATAAACGCCGCGAAAAGCATACCCGTCATAAGCCCGTATCTGTGTCGGCGGGCATACATCCACACGGGAAGCCCGCCACGTCTTCTTACGCAAATATCAATACCGTGCTGTCGGCACAGCGCCTCAAGCCTGCGGATATACGCAAGACGGAACAAAAAGATAACACCGCCCGACACTCGCCGCGTCTGACCGTATGGCAGGCTGTTTGTCATGCATAAATTTATGAGGTCAAGAATGCTCTCCCCCTCGGCAAAAACCTCGGCGTAGCCAAAAAAAGAATACGATATATTCATTCAAAGCCCTCCAATCTTATGGTTTTTACAAGTCCGTTTATGGCTATTCCCGAATAGTGATAGGACGCGCACACAAGCCCCTCGCCCTCAATAAAAACGTCAAAGACCTTTGCGCGAATTACCATTTCCCGCTCGGAGTATTTGAGTATTCTGCGGCAACCGCTCACGAAAAGCTCGCGCCTTCCCCGCATCTCAAGTCTGAATTCTCCCTCAAGCAGGTCGCACGGAAGCTGTGTTTTGGATATGACGGCGCGAAAAATATTCCCGTCCGCAGCTTTTTTATGCTCGTCTCTCATATTTCTGCCCTCCGAAAAATAAAATTATCGTGATAATGATACGGGGGTATTCTCATGCAAAAGACAAGACACAGAAAAAATAAAGCCGTAAATTTTCTTCTGCCCATGCTCATTCTGTTTATATTCGTTCTGCTTCTACTCTCCCCCGAGGTTTCCTTTGAGTATATGAAAAGCTCGCTCAAACTATGCGTGCAGAGCCTTATCCCCTCGCTTTTTCCCTTTATGGTGATATCGGATATTCTCGTATCGGGTAATTTCGGCGGAATCGTAAAGACCCTGCTTTCGCGTGCGGCAGGGGCTGTTTTCGGCACGTCGCGCGAGGGCTCGTTTGCAGTAGTACTCGGACTTCTCTGCGGCTTTCCTATCGGTGCTAAAAGCGCGTTGAAGCTTTATAGCGAAAACAGGATAAGCCGCGCGGAGCTGTGCCACGTAATGAGCTTTTGCAATATTCCCTCGCCCGCCTTTACGTGCGGCACGGTGGGAGTGATGTTTGGGGACAGAAGGCTTGGAATTATACTGTTTTTCTCGCTTCTTGTGTCTTCTCTCGTTATGGGTATCGCAGGCAGATTTATCTATAAATATGACAAAAAATCGGGCGCGTCTGACAGCTGCTCTGCTGACGCTTTAGCTGTATTTACCTCCTCTGTCATGTCGTCCGCACTCGTTGTGCTCTACGTCTGCGCGTACGTGGTGTTTTTCTCGGTGCTTATAGGCTACTCGCGGCATTTGTGCGGACTTCTGGGCGCGCCCGACACTATCCCCCTTATCCTCTCGGGACTGCTTGAAATATCAAACGGAATGTCCTGCGCCGCAGGGGCAAACGCTCCTCTGCTCGCTGCGTTCTTTGCGGGCTTTTCGGGGCTTTCGGTAATATTTCAGATAATCTCGCTCGACAAAAACGGATACATAAGAAAAAAAGCCTTTGTATTCCAAAAGCTTTTGCAGGGCTTGATATGTACTGTCATTACGTTTTTTGCGCTCAAAATATTTCCCGTGAGCACAAGTCCGTCCGCGCAGACAATGACGAATATTTCATTTGAGAGCTACGGGCTTTATATCTGCATTTTGTTCTTTATCTGCGCGGCGTTGCCTGTTTTGGCGACAGTGGGGCAGAAGAAGAAATTATAATCGTTTTTCGAAAAGTTTTTGGATCACCTTGTATTCTTTTTTATATCTTTATATCAATAACATTCAAGACCAGATTAACAATTCGAGCAACAAAGAGGACGGCATAAACCGACATGCATACCGTAGTTCCTATAACGCTATAGTAAGCCATGGTCATAAAGAATACAGCATTTACAATAACAAGGGTTAAATATATTTTAGAGTATACGCTTTTCTTTGACTTTATGAAAAGAATTGCATCCACAAGAGAAACCACCTCGCATACAACTACGACGCATAATGTAAAAAGCATAGAAAACCATGCGCTCTCAATGGGCTCTCCCATATACATAACGTATCCGTACAAATACAGCCTAATGGTTTCAACGATAAAATAGATCTGGAGTAGTATTGCAATAATTTGCACAGGAATACGAGCGATTTTCATTTTTTTGTTATTTGAGTCACACATAACATTACCGCCTTTTATTTGATACTACAATTATACCACAAAGTTGCGCCAATTTCAACCCGTTACAAAACACAAAAGCACCTACGCTACTGCATAGGTGCTTTGGAGCTGGTAATCAGAATCGAACTGATGACCTCGTCATTACCAATGACGTGCTCTACCGACTGAGCCATACCAGCGAGGTATGAGTTGGTGTGGCGCAACGAGGTAGTGC
>JAFTKY010000023.1 GCA_017453005.1 Clostridia bacterium | reverse complement strand
GGACGGTATTGACGCCATGATATCCGAAAAAATATTCTACATAGCCGAAAGCGCCGCAAACTTTGGAATAATTGCGTGCTTTATGTGTCCGATACTTTTCTGCAGAGCAGTATCCAAAAAGAGCGTGTCGGGAGTGGTTATATCCTTGATAAGCCTTGCGATAGCGTTTGCAATGTCGCTGGTCTACGGAACGTACGAATCCATTCTTGCAATATGTATCGGACTTTTGGCGTATATTATGTTCCACAGCAAGAAATCCTTTGCATCATTCGTGGTAGTGCTTATTATCGTGTGCATAGTGATAGGCCTTGCGCTTTCATTCGTGCCCGACAGATATATTGACAGAGCAGAGGACACGCTTCAGGGCTTTAAGCCCGTAAACCATCCAGAGGCGGACGTGCGGGACGAGGTCAACACCGACACCTGGAAAATGCTCACGGACGGTCATCTTGGAGGTATAGGCGTAGGAAACCGTGTTTTTGAGAAGACATTTTATTCATACGCCACGGAATCCACAGAGGGCACGACAGCCCCTGCAAATCTCTATATGCAGATAATCTGCTGGTCGGGCTTTGGCGGACTTTTCGTGTTCGGGCTGTTCTTTGTATGGGTATTCAAGAATGCCGTTGGCTATATGCTGACAGCCACGGATAAAAAAATTCGCAGAACAGTGCTTGCGCTCACGGCGGGAATATCCGCCGCGTTGCTGCTCGGCATGGTCACCAACCTTTGGAGTGATATGCGTATGTTCTATCTGTTCTGGATGATGACCGCGCTTTTGTGCGGATACGTAAGGCTTGGACGCGTAAGGGCTGAGCGAAAGCTTATCGGCTGCGTCAGCGAGCCCGACAGAGTAGATTACAACGTAAAATTTCATTGACGCCCACCGACTAAACGAAAGGAAATGCTGAAATGACGGATAATAAGAATATTTCTCCCGAAGAAAAAAAGGACCTCAGACACGCCGATATGGATAAGTTCGGCAAAGAGGCGCTCGGCGGGGCAAGAGAGCCTGCCGACACGGCTGCCAAGGAGAAAAAGGTAAAAAATAAGCAAAAGAAAAAGGGTCAGTCCGACAGAGAAAAGCGCGCGGGCGTGCCTCTGGCGCTTGATATAGGCGTTGCGCTGGTAATAATTGCGGTAATTGCCGCGCTTATAGTCGGTGCGTATTTTCTGTTCAAGTATTACGCGGACAGCTACAAGGACGCAAGCATCCAGTACACCGTCCTTATATCGGGCGAGGACGCCGAGGCAATATCGGACGCAAAAGCCCTCAAAAACAAGGAGATATATTACGACCTTGACGGAAATACGTATTATTTCGGTAAGGTGACGGGTGTAAATATTCTTGAGGGAGAGAATGGCGAGCGCCAGATAACCGCGAGAATATCCGTGACCTCCAAGTACAAGAGAGGCGAGGGCTACGCAGTCGACGGCAACAGGATCGCCGTTGGATGTGAGTATTCGCTTCGCATTGAGGAGAACGCGTTTGAGACAGTGATAATTGAAATGTATAAGGGAGGTGGAAAGTAATGAGCGAAAATACGAAAAAGAAAAAATATGCCTTTAACGTATTTGACGTTTTCATTATTCTTCTCGTAATAATCCTTATTGCCTCAGCGGTTTACAGAATATCGCAGACCTCCGCGGAAAAGGCAAATCAGGATAATCCCGTTTACACCGTGTACTTTGAGTGTGACGGTGAGTATGAGAGCCTTGCTAAATATCTCTCGGACGGAGAAGAGGTATATATCAAGTCAACGGGCGAGCTGCTTGGATATATCTACAAGAGCGCGGATATGCTGGGCGATACTGCGATACGCGTAAAGGACGACGGCACGCAGGCACCCACGGAGGAGCCCACCGAGGCAAAGCCCAAGGCAGAGAGCGAGACGGCAGACCTTTACGAGCGCGTTGATTTTGAGGGTAAGCTCAAGCTTAACGGAAACGCGGTAAAGGGACGCGAGGGCTCTTACTATACGGTAGAGGAATTGAATATCACGGTTGGAAGTGTTATTGAGGTATACACCGACGATACGGAATTCACAATAATAGTAAAACAGATAGCAGACAAGGACGGAGAATAAATCCGTTCCTTCGTGCCAACACTTGATTTTCGGTAAAACAGCACATTTTTTGTGTAAAATGTAAAAAATATCACACTTGATATGTGCAATTTTGCTCCATATTGTCTCTTGATTTTGGTCCGTTTTTTTGATATACTTATTACGGTTAGGACTGTACTCACATGCTGAATATGTGATTTTGTGCAGGCAAGAATAAAATCAGAGTAGGGCAAACGGCCCGCAGATAGAGGAGTAGATATATGAAAACTCGCGAAGTAGTTATAACAAATGACAGCGGTCTCCACGCAAGACCCGCAACATTCTTCATTCAGAAGGCAAATTGCTATAAGTGCTCCATATACGTTGAGAAGGACGATCGCAAGGTAAATGCAAAGAGCTTGCTCGGAGTTCTCTCGTTGGGTATTGCAAAGGGAATGACAATCACCCTTATTGCTGACGGACAGGATGAAGAGGCTGCACTTAACGGACTCGCTGCGCTTGTTGGCTCGGGATTTAACGAATAATTGAGTAGAATAAAAACGGCACGGAGCACTCACAATGAGACCGTGCCGTTTTTGTTTTTATTTTCAGAGAGGGGGAGAAAGAATGCAGTCGCAGGACACGATGAAAAAGCTGCTTGAAAAGGCAAATACTCTCCCTATGCGCCCGGGCGTTTATATCATGAAGGGGGTGGGCGGCGTTATTTACGTCGGC
>JAFTKY010000022.1 GCA_017453005.1 Clostridia bacterium | reverse complement strand
CCCAGACTTGATTTCAAGCAGATGCCCATATACGAGGACGGCGGATTTTGCTTTGCAAAGACGCGCTACTACGGCGGCGTCCGCAAGTATCAGTGGGTAGCACTCCCCTTGGCGCTTCACGGTGTTATCGTTAAGCGTGACGGCGAGGTCGTTGACGTTAAAATTGGCGACGAGGAGACGGATCCCGTATTCTACATCAACGATCTTCTTCCCCATCTCGCCCAGGAGCAGAGCAAAAAACCCCTCTCCACGGCTATCCCCGCAGAAAGCCTCAATATTCTTCTCGGCTCTCGCCCCATTGAAAACAATGAGGACGGAAACGCTATCAAGATGAATATTCTCTCGCTTATAAATGAAAAGTACGGCACTACCGAGGAGGATTTCCTCTCAGCCGATATATTCGTAGTACCCGCAGGCAAGGCTCGTGACGTTGGCTTTGACCGCTCCCTCATCAGCGCGTACGGTCATGATGACAAGGTCTGCGCTTATCCCTCTCTCACCGCTCTCTTTGAGTCCGATGACAGCGAGCATACTATAATGGTGGTTCTTGCCGACAAGGAGGAGATAGGAAGCGAAGGAAATACGGGCATGAAGTCCGAGCTGTTTACCGATATTATGCAGTCCATCTGTGAGGGCCTTGGCGGAAATTACTTTGCTATGAAGGCAAACTCCAAGTGTCTCTCTGCTGACGTTACGGCTTGCTTTGATCCCAACTTTGCTGAATGCTACGATTCCAAGAACGTAACGCGCATCAACTGCGGCGTTGCTATGTCCAAGTACACGGGACACGGCGGCAAGTCAGGCACTAACGACGCGCCCGCTGAATACGTTGCGTGGATAAGAAAGATAATGGCTGAAAATAACGTCCTTTGGCAGACGGGTGATATGGGCAAAAACGATCTCGGCGGCGGCGGAACGGTTGCAAAGTATATTGCCGAGCACAACATCGAGACGGTTGACCTCGGTGTTCCCGTGATCTCCATGCACGCGCCCTACGAGGTGGTTTCCAAGGCAGACGTATATTCCGCACACAAGGCATTCCTTGCCTTCTGCAAAGCCTGATATGCTTGATAAGCTGCGACAGACCGAGGAAAAATACAGAGCCATAGAATTTGAGCTGTCAAATAACAGTACGCTTATAACCGACGCAAAGCTTTACGCAAAGACGATAAAGGAATACAATTCCCTAACCCCCAGAGTTGAGAAATACCGCGAGTATATTTCCTGTGAGCAGGCAATTATTGACGCGGAGAGTATACTCTCCGAGAGTGACGACGCGGAGATGCGCGAGCTTGCCGCGGAGGAGATAAAGGTGTCGAAGCAAAGGCTTGAAGAATTAAAGGGCGAGCTTACTGTATTGCTGATTCCCCGCGACCCCAACGACGATAAAAACATCATGGTTGAGATACGCGCGGGCGCGGGCGGTGAGGAGGCGGCGCTTTTTGCGGCTGTTCTCTACCGTATGTACAGCATGTATGCGGCAAGCGCGGGCTTCAGACTTTCCGTTATGAGCGCGAGTATGACCGAGCTTGGCGGATATAAGGAAATAGTTTTTGGAGTTGAGGGCGACGGTGCGTACTCAAAATTCAAGTTTGAATCGGGCGTGCACAGAGTTCAGCGCGTTCCCGAGACCGAGTCTCAGGGACGCATACAGACCTCAACGGCTACCGTTGCGGTGCTCCCCGAGGTTGAGGACGTTGAGATAGAGATAAAGGAATCCGACCTTATCTACGAGTCCTGTAAATCAAGCGGCGCGGGCGGTCAGCATATCAATAAAACCGAATCCGCAATACGTCTGACGCACAAGCCCACGGGTATCGTGGTTGAATGTCAGGAGGAGCGCTCGCAGTTCAAAAATAAGGACAAGGCTCTCAAGATGCTCAAGACAAAGCTTTACGATATAAAGCAGCGTGAGCAGTCCGAGCAGATAGCGTCGGACAGAAAAAATCAAGTCGGTACGGGTGACCGTAGTGAGAAAATAAGAACCTATAATTATCCGCAAAGCAGAGTAACAGACCACAGAATAGGTCTTACTCTCTACTCTCTTGACAGCTTTATAAACGGAAATATAGGCTCAATGATAGACGCGCTTATTGCTGCGGATACGGCGGCAAAGCTGAGCGCACAGCAGTAAATGAAGCTTTATGGGAGGGTCTGCTTTGAGGACAGAGCTTGTGAAAATCAATAATCCGTCCGAGCAGGCTGACGATATTGCCCGCGCGGCGAGTATAATAAAAAACGGCGGACTTGTCGTTATCCCGACGGAGACGGTTTACGGTCTCGGCGGTGACGGAACGAACAGGGACTCGGCAAGGAAAATATACGAGGCAAAGGGACGTCCCTCGGACAACCCCTTGATAATCCATATATCCACACCCGAGCAAGCCGAAAAATTCGCATATACGAATCAAACTTATTACAAATTAGCCGAGGCGTTCATGCCGGGACCGCTCACGGTCGTGCTTCCCAAAAGGGACAGCGTGCCGAGTGAGGTTACGGGAGGATTTGACACCGTGGCAATTCGTTGCCCGTCGCATCCCACGGCGAGAGCGATAATTTCTGCGGCAGGAGTTCCTATTGCCGCTCCGTCGGCAAACATTTCGGGCAAGCCCTCACCCACGTCCGCAGAGCACGTTGCAAGCGACCTTGACGGCAAGGTAGATATGATAGTTGACGGCGGCGAGTGTGAGATAGGTCTTGAATCCACGATAGTCATGGTCAACGGTGACGGAGGACTTACTCTTCTCCGCCCGGGAGGAATCACGTACGACGCGCTGCTTTGCGTGTGCGATAACGTAAGTATCTCCCCCACTATCGAGGGCGTGCTTAAGGAAAATGAGAGACCGCTCTCTCCCGGTATGAAGTACAAGCATTACGCTCCGTCCGCTCCCCTTGTGCTGCTTTGCGGAGACGAAGAAAAGATACTTGAATTTCTAAGGCATGAGCAAAGTGAGAAGAAATGTCTCATACTTTGCTATGACGAGGAAATCGGCGAGCTGTTGCGTGACGGACTTATCCCGATAGGACGGCACGACGACGTGCAGACGCAGGCAAAAAAGCTATTCTCCGCTCTGCGTGAGGCGGACCGGCACTCTCCCGATATCATTTACGCGCATCTGCCCCAAAAGGACGGGCTCGGACTTGCGCTCTACAACAGAATGATACGTGCCGCAGCGCACACGGTAAAAGAGATAAAATAACAGTTTTATAAATAAAGAAAAGGTAAGGTCATACTAAAATATGGCGAAGAAAAAGAAAAAGGAAGAAAAAAAGCCGCTGGTGTATGCTCCGGTAATACCACAGCCAATAACCGAGACTATTGAGAAAAACTATATGCCATATACCATGAGCGTTATAGTTTCCCGAGCTATCCCCGAGATAGACGGCTTCAAGCCCGCTCACAGAAAGCTGCTTTATACCATGTATAAAATGGGACTTATCAGCGGACCGAGAACAAAGAGCGCTAATATCGTCGGTGCGACGATGAAGCTGCATCCTCACGGTGACCAGTCCATTTACGATACGATGGTAAGACTTACAAAGTCAAACGAGACGCTTCTCCACCCCTTCGTAGACTCAAAGGGTAACTTCGGTAAGCAGTATTCGTCAAACATGGCGTGTGCCGCTCCCCGATATACCGAGGCGAAGCTTGACCCCTTCTGTAACGAGATATTCAGCGGCATTGATAAGAACGCCGTTGATATGATGGATAACTACGACGGCACCATGAAGGAGCCCGTGCTTCTCCCCACCACGTTCCCGAATATCCTCGTCAACCCCAACAGCGGTATCGCGGTAGGTATGGCGTCGGATATATGCTCGTTTAATTTGGCGGAGATATGCGACGGAACGATTGCGCTCCTGAAAAAGCCGAATCTTTCCACGGAAAAGCTCATGGAGATAATCAAGGCTCCCGACTTTCCGGGCGGCGGACAAATAATTTACGATGCCGAGCAGATGAGAGCCATCTACGAGACTGGTGACGGCTCGTTCAAGCTCCGTGCAAGATATACTTATGATGAGAGTGAGAACTGCATTGACATTATACAGATTCCCTACTCCACCACGGTTGAGCAGATACAGAACAAGATAACCGCTCTTATTAAGGAGGGCAAGCTCAAGGAGGTCGTGGATTTCCGAGACGAGATAGACAAGGACGGCTTCAAGCTTACTATCGATCTTCGTAAAGGCACGGACCCCGACAAGCTTATGAAAAAGCTTTTCAAGATGACTCCTCTTGAGAACAGCTTCAAGTGTAATTTCAATATAATCATTGACGCAGAGCCGCGTCAGATGGGTGTTGGCGAGATACTTACCGAGTGGATCTATTTCCGTATGGCGTGTGTTCGCCGCGAGCTTTCGTTTGATCTTCAGAAGAAAAAGGATAAGCTTCACCTGCTTGAAGCACTTGCAAAGATCCTTCTTGACATAGACAAGGCAATAAGAATTATCCGCAAGACCGAAAAGGAGGAGGACGTTATCCCCAACCTCGAGGAAGCGTTTGATATAGACGAGATCCAAGCAAACTTTATTGCGGACATAAAGCTTCGTAACCTCAACCGCGAGTATATTCTCCACAGAGTTGCGGAGGTTGGTGATCTTCAAAAGGAAATTGCAAGTATACAGGAAATACTTGCCGATGAGTTTAAGCTCAAGGGCGTTATCGGTTCACAGCTTACAAACATCAAGAAAAAGTACGGTCAGCCGAGAAAGACGCAGATCATCTACTCCGAGGATATCGACACCTACGTCGAGGAGGAGCAGATAGAAAATTATCCGTGCAGACTTGTGCTTTCAAGAGAGGGCTATTTCAAGAAGATAACCTTCAAGTCCTTGCAAGGCAACGACGAGCAGAGATTTAAGGACGGAGACAGCCTGCGACAGATATTTGATGCGGAAAACAAGGACGAGGTCATATTTATCACCGACCATTGCCAGATGTACCGCGCGCGTGTTTGTGACTTTGAAAACACCAAGGCATCGGCTATGGGTGAGTACGTCCCTGCAAAGCTCGGCATGGAGGCAGGAGAGAAGCCTGTGTTCATGAACCTGCAAAACGAGTTCAAGGAAGGCGAAAATTTCGTATATATCTTTGAAAACGGTAAGGGCGTAAGAGTTCCCCAGAAGGCGTATGAGACGACAGCCGTGCGCCGTAAGCTCAAGAGCGTATGCTCAAATGCGTCGCCGCTCGTTGAAGTATTCGCAGAGGTTGAAAAGAAGCCGTTTGAGATAATGCTTATCTCATCGAACGACAGAGCGATAATCATAAAGACCTCGCTCATTCCCCTGAAGGCAACGAAGACCTCCGGAGGCGTTCAGTTAATGACAGTTAAGTCGGGCGTCACTATAAAGCGAGCATTAGCGGATTTTGAAACGGTGTTCGAAAACACGAAGGGCTACAGAAAGCTAAAGCTCCCCGCAACGGGCGTATTGCTTTCCGAAAAAGATATAACTAAACAACAGTTAAGTATAGACGATTGATATTCATTGGGAGGTGAAAAATAATGAAGAACCGCAAATTATGGATCAAGGTAACTGCAATAGCTATGACTGCATTCATGCTTTTGTCTACGTTCACAATGGCAATTCTTTACATCATAAATGTTTTTTGATGTATAACCATTATTTACATGGTATTAACAAAGTTATTTTTTGCGGATGCTATAATTAGTATAGTATTCAGTAATTTTTAGGAGGTATTTTTCATGAGAAAGCCTGAAGTTATCGTAGTTGAAGAAAAGAAGTCTAACGTGCTCAAGGTAGTAGCTATTATTGCGGCTGTCGTATGTGCTGCGGCGGCAGTTGTGGTTGCAGTAAAGCTTATCTCCAAAAAACGCAATGCAGAAAAGGTGCTTGCAGAGGTAGACCTTGACGGCGACGGCGAGGCAGACGCCACTATGATCGACACCAACGGAGACGGCGAGGTAGATACCATCGTTTTCCACGAGGGTGAGTGAAAAATAAAAAAGTTGCAACCGTAGGGTTGCAACTTTTTTATTTATAACACGCTCTTTCCCCGCCGATGAATTTGGGACGGGTACGGGCGCAAATGATATTTGCCTCTCCAATCTTGGATATTGAAACTCTCACGGGTACGGCAACGGACTTGAGGTGCATGCCTATGAGCGTACCGCCTATGTCAATTCCCGCGTGAGCCTTTATCTGCTCAACTACAACGGGACAGTCAAGGCTTTCGTGCGTTACGGTCGCAAACGAGCCGCCCGCCTTAGGTCTTGGAACAACGGACACGGGCTCGTAGCCGTACTTCTCTGCAGCCTCGCGCTCAATTACTATCGCGCGGTTAAGATGCTCACAGCATTGAGCGGCAATATAAATTCCCTTTTCCTTGAGTATTGGATATATTGCTTCAAAGACCGCCCTTGCGGCGTCGTAGCTTGAGCCCTTGCCGATTTTTGAGCCGAGTATTTCCGACGAGGAGCAACCGATAACGAAAATATCACCCGTCTTGAGGTAAGCCTCGCAAAGCAGCTCCGTAACGGCTTTAGCGGCATTTTCGGTAATTTCCCCGTAAAGCTCACGGCTGACGGTCGCGTTTGCATTCAGATAAACATTGTCCATATTACCAATTATCCTCTTCGGTGTTTTCGGGAATAACCTCCTTCATAGCCGCGATAGCGCACTCAATCATGTCGTCCGTGGGCTCGTATACGGTGATGTGCTGAAGCCATACGCCGGGAGCGGAGATTATTCTCGTTATTATATTATCGTGTCTGCCTGCAATTTTGAGCAGCTCGTAGCCGATGCCGACGATAAGCGGGATAAGAAGAATTCTGGATATAACGCGCATCAACATGGGCATTTCGGGCGAGCCTGTGATAAGAGAATATATGGGGTCAATGAAGAAGGATACGAAAATACTTACAAGCACCATGAGAATGAGAAACGAGGTTCCGCATCTGGGGTGATGCTTTTTCTGCTTTCTTACGTTCTCAACCGTAAGCTCAAGACCCGCTTCGTAGCAGAAAATGGTCTTGTGCTCTGCGCCGTGATACATAAACGTGCGGCGAATATCCTTCATAAGCGCGATAGCTGCCATGTAGCCGACGATAAGGATGATTTTTATAATTCCCTCAAAAACGGATTTGTAGAGTGAAGCAAGAAAAACATTGTCCTCATTTTTTATTGCAGGTATCAACTTAATAAAGCTGTAGATATATGACGGAAGTGCGATAAATAGTCCAACGAAAAGGGCTACTCCGAGGACAATACCAATAATCATAATGACAGTAATAAGCGCGGACGAGCTGGATTTCTCTTTCTTTTCGTCGCTCATGTCGACAATATCTGCCGTATCAACAGTTTCTGTTGCGGTTGCTTCGGTATTCTCGGTTGTCTCGACAGTCTGCACGACTATCTCTGCCACAGTTCCCTCGTCGGGAGCGACATATTCCTCAACGGGTATTGCGTTCTCGTCAACCGTCTCACCGCGGCCCTTTGCCTTCTCTGCCTTTTTAGCGGCTTTTTTAGCCGCTTTTTCTCTTTCCATTTCCTCCTCAAGCTCCTCGAGTCCCGACAGCTCTGCCGAGCGCATGAGATACTTTGAGCCCGTTTTCATGGAGTAGATATAGTTATAAAGTCCTCTGAAAATAGGAAGCTTGAATATTTTGGGCGCATTTGCGCTTTTTGTTTCTTCCTTTTCTACGATTATTTCCCCGCTGGTATTTCGTACTGCCATTGCAGTTACCTTCGGGCCGCGCATCATTATTCCCTCCATCAGTGCCTGACCGCCGATGGAAGTCTTCTTTGCCGCGCATATTCTTTCATTTTTGCTCATAGATATTCCTTCTTTGCAAATTTACATATATTTTAACACTTTATACTATCATATATTTATTAACTGCATATGAATTGTAAAAAATATAACCGCCGACACGGCGGTTATATTTTTTACAGTGATGATTTTACTTGCTGTTCTTTTCCATATCGCGTCTGTGCTTTGCCACGATGTTCGTGATTTTCTTTGCGGGATCGAGAAGTCCGCTGATAGTCGCGTCGTGGTTGAGCGTGTCGATAATGTAGGAAACGTATTTGCACATATTAACGTCAACGTGCCAGGGTCTTTCAAGAAGTCCGGGACGGCGGTATATAAGGTTGGTTGTGAACACCTTGGAGATAATTCCCTCCTCGTGTGCCTTGTCAAACTTATCAAAGCCGTCTGTGAACAGACCGAAGGTAGCAAACGCGAATATTCTCTTTGCTCCTCTGGACTTGAGCTGAGAGCAAACGTCAAGGAGAGATTCACCCGAGGATATCATATCGTCTACGATGATAACGTCCTTGTCCGTGAGGTCCTGACCGAGATACTCGTGAGCCTCAATGGGATTTTTGCCGTTAACTATTACGGAGTAGTTACGGCGCTTGTAGAACATACCGATGTTAAGACCGAGTACCGAGGAATAGTACATACATCTGGACATCGCTCCCTCGTCGGGAGATATCATCATAAGGTGTTCCTTGTCGATGATAATATCGGGAACGGCTCTGATGAGCGCCTTGACCATCTGATAGGAGGGTCTTACGTTGTCAAAGCCCGAAAGCGGAATTGCGTTTGAAATTCTTGCGTCATGTGCGTCGAAGGTGATAATGTTTCCAACGCCCATTGAAACAAGCTCCTGAAGCATTATAGCGCAGTCAAGAGATTCGCGGGTGCTTCTCTTGTGCTGTCTGCCCTCGTAAAGCATGGGCATGATTACTGTGATTCTTCTTGCCTTACCTGCGATAGCTGCGATAATGCGCTTGAGGTCTGCATAGTGATCGTCGGGGCTCATAGGTACTTCCATACCGTGCATACGGTATTTAACACCGTAGTTGAACGTGTCGCAGAAGATATAGACGTCCTGTCCACGCATGGACTGGTGTATTACCGCCTTACCTTCTCCCGTTCCAAATCGGGGACATATAACGTCTGCAAGATAAGTGTCCTCGCTGTTGTGTCTGCGCCAATCCTTAAGATAGTTGTCTACCTGCTCTGTAAAGGATTCGCTTCCTTTCATACCTATGACGCTCAATTCGGCAATTTGTGCTTCCTTCATTTTTTCCTCCGTTTGACCTTTGAAAAATTGTGAAATACGGCGTTGCTCCTGCGTTGCGGCTTGACTTACGGAAGTAAGCCTTCGCCTTGCAACGTGCGGTGCGCCTTGTCTTGCACAATTTTTCTGCGGTCGATGTTTGATATTGTTTATTGCGTAAAATGATTTTTAATTACTGAAGCTTGCAAAACTTCTCGTAAGCTGCGTCCCAAGCGCCGCGTGCGCTTGTGGGCTCGTAGTGCTTCATCTCGAAGGAGTTTCTTACTACCTCACGAGCCTGCGCAAGATCCGCGACCTCTCCTGCGGCGATTGCCTGCATCATGAGGTTACCGATGGACGTTGCCTCCTCGGGACCTGCACATACGGGAATACCGCAAGCGTCTGCAGTCATCTGGGAGAGGAACTTATCCTTTGTTCCGCCGCCTACGACGTTTATCATCTTTGTCTTTTTGCCGTTGAGCTTTTCTATTGTTTCTACTGTGTATCTGTACTTGAGTGCGAGAGACTCGTAAATGCATCTTACTACCTCGCCAACAGACTCGGGAACGTGCTGACCTGTCATGCGGCAGTAGTCACGGATCTTCTCGGGCATATTACCGGGAGTTCCGAAGGTGTAGTAGTCGGGGTTAATGAGCGACTGGAAGGGTGTTGCCTCCTTAGCCCATGCCTCCATCTGTGCGAAGCTGTAATCCTTACCCTCACGCTTCCACTGACGTCTGGATTCCTGAATGATCCAGAGTCCCATGATGTTCTTGAGGAAGCGGATGGTACCCATAGCGCCGCCCTCGTTTGTGTAGTTAGCAAGGCGCGTTGCGTCGTTGATAAGGGGCTGCTTGAGCTCAGCGCCCATGAGCGACCACGTTCCGCTGGATATGTAAATGAAGTCGTCATTAGTTGCGGGAACGGAGATTACCGCGCTTGCAGTATCGTGAGATGCAACCGTTACGACGTTTATATTGTTTTTACCTACCTCTTCGTTGATCTGAGGAAGAAGACCGCCGAGGCTTGTGCAGGGCTGAACGAGAGGAGCAAAGAGCGAGCGCTTAACGCCGATCTTGTCCGTGAGCCCGTACGCTATGTCTCTCTTTGCGGCGTCAAGTATCATACCCGTGGAAGCTATCGTGTATTCCATAGCCATCTTGCCTGTGAGGAAGTAGTTAAGAAGGTCGGGAATGAAGAGCATCTTTTCTGCTCTGTCAAGAAGCTCGGGATCGTCACGTCTGTCGGCAGCCAGCTGGTTGAGAGTGTTGAAGTCAATAGCTTGTATACCCGTTACCTTGTATATCTCCTCGGGAGAAACGAAGTTCTTTACGTAATCGGTGATGTTCGCCGTTCTTGTGTCTCTGTAGTGAGCGGGGTTGGACATCATGTTACCGTTTTTGTCGATAAAGCCGTAGTCAACGCCCCACGTATCAATACCCATAGAGGATACGTTGTCGCCCTCGATGACTGTCTTTGTGATGGAATTCTTGATCTCAAAGAAAATTCTGAGAATGTCCCAGGTAAATCTGCCGTTTACGAAAACGGGATCGTTAGAGAAACGGTGATTTTCTCTGAGCGTTAACTTTTCTCCGTCGAAAGAACCGACGATGCCTCTACCACTGGACGCGCCAAGGTCGATGGCGAGCATTTTTAATTCTGCCATAATTGCCTCCGTAAAAACAAAAATTTTGCATTTTAATTTAATTATGATTATTATAACATAAAGGGTCTGTTTTTGTATGAATTTTCTGTTAATAAGTTCCCCGTTTTTAAAATAATTTATATATCGACAAATGTCATCACCGCATATATCGGCATAAAATGACAATGAGGAAGTTTTTTATTTTGTTAGGAGGCGTATATGAAATACGACAAATATAGATTTACACTTATAGGAGGAGACAAGCGAATAGCTGCGCTTGCGCGCAGGCTTGCACAGAGCGGACACACGGTCAACGCGTGTATGCAGAGCGAGGTGTTATCCATGCCGGGGGTTAAGATTTACAGCGGCTATGAAAAGGCGGTGGCTGACTGCGACGTGATAATTCTTCCAATGCCCATATCCCGAGACGGAGAGCATATTCTTTCGACCGTTGCAGACCCCGAGGAGCAGATACGAATTGAGGACGTTTTTACGTATGCTAAAAGAAATAACGTCAAGTATATCCTTGGTGGAAATATAGGTCGCAAAATTGTCGACGCGGCAAGGGACAAGGGAGTTGAGCTTATTGACTATTCCCTGTCCGAGCAATTTTTGCAGAGCAACGCCGAAGCTACCGCCGAGGGAGGAATTATGGTCGCGATGGAAAACACGGACGTGACTGTAAAGGACAGCAATATCCTTGTCGGCGGCTACGGCAGAATTGCGAAACATCTCGCACGGCTGTTGCTTTCCCTCGGCGCGCACGTCACAGTCTCCGCACGAAGATGTGATGCGTTGTCGCACGCCGAAAGCATCGGATGTGATACCGTGAGGATAGGTGACGCGGGAGAATCGGAAAAATTCAAGGCGGCTATAAAGCAAAGCCATATAATTTTTAACACAGTTCCCTCCCTGATATTCAAGGAGGAATTTCTCGGAGAAAAAAACAACTCGGTCTATATTGAGCTTGCGTCCTGCCCGGGCGGTGTCGATCTGCGCGCGGCAAGAGATTCGGGCATGAAGATAATTTTTGCGCCCTCGCTCCCCGGCAGATATTCACCCGAGAGCGCGGGCAGCTACATTTTTGACAGCATATATCAAAGCCTCAACGAAAGGGGGATATTTATATGATAGGTTTTGCTCTTTGCGGCTCGTTTTGCAGCTTTGAGAGGTCATACAAGGCGCTCGAGAGCTTGAGGGATAAATACGGCGATATCGTGCCTATAATGAGCCATAATGCATATTATACGGACACAAGATTTGGAAAGGCTTCCGAATGGAATCAGAGGATTGCAACGCTGTGCGACAGACCGATAATCCATTCCATTGGCGAGGCGGAGCCGCTGGGGCCAAAGGCGGCACTCGAGGCTCTCGTCATCTGCCCTTGCACGGGCAATACTCTTGCCAAAATTGCCAACGGAATTACGGACACACCCGTTTGCATGGCGGCAAAGGCGCATTTGCGGTGTGACCGTCCCCTGCTTATCGCTCTTGCGTCAAACGACGCGATGGCGGCAAATCTTTCAAACATTTCAAAGCTGCTTGTACGGAAAAACGTGTATTTCGTGCCCATGCGTCAGGACGATCCCGTAAACAAGCCGCACTCACTTGTGGCAGATTTTGAGCAGGTGTCTGATGCGCTCGCCGCCGCGCTTGAGGGTAAGCAGATCAGGAAGATGTTTTTGTAATATGAAAAAGCCTTGCCACGCAGCAAGGCTTTCTTTAATACAGATCATTGGGCTTAAACGTATATCTGGAATTACAAAATCTGCAAACTATCTCAAGCTCCTCGGGCTTGCCCTCGGCGACCTGCTCTGCAAACAGCTTTTCAAGGTCGGTCTTGCCGATGGAGATAAGCGCCTGCTTCATTCTCTCCTCAGAGCAGGTGCAGAGGTAGTCTACGTCTATCTCGTCAAAGAGGTCATATTCTATTCCCTCCATGGCGATTTTGAGAATTTCCTGATTGTCCATTCCCTCCTCAAACATACGCGAAATGTTTGTGAGCTTGGGGATATTCTTTTCTATCTGTGATACAGTTTCGTCATCCGCAAAAGGAAGGAGCTGAATAATAATTCCGCCCGCCGCCTTGCACGACCAGTCGGTGTCTACAAGCACACCGAGTGAGCAAACGGTAGGAACCTGTTCGCTCTCGGCGTAGTAGGTCGCGATGTCCTCGGCTATCTCGCCAGAGACAAGCTCAACCGAGCCGTTATAGGGCTCACCCTCGCCGATGTCCTTTATCATATTGAGAAATCCGCGTCCGACCGCGCCGCCGACGTCAAGCTTTCCGTTTGGCTTGAGCGGAAGGTCAACGTTCGGGTTCTGAATATATCCGCGCACGTTTCCGATATAGTCCGACGTGACTATAACGCGCCCTGCGGGACCGTCACCGTAAAGGGATACGGTCACGCTGTCCTCCTTCTCGCCGAGCATACAGCCTATCATGGACGTAGCCGTGAGAAGTCTGCCAAGCGTTGCCGTTGCAGTGGGTGTTGTATTGTGATATTTAATTGCCTGATTTACGATTTGTGTTGAATTTATTACGTGTATTCTCGCGCTTCCGTCGCTCGTCATAGCACGCAAAATTGTTGACTGAGACATTGTGTTTTCCTTCTTTTATTTTTTTGCTCTCGCCACGATATACCAGCGAGTATTATTGTCTGCGGCTTGTGTAAATTCGTAATCACCAAAGAAGCCTATTACCTCAAAGCCCGCGCTCTCAAGTGCGGCTGTCAGCTCTGCTCTGTCAAAGCATCGCTCGGTCTGTACCTCGTCGGTGCGGGTGTATCTGCCGTCCCCGTCCTCCTCGAACACGCTCAGATAAAAGCTGCAGAGCTTTGTTCCTTTGTCGTACTCATTCTGCCACGCGCAAAGAGTAGCCCTGCCGTCTACCTCATCCTCGTGGATATAGGAGTTGTCGGCGTAGATGTTTTCAAACTTATAGGGGGTATTTACGTCAAAAATAAACAGCCCGTCGGGATCAAGATAGTTGTGTACGCAAAAAAGACATTTTTGAAGATCTCCATCGCCCGACAGATAGTTTATACTGTCAAGACAGCACGTGACCGCTCCTACTGTGCCGTAAAGCTCAAAGGCGCGCATATCCTGACAAAGATACAGAATATTGCTAAGCTCCTCGTCAAACTTTCTGTCGTATGCTACCGAGAGCATATCCTCGCTGCCGTCAACGCCTATCATGTCATAACCGCGGCGTGCAAGCTCAAGCGTCATGCTTCCCGTGCCGCACGCAAGGTCAAGCAAAAGCGAGGGCTTTTCCGTAAGATATTTATCAAAGCACGTCTCGATAAAATCTGCCCATGACGGGTAGTCTATCTCGGAATTTATTTTATCGTATATTCCCGATATCGAGCCGTAGCCCGAATATGTATTCTCTGCCATATTACTTGTTTTTCTTTTCCTCAAGCTTTATGTTTTCAAGCACCTTGCTGTAACCGCCGTTACCGTATTTGATGCAATGGTTTACTCGGCTGATGGTTGCCGTGCTGAGCCCCGTCTGCGCTGCTATCTCGGAATAAACGTATCCGTCGCTGAGCATTCTTGCAGCCTTTATTCTTCTTGACATTTCCTGAAGCTCGGAAACCGTGCAGAGGTCCTCAAAAAAGTTCTTGCAGTCCTCGGCGTTATCAAGTGTGACTATTCCCTTGTAAAGAAATTCAATATTTGCGTCAAGCTTGGAATTTTTCATTTTCATACCTCTATTTATGTTTTTTAGGGGGTTACTGCTTATATTTTACCACTTTAAACAATTAAAGTAAAGGGGTTTTTGAAAAATATTTTCGGGCATAAAAAAATTAAACAATAAGTTTAGTTTTTGAAAATTATATATTGACTTTGCTGTGTAAATATTATATAATAATATTTAGATAGTCAGAATATGTTGACGAAAGGATAAAAGTCAAATGACAGGAATTAAAATAGGACAGAAAATACGGTTGCTCCGTAAGAAAAACGACACGACGCAGGAAAAGCTTGCGGCGTACCTCAGCGTCACTCCCCAGGCGGTATCCCGTTGGGAATCCGAGATATGCTACCCCGACATTGAGACCCTGCCTCTTATCGCGGATTTCTTTGGCGTTGGTATGGACGAGCTTCTCTGCTATGACAGCGTGCAGAAGGAAGCAAAGATAAAGGATTATCTCTCTCAGGCAGAGCGTCTTGAGGATAACGACGATATGGCGGCTTGCCTTGAGCTTTTGCGTGAGGCATACGCGGAGATACCCTCGTCCTTTGAAATACAGCTTGAGCTTGCAAAGGTGCTGTCGGCAATCAACGCGGACAAGCCCAAAAAGGCTGACCTTGCCGAGGCTATTTCGCTTTGCAACCACGTGCTTGATTACTGCACCGACGACGAGCTTCGTGACGATACGAAGAAAACTCTGTGCGACATATACTCGCACCAGCTCCGCAACGATAAGGCGGCGCTTGATATAGCCGAAAAGCTTCACAGCATGGATTACAGTAAGGAGATAGTAAAGGCTACCGTTTTGACGGGCGATATTGCATTCCGTCAGGCGCAGACCAACATCATTGAGTTTGCGGACAATATCTGGTGGCATATTTACAATATCGCTTGCGTGCCTGATATTGCCGAGAATAACTATTCCCTTGAACAGAAGATACAGGTCATGAAGAAAGGCATCGAGCTTTTTGACGTTATCTTCGGTGACGGACTTCTCTATTATAACGACAGAATAGCAAACTCCTACCGTCAGCTCGCAATGCTCTATCTTATGCAGGGCGACCGCGGTGCCGCGCTTGACTGCGTCGAGAAAATGGCGGATTACGCAATAGCCTTTGATACGCGCCCCGACAGCGCTAATTATTCGTCCATACTCATCAATAAGGTTGAGCATACGAGAAGCGGTGACGTGAGCCTTTGCTCCAAGCTCCTTCGAGGACGCTTCTCAAGCAGAATATGGGCTACCATAAAGAACGAGGCAAGATTTACAGCGGCTGTTTCCGCTATGGAAAAACACATTTAAACAAAGGACACGGGTGAATAAAATGAAAACTGATATTGAGATAGCAAGAGAAGCGAAAATGCTCCCCATAAAGGATGTTGCGGCGTCTGTTGGAATATGTGAGGATGACCTTGAGTTTTACGGCAAGTACAAGGCAAAGATAAGCAACGAGTATATGAATAAGGTCGCGTCAAACCCCGACGGTAAGCTCGTGCTTGTAACGGCTATAAACCCTACCCCCGCAGGTGAGGGTAAGACAACGACGAGCATCGGTCTTGGCATGGCTATGTCGAAGCTCGGCAAAAAGACCATGATAGCTCTCCGCGAGCCTTCTCTCGGTCCCGTGTTCGGTGTCAAGGGCGGCGCGGCAGGCGGTGGATACTCGCAGGTGCTTCCCATGGATGATATTAACCTTCATTTTACGGGTGACTTCCACGCGATAACCGCGGCAAACAATCTTCTCTGTGCTATAATTGATAACCATCTTCAGCAGGGCAATGTTCTCGGTATTGACGAGCGCAGAATACTTTTCGGACGTGTGACCGACACCAACGACCGTGCTCTCCGTAACGTAATAGTCGGACTTGGCGGCAAGGTCAACGGCGTTCCCCGCGAGGACCATTTTCATATCACGGTCGCATCCGAGGTCATGGCTATTCTCTGTCTTGCTGAAAATATCACCGACCTCAAGGAGAGACTTGGCAACATTCTCGTAGCGTACAAATATGACGGTTCGCCCGTATATTGCCGCGACCTTCAGGCTCACGGCTCTATGGCTGTGCTTCTCAAGGACGCAATTCAGCCCAACCTCGTGCAGACGCTTGAGAATACTCCCGCGATAATCCACGGCGGACCTTTCGCGAATATTGCTCACGGCTGTAACAGCGTCAGAGCTACAAAGCTCGCGCTCAAGATATCCGATTATACCATCACCGAGGCGGGCTTTGGCGCAGACCTTGGTGCGGAAAAGTTCCTTGATATCAAGTGCCGCAAGGCAGGTCTTACACCCTCCGCAGTCGTTATCGTTGCGACTATCCGCGCGCTCAAGTACAACGGCGGCGTCCCGAAGGCAGAGCTTAAGTCTGAAAATCTTGAGGCTCTCAAGCGCGGCTCCGTAAACCTCGAAGCGCACATTGACAATATTCACAAGTTTGGTCTTCCCGTTGTCGTTGCGATAAATCGTTTTGATACCGACACAGATGCTGAAATTGCACTTCTTACCGAGATGTGCAACGCCAAGGGAGTTGACCTCGCACTTTCCGAGGTGTTCGCCAAGGGCGGTGACGGCGGCATTGAGCTTGCAAAGGCAGTCATCAAGGCTTGCGAGAAGCCCTCTGACTTCAAGTTTATGTATACCGACGATATGAGCGTCACGGAAAAGATAGAGGCAGTTGCAAAGAATATTTACGGTGCTGACGGCGTTACCTTTGACGCGGCGGCAAAAAAACAGCTTGACGAGATAGTAAAGCTTGACGAAAGGTATTCAAGATACCCCGTATGCTTTGCAAAGACGCAGTATTCTCTCTCCGACGACCCCACAAAGCTCGGTCGTCCCTCGGGCTTTAACATCACCGTTCGCGAGGTCAAGCTCTCCGCCGGCGCAGGCTTCATCGTCGTGCTTACGGGTGCTATAATGACTATGCCCGGTCTGCCCAAGGCTCCTGCGGCGTATTCAATAGACATTGACGAGAACGGAGTTATCACAGGACTGTTTTAATATGAATTTCCCTTTTGTAACAAACACGGATAAGGTAGAGCATACGGAGGGGATCGGACGGGAGCTTGCAGAGGCTCTTGCAAAGGATTCAAGCCTTCCCAGATTTGTGGCTATGTATGGTGATCTCGGCGTTGGAAAGACCGCGTTTGTGCGCGGATTTGCGTCCGAGTTGTCTCCGAATTCCACGGTCAGATCCCCCACGTTTGCTCTGGTAAATGAATATAAATGCACTGAAAACACGGCGAAAATAAAGCGGATATGTCACTTTGATATGTATAGAATAGTCGACGAGGACGATTTGTACTCCGTAGGCTTTTACGATTATTTACGCCCCGATTCTCTTTGCATTGCGGAATGGTGCGAGCTTATTCCCTACGCCCTTCCGAAATCTTATATTAAAGTTGAAATTGAAAAGACCGACCTCGGCGACGGCAGAAAAATTACCGTAGCGCTCGTATAGTCGGCAGAGGTTATTTAATGAAGATTTTAGCACTTGACAGCAGCGCGACGATTGGAACCGTCGCACTTTGCGAGGATGACAAGCTTATATGCGAGATAACCGTCAATACGGGCAACACTCACAGCGAGACACTGCTCCCCACAGTCGAGCAGGTGCTCAAGCTGACGGACACGTCTATTGATGAGGTCGGTCTGCTCGCTTGCAGCGTTGGTCCCGGCTCGTTTACGGGTGTGCGTATAGGCGTGGCAACGGTTAAAGGTCTTGCATTCGGAAAAAATAAAAAATGCGTTGGTATTTCAACGCTGGATTCCCTCGCGCAGAATATTTCCTGCTTTGACGGTATTCTCTGTCCCGTTATGGACGCGCGCCGCGACCACGTATATAATGCGCTTTACGAGTGCACGGACGGAGTTATCACCCGTCTTTGCCCCGACCGTCTTATATCGGTCGAGGAGCTTGACTGTGAGCTTGCTTCACTTGACAGGAAAATATATCTTTCGGGTGACGGATATGGTCTTTGCAAGCGAGAATTTGTCAAAGCCCAAACGCAGACTACTCCCGAAAGGCTCCGTCTTGAGAGCGGATATAGTACGGCAGTGTGTGCCATGCGAAAATACGAAAACGGAGAGGCGGTAAGTGATTTTGAGCTTGCTCCCGTCTACCTTCGTCCCTCGCAGGCAGAACGCGAAAGAATTGAAAAGCTGAAAGGTTGATAAAATAATGGTAAATAAGATTATTATAGGCTCCGACCATGCGGGGCTCTCACTTAAATTAAAGGTTATAGAGCATCTTGAATCGCGCGGTGTTGAGGTTGTGGACGTTGGAACACACACGTCGGATTCCTGCAACTACCCCGACTACGCGACGGCGCTTTGCAAAAAAATTCAGTCGGGCGAGGCAGAGCTTGGAATACTTATCTGCGGAACGGGTATTGGTATGTCGATGGCTGCCAACAAGCACAACGGCATCCGCGCGGCTTGCTGCTCGGACACCTTCTCTGCACGAATGACGCGTATGCACAATAATGCAAACGTGCTTTGCATGGGCGAGAGAGTTGTCGGCGCGGGACTTGCCTGCGACCTTGCAGACCTCTTTATAGACACCGAGTACCTCGGCGGTCGTCATGAGGCGAGAGTGCAGATGCTTGCAGATATTGAAACAAGTAATTGACCTTTGAAAAATTCTCCAATGCTGCGTTGCTCCGCGAGAGCAGCTTGACTTACGTTAGTAAGCCATCGCTTTGCTCTCTTTCGGTGCGATACGCAAGCGAGATTGCTGTCCACTTTTGCCAAGGCAAAAGTGCCTTACATTGAAAAAAATTTTTTTCGGTCAAATCAAAAAAATTTCATTTACTAATCACTATAATTCGGAAAGGATAATTATATATGTCCGAAAGAAAAGACACGCCGCACAAGATAGCAAACGCGTTGCGTGCTATCGGCGGCAAGGAATATCCGAGAAAATTTACCTCGGCTGTAATTTTGGCGGCCGGCTCGTCCACGCGTATGGGCGAGGGCTCGACAAAGCAGTTTTTAGAGCTTGACGGTATGCCTATCGTTGCCAGAACCGTTATAGAGTTTGATAAGGCAGAATGTATAAATGAAATTATTCTCGTTGCCAAGGCAGACGAGATACCTCTTTACGCGGATTTTTCGGAAAAATACGGCATCACGAAGCCCTTCTCCGTTATAGAGGGCGGCGAGACGCGTCAGGATTCCGCTCGCAACGGTCAGGACGCGGTCTCAAAAAAGGCAAAGTTCGTGTGTATTCACGATGCGGCGAGATGTCTTATCACGCCCGAGCTTATCGTCAGGGCTTGTCGCGGTGCGTATCTGCACGGTGCGGCGGCGCTTGCTATAAAGGCTGTGGATACGGTCAAGATAGTGGACAAGAATATTTATATTGACTCCACGCCTGAGCGTAAATTTACGTATCAGGCGCAGACGCCGCAGGTGTTCTCTGTCAACGCCTACCGTGCCGCTTCGTACGTTGCAAAGGAAGAAGGCTTTGAGGCAACTGACGACTGTATGCTTCTTGAGCATATAAAAATTCCCGTAAAGCTCGTTGAGGGCTCAAGGGAAAATATAAAGATAACCGAGCCCGTTGACCTTGTTTTTGCAAGGGCTATCCTTGAGGCAAGAAAAGAGGCTGCAAAATGAGAATTGGTCACGGATATGACGTTCACAGGCTCGTAGAAGGCAGAAAATGCATAATCGGCGGTGTTGAAATACCCCACGATCTGGGACTTCTCGGTCACTCGGATGCGGACGTGCTCACCCACGCGATAATGGACGCGCTTCTCGGCGCGGCGGCGCTTGGGGACATTGGCAAGCTTTTCCCCGACACGGCATCGGAATATAAGGATGCGGACAGTCTTGTCCTTGCGCGCAGAGTTGCAGAAAAGCTTCACGAGTGTGGATACAAAATAGTAAATATTGACTCAACGGTTATAGCGCAAGCGCCAAAGCTCTCCCCTCACATTGACAATATGAGAGAAAAGCTCGCGAATGCGCTCTGCACAGACAAAGAAAATATCAGCGTCAAGGCTACCACCGAGGAAAAGCTTGGCTTTACGGGACAAGGGCTCGGTATTGCCGCGCACGCTGTATGTCTGATTGAGAAAGCGTAAGTTATATAATCACCGAAGATATAGGACTAATATTTCCCACGTCGCTTGATTTGGACGTCCCTGTCCTATTCTTTGATGTTTCCTTACAATTATATTGTATGACAATAGCTTCCCCTTTTCTACAAATTTCGATAACCTAAAACCCACAAAAGAAAGGCGGTTTATTATGATCTACATAGCTCCTTCGCTGCTTTCCGCAGATTTTTCCACCCTTAATACCGAAATAAAAAAGGTTAAGGACGCGGGTGCAAAATATCTTCACCTTGACGTAATGGACGGTGCGTTCGTGCCTAATATTACGTTTGGTCCAGAGCTTATAGCTTGTATCCGTAAGTGCACGGACATGTTCTTTGACGTGCATCTCATGATAAAGCGCCCCGAAAGATACATAGACCGCTTCGTCAAGGCGGGCGCGGACAGTATAACCATTCACTACGAGGCTTGTGAGAACCCAATGTCGGTCATAAATCTCGTCCGCTCGTATGAAATGAAGGTTGGCGTTGCTATATCTCCCAATACACCCGTGGAATACCTCTATCCCCTTGTGGATTACATTGACATGGCACTTATAATGACAGTTGAGCCCGGCTTTGGCGGTCAGTCGCTTATTCCCGAGACGCTTGACAAGGTGCTTGCACTCAAAAAGTACGTCTCCGAGCGAGGACTTGACATTGACATTGAGGTTGACGGTGGAATAAAGCCCGAAAATATTGGACTTGTTACCAGCGCAGGCGCAAATATCATCGTCGCAGGCTCTGCAATTTTTAAGGCAAAAAAGCCGCGTGCGGTCATGCAGGAAATGAAAGAAGCCGCAGCGCAAAATCCTTATAAAGGTTAATTAAAAAGAATGCGGGAGAGAACTTTTCTCGAAAAGTTCTCTCCCGCACCCTCTTTCAAAAGCTTTCACAAAAAAGACTATTATAAGAAATGTGCTTATAATAGTCTTTTGTTTTTATTATTTAAGCATACCCGCAAGGATGTTATTTGCACTTGCAAGTGCATCGTTTATCTTGGACTGATCTGCACCGCCTGCCATAGCGGAGTCGGGGCGTCCGCCGCCCTTGCCGCCTGTGACGGATGCAACAGCTCCAACGAGCTTGCCTGCGTGTGCGCCTTTGGCAACTGCGTCCTTGCCTGCTACGGCGATAAAGTTAAGCTTGCCGTTTGCCTTGACTGCAACTACCGCAACGGTATCGGGACAGTCTGCTTTAATCTTGTCCGTGAGGCTTCTTGCCGCGTCTATCTCCATGTCAAGAACTGCGGTAACAAGCTTTACAGAGCCGACGTTCACCGCGCCTGCAAGCACGTCGCCGAGCTTTGAGCCTGCAATCTTGTTATTGAGAGATTCGATCTCCTTCTTCATAGCGGAGATCTCGCTCTGAAGTGCGCTTGCCTTCTTTGCGATATCTGCGGGGTTCTGAACCTTAAGCTCGGATGCGGTCTCGCCAATAAGCGCGTCCTTGCTTGCTATAAGATTAAGCACGCCAAGACCCGTTACCGCTTCAATACGGCGAACACCTGCCGCAACGCTTGACTCGGACGTGATCTTGAAAAGACCTATCTTGCCCGTGTTGTTACAGTGCGTACCTCCGCAAAGCTCCGTGGAGAAGTTGCCCATCTTAACCATACGGACTACTGCGCCGTACTTCTCTCCAAAGAGAGCCATAGCGCCGTTTGCTCTTGCGGTCTCAATATCCGTTTCAAGAGTCGTTATATCGTAGGCTGCAAGAATATTGAAGTTTACGAGTGCTTCAACCTTTTGTATCTCATCTGCGGTGAGACCTGCAAAGTGAGTAAAGTCAAATCTGCATACCTTGTCGTCAACGTACGAGCCTGCCTGCTCAACGTGGTTACCGAGCACAGCGCGGAGAGCCGCCTGAAGCAGATGCGCCGCAGAGTGATTGCGCGCTATCGCCATACGTCTGGAATCCTCTATGTCGGCAGTGACCGTGTCACCAACCTTCAAGGTACCGTTTGCTACCGTACAGAGGTGAATGTAGACACCGTCAGTTTTCTTCGTATCGTATACGTTTGCGATAAAGCCATCGGAGTAGATAGTACCCGTGTCTCCAACCTGTCCGCCGCCCTCTCCGTAGAAGGGTGTACGGTTAAGAATGATGGAGCAGTCGCCCTCGGAAATGGAATCAACTATTCCCTCTTCGCCCATAATGGCGATAACCTTTGCGGTGCTGCGAAGCTCGGTGTATCCCGTGAACTCCGTCTTTTCAAGATCGGAGAGCATGGACTTTGAGGACTCGTCCCAACCGCCTATATTAGCTCTTGCCTCTCTTGCGCGGGTCTTCTGCTGCTTCATAAGCTCAAGGAACTTATTCTCGTCAATCTTGAGGTTGCTTTCAGCAGCGATCTCACGCGTGAGGTCTATCGGGAATCCAAACGTATCGTAGAGTTTGAATACCTCGTCGCCCGATATAACGTCGGAATTGTTTGCGATAGCTCCGCGAATGAGGTCGGAAAGAATGGAAAGACCTGCGTCAACGGTTGCGTCAAAGCGGTCCTCCTCCATGGAAATGACCTTGAGGATATAGTCGCGCTTCTGCTCAAGCTCGGGATAAGCGCGGCAGCTTTCATTTATTGCAACCGTAACCGTATCAACGAGGAACGGATGGTTTATGCCGAGGAGCTTACCGTGACGGCAAGCGCGTCTTATAATACGGCGGAGGACGTAGCCTCTGCCCTCGTTGGAGGGAATAACGCCGTCACTTATCATGAACATCGCACTTCTGGAGTGGTCCGTTACGACACGGATGGAAATGTCATTGTCGGCATTCTCGCCGTAGGTCTTACCTGCAATCTCGCAGGTCTTGTCTATTACCTTACGGATAGAGTCGACCTCAAACATATTGTCAACTCCCTGCATAACGCAGGCAAGTCTCTCAAGTCCCATACCCGTATCTATATTCTTTTGTGCAAGCTCCGTATAGTTGCCCTGTCCGTCGTTATTGAACTGCGAGAATACGTTGTTCCAGATTTCCATGAATCTGTCGCAGTCACAACCCGGCTTACAGTCGGGAGAGCCGCAGCCGTACTTTATTCCGCGGTCAAAGTATATCTCCGAGCAAGGTCCGCAGGGTCCGCTTCCGTGCTCCCAGAAGTTGTCTGCCTTACCGAGACGGACTACGTGCGCGGGGTTAACGCCTATCTTGTTTACCCAAATTTCGTATGCTTCCTCGTCATTTTCGTAAATTGAGGGCCAAAGAAGGTCTGCGGGTATCTCAAGCGTTTCGGTGAGAAACTCCCACGCCCACGGAATAGCCTCCTCCTTGAAGTAATCTCCGAACGAGAAGTTACCGAGCATCTCGAAGAACGTGCCGTGACGCGCCGTGTGTCCTACGCGCTCAAGGTCGGGTGTACGGATAAATTTCTGACACGTAGTTACTCTCTTACAGGGAGGCTCAACCTCGCCCGTGAAGAACTTCTTCATGGGCGCCATGCCTGAGTTTATAAGAAGGAGCGACTTGTCACCCTGAGGAACGAGGGGATATGAAGGGAGACGAAGATGTCCCTTTGATTCAAAGAATGAAAGATATTTCTCTCTCAAATCGTTAAGTGATGTCCACTGCATGAAATTTATGTCCTTTCAATTTTTACATTAACCATATAATTATATCACTTGAGCTGTGATAAGTCAATAGATCAGAGTGAGTTTTGAGCAAAAAGCTGACGTTATTTTTCCTGTAGAGCCTTCTCTACTGCACTTATTCTGTCACTGATGGGCGGGTGGCTGTATTCAAGCACCACGTTGAGACGCGAGGGCGCAAGGTGTGAGAAATTGTCCTTTGCAAGCTTTTTGAACGCGGGTATCATTGCCTCGCCGTAGCCCTCAAGCACTGCCTGACGGTCTGCCTCATATTCGTGAGCGCGGCTTGATGCGTTGATCACGAGATTTACCGCGGGCTGAAGCACGCTGATGATCACACTCGTAAGTATGTACGCAAATCCGTAGTTTACTCCGTCAAAGCCAAAATCGGTGTAGATCTCGGGGATGCTGACCGTTGCCCAGACGGCTGCTGCAAGGAGGAGCAGATATCCCGTGCTCAGAAGCTGTCTTTTCAGCACGTGCTTGTGAAGTCCGTGACCGAGCTCGTGAGCAAATATAGCGCATATCTCGTCTGTCGTCATAGCGGCTATGAGGTTGTCGTAAAGCACGATGGTCTT
>JAFTKY010000021.1 GCA_017453005.1 Clostridia bacterium | reverse complement strand
TCTGAGATTGCCTCGAGAAATACCGTGATGAGCAGGGGCGAATATTTTTAGAGCGTCTTCATAAGATGCCATACTCATTTGTGCGTGTTCTGCTACTTTGTCAAAAACCTTATTTTAGATATCATTATAGGCATAGTCCTCACCGTAGAAAAGATAATCTACACTTACTTCAAAGTATGCAGCTATCAGAGGAAGCGTTTGCGTATCGGGAAAAGATGTATTGGTTTCCCATTTCGAAACAGCTTGGGGAGAAATATTCAGCGCACTTGCCAACTGCTCTTGGGTAATGCCCTTACGCTTTCTGAGATCTGCTATATTTTTTGAAATGTTTATTTCTTTCATAATCAAGTTTCCTTTCCGAATTTCACCGTGAGCTCTTCGGTTGTGATTAAATTATATCACAAAAACAGCAAGAAGTAAACAACTTGTTCGGATTGCATATCAACTCACAGTTGTTAGTCGCTTGTCAGAATATATATTCAGTTGTTTTTTCACTTTCCCGACGCTTGCGTCTGGGGCAAGCATAGCGCGTGGACATCCACCGCGCCAAATCGAGCAGAAGCCCGAGCCCCCTATCCGCAGAGGAACGGCACGCAAAAGCCTCCCTCCGAGAGGGAGGGGGACCGCGATAGCGGTGGAAGGAGCCTGCGTGACTTGGAACTTAGATTGACCTCATAATAACGCGCTCTCCCTCAGTCGCCTTACGGCGCCAGCTCCCTCCCGGAGGGAGCCTTTATGTAAGCCCGTCTCAACAAAAAACACCACCAAAGAAATCTCCTTGGTGGTGTTCGTGTTTTCTCCGCTAAGAATGCAGAACTGTGCGGAGAGCCCTTTTTGTGTAATAGAAAAAATCCCTCGGTCATATACTTTTATACAGTAAAGATCGGGAGTGATGTTTTATAAATAAGAATTTTGAAAGCATAATGGGGATGGGGCTGACGAGTGACGAGGTCATACAGTCCCGTCAAAAATACGGACAGAATAGAATGACGCCGAAAAAGAAAAAGAGCTTTTTTCGCAAGTTTCTGTCAAATCTTTCAGACCCCGTTATAAAAATTTTACTCGGGGCGTTGGTGATAAATTTGCTGTTCGTCTTTCGTTCGTCGGACTGGG
The DNA here is from genome assembly GCA_017453005.1 of Clostridia bacterium. Lineage (GTDB taxonomy): Bacteria > Bacillota > Clostridia > Oscillospirales > CAG-272 > SVTX01. The sequence goes on along the minus strand of JAFTKY010000021.1, from coordinate 20,646 downwards.
TGGAGTGCGTCGGAATTGCCGTGTCGGTACTGCTTGCCACGATCATATCCACACTGTCCGAGCATTCGTCGGAGAATGCGTTCTCGCGCCTTGAAGCCGAATATTCATCAGGCAAGGCGAGGGTGATCCGAGACGGACAGCTGTGTGAGATAGGCATTGACGAAATAGTGGTCGGGGACATAGTGAGCCTTTGTGCAGGCGAGCAGATACCTGCCGACGGGGAGATAATTTTCGGGAAGATAAGCGCGGACCAGTCGGCTATGACGGGCGAGAGCAGGGAGGTCAAAAAGCACGAGCGCGGGAGCTTGCCCGAGGACCTGACGCCGTCATCTTTGTATTTTTGCTTTCGCGGATGTACCGTGCGCTCGGGCAGCGCGTATATGAGAGTGGAGCGAGTAGGGGACGACACGTTTCTTGGCGGAATATCAATAGAGGTGCAGGGGGAGACGAGAGAAAGTCCCTTGAAGGCGAGGCTGTCAAAGCTCGCGCGGCAGATAAGCACGCTGGGATACGTAGCCGCGTTTCTCGTCGCCGCCGTATATCTTTTCAAGACCTTCGTTATCGACTCGGCGTTTGATATTGAGATAGTGAAATACAAGGTGACAAGCCTCTCATTTTTATTCGAGCATTTGATGAGCGCGCTCACGCTGGGGCTGACGGTCATTGTCGTTGCAGTCCCCGAGGGGCTGCCCATGATGATAGCGGTGGTGCTCTCGTCAAATATCAAAAAAATGGCGCGGGATAACGTCCTCGTCCGCAAGCCGGTGGGAATTGAGAGTGCGGGAAGCATGAATATTCTGTTTACCGATAAGACGGGAACGCTCACGGTGGGAAAGCTCGGCGTTGGGAATATATACCTCGGCGATGGGCAAATATGCGGCTCTGCCGCGGAGCTTCAAAAAAATTACGGCGCGGTGTTTTCCGAGTATGCGGTGAGCGGTATTTTCAACAGCGAGGCTCAAACGGGAAAAGGGGCGGACGGACGGGCGGGTATTCTCGGCGGAAATTCCACCGACCGCGCGATACTTGAATCCGTCTCGGGACTGTGCGAGACTGATATTTCCCGCCGAGAGGAGAGGCTCGTGGACAAAATCCCCTTTGACAGCGACATAAAAATGTCCGCGGCGAGGGTTGAGATAGGGCAGAGGCGCAGAATATACGTCAAGGGTGCGCCCGAAAGACTTATGCCGTATGCAAAGACGTATATAACCGCAAACGGCAAAAGAGCAAATTTTTCGCCGTCAAAAATAAAAAGGATATGCGAGAGCGAGACAAGCAGGGGCAAGCGAGTGCTTATGGTGGCGTACGCTGAGAGTGATATGCCTCTGTCTAACGTTGTGAAAAAAAGACCGCCTGAGCTTGTGTTTGTCGGTCTTTTAGTCCTTGAGGACGGCTTGCGGGAGTCCGCGCCCGAATCGGTACAGCGGCTCAAGAGTGCGGGAATCGGCGTGGTCATGATAACGGGGGACAACAAGGACACGGCGGTAAACATCGCGAAAAGCTGTAAAATATACGACGGAGAGCGGAATATTGCGCTGACGAGCGCGGAGCTGTCGGTAATGACGGACGGGGAGGTAAAGGAGATACTTCCGCGATTGTGTGTCCTCGCACGCGCACTGCCGCAGGACAAGAGCAGACTTGTACGTCTGTCGCAGGAAATGGGGCTGGTCGTAGGTATGACGGGCGACGGGGTAAACGACGCGCCCGCGCTTCGCGCGGCAGACGTGGGCTTTTCCATGGGTAGCGGTGTGCAGGTTGCAAAGGACGCGGGGGACGTTGTGATACTTGACAACAATCTTGCGTCTATATGCCGCGCGGTGCTTTACGGCAGAACGGTATTTAAAAGCATACGAAAGTTTATCACGCTTCAGCTTATGATGAATTTCTGTGCCGTTGGTGTGTCGATGATATGTCCGTTTCTGGGTATAAACTCGCCCGTGACAGTGGTTCAGATGCTGTGGATAAATATTATAATGGACACGCTTGGAGGTCTTGCGTTTGCGGGAGAAGCGCCGCTTGAGTCGAGTATGAGCGAGATGCCGAAGCGCCGAGACGAGCAGATACTTAATTCCTATATGGTAAACGAGATTATATTTCTCGGTGGGTTTACAATAGCACTTTATCTGTTCTTCCTCAAATGCCCGTATATTACGTCTCTTTACAGATACGAGCCGAACAGCCTTTATCTGTTGACCGCGTTTTTTGCTCTGTTTATTTTCTCGTCGGTGTTTAATTGCTTCAACGCACGGACGGATAGAGTAAAGCTGTTTGCGGGGCTGTCGAAAAACAGGGCGTTTATACTTATCATGAGCGCGGTAATGTTTATTCAGATATTGTTCATCTATCTCGGCGGGCCCGTGCTCAGAACGCTACCGTTGACCCTCAAGGAGCTTGGTATCACCTTTTTGCTGTCGCTGACGGTTTTCCCTGCGGAGCTTTTGAGGAAGCTTGTCTTGAGATTGTTTGGCAAAAAGAAGGGGTACTAAAAAGCCTTCTCCAGCGGAGAAGGGGGACCGCGTCAGCGGTGGATGAGGAGAGCCTCATGTTTGATTACAAACGGGCTGTTTGATTACCTATAGGGGATGGCTCCCACGACAGTCTGAAAACAAAACCCTCGAAGAAATAATCTTCGAGGGTGATTTTTATTATGCCCATTGATTATCGTCTAACCATTGGTTGAGCCTTTTTGCAAGGGAATTAAATGTGCTGACAAGTATATTATAATCCAAATCACTGGAATTTGCGTTTTTAACAATACTGTCGGCGTCGGTATATGTATTAAGAAAGTGTTGCCCACCGTCAACCTCTGAAGTGTGAAGCATTAACTTGTCATACTTTTCCTTGTTTTCGGGCTTATGCAATCTTTCGTTTATATTCTGTAGAATTTCTTTCATGCTTTTCGCCTCGTTATTCAAATCTCTCAAAACCAAAGTCGGAGGGGGTGAGGTTGTGTCCACAGTCTTCAAGCAAAGGTAGTAGCACATCACTTATCATAAGGCGCAGATAGAGCGAAGCATTAGATTGTGCTTTGGCTGTTTTTGATTCGGATGAAAAAGTAGAGCTTTGATATTCTACGGATGCATACGATGAAGAAGAAGCGGAAGCAAAAAACAGACCTTTAATATATCCGTCCCAATAGTAATGACAATCCCAGCTATACTCTCCATATTTAACACCAGCCTGATCTATCCATAACCCTGCCCAATATCCTGAATATTCGTCATGCCCATTGGTAATTTCCAATGCAGTATAATCTTCTTTTGCCCTAATAGTGTATTTGTCTCCATTTTTAGCGGTGTAATAAAGAGCAGTTGTATTGTTTTTTTCTTCACCGGTAGATTTGATATATGATATAAGTGTATCCAAGTAATTTATCCCACAAACAGAACAAGTACCCGCGCCCTCGTGCTCTGTATGGGGCGGCGCCTCGGTCGGCTGTTCTGTCGGCGCTTGGGTTGGCGTATAGTCGTTGGAATTATTGTTTGACGAGTTGTTTGTGCTACTCGTTGAACTGTCACAAGAAACAAGTGAAATTGTGCTGAAAATAAAAATTACAGCAAGAATGAGAGATAAGATTTTGATTTTTTTCATTTTTTTAGTCCTTTCTTTTTGGGTTTTTGTGTGGTAACAAATTTGGCGATAAAATGTTTGTTCAATTCATAGGCAATTCCTCCCGAAAATAAAAAGTGCGCAGCAAAAGCCACGCACAAAAAACACATGGCTTCTATTTGCTACCACACAAAAACCTTTCTCATACCACACGGGACGCCAAAAGGAGAAGCCTGCATTTTTGTCAAAAAAAACAAAAAGAGCCTCCCATGCGGTTATTATTCGGTTTTTGTGTGGTACTTTAATTATAACACAGCGAAAATAATTTGTAAATATAGTTTTTAAAATTTTTGTGCAGATGTGAAACAATCAGAATTGGTGCATCCTCATCCGTTGCGTTTCGCGCCACGCACTAGTGAAGTATGAACAGTTCCCCTGTCTTGGAGAAGGCTAACTGGGGGGCAACTCCGCCGGATAAGGCTATTGTTTTTGTCCATTTCCCTTGACAAACCCCTTGTGTTTTATTATAATATAATTGTATAATTATATTACAATGGATACATAGGCTTAAAACATAGAAAACAGAGGTAATAATATGACAAACAAGGAAAGATTTATTGAAATTTACAAATCCAAAATCACGCGCGAGGGCTCTGACCGTCTTCTTGCGTACCTTTGCTCCGACTCCTGTGACTTTTTCACCGCGCCCGCGAGCACGCGTTTTCACGGCTCGTACGAGGGCGGACTTCTTGAGCACAGCCTTAACGTCTACGATTGCCTTTGCGACATAATGTCGCGCCCGAGAATAAAGGAGACGTACGGCATAGAATTTTCCGAGGAAAGCATCGCTATCGCCGCACTTTTGCACGACCTTTGCAAGACGAATTTTTACAAGGTCAGCTACAGAAACGTAAAAAATCCCGAGGGCAGATGGGAGTCTGTGCCGTTTTATACCATTGAGGACACGCTTCCTTACGGCCACGGAGAGAAGTCTGTCTATATCGCGTCGGGTTATATGAAGCTCACGCGTGACGAGGCGTTTGCTATCCGCTACCACATGGGCTTTTCTACAACTGACGACCCCGGTAACGTAGGACGCGCACTCGAAATGTACCCCTTGGCATTCTTCCTCAACTGCGCGGACTCCGAGGCGACGTATTTCGTTGAGGGCTCGCCCAAGAATTAAGCCTCCCTTGCCTAAAGAGAGGCAGAATTACAGAAAGGAAACAATATGAAAAGAGTATTTTTAATAGTGCTTGACAGCTTTGGTATAGGCGAGATGCCCGACGCCGCTGACTTTGGCGATAAGGGCACGAACACGATAAAGAGCGTATCGACGTCCGAGCATTTCTGTGCGGACAACATGAGAAAAATAGGACTTGGAAATATAGACGGCGTTGACTGTATAGACGGCGTTGACGCACCCATTGGCGCATACGCCCGCATGAGAGAGCGTTCCCGCGGCAAGGATACCACAGTCGGTCATTGGGAGATAGCGGGTCTTGTCTCAAAGAACCCCCTCCCCACGTATCCCGAGGGCTTTCCGTCCGAGGTGCTTGACGAGTTTACCCGTCAGACGGGCAGAGGAGTGCTTTGCAACAAGCCTTATTCGGGTACGGACGTCATTCGTGACTACGGATCACAGCACATGGAGAGCGGCGACCTTATAGTCTACACCTCTGCCGACAGCGTTTTCCAGATCGCCGCGCACGAGGATATAGTTGACGTTGAAACACTTTACGAGTATTGCAGAATTGCCCGCAGGATCCTTCAGGGCAAGCACGGCGTGGGCAGAGTTATCGCGCGTCCCTTTGAGGGAGAGCATCCCTTCAAGCGAAGCGCGAAGAGACACGACTTTTCTCTTGAGCCCACGGGCAATACGGTTCTTGACGTATTGAAGGCGGCAGGCAAGGACGTGATCTCGGTCGGCAAGATATACGATATCTTTGCGGGCAGAGGCACAACCGAGAGCTACTACACCCACTCCAACGCCGAGGGCATGCAGAGGACGCTTGAGATAGCGGACAGAGATTTCGAGGGACTTTGCTTTGTCAACCTCGTTGACTTTGACATGATGTACGGTCACAGAAACAATATAGACGGCTACGCCAAGGCTATTGCTGAATTTGATGCGTGGCTGCCCGTATTTATGGAGAAAATGGGCGAGGACGACGTCCTGATGATCACCGCCGACCACGGCTGTGACCCCGGATATATACAGTCCACCGACCACTCGCGCGAGCACACGCCCCTCCTTATTTACGGGGACAAGATCATGCCCGTAAATTACGGCACGAGAGACACCTTCTCGGATATTGCGGCGACGGTGGCGAGCCTTTTGGGTGTTGACTATAAATTAGAGGGCGAGAGCCTTATTTGAGGTAAATATGGATAAGAAAAAAGCAGTTGAATTATTGAACAAGGCGATAGAGGCGAGAGACGGCGCGTACGCACCCTACTCCAATTTCTACGTTGGCGCGGCGCTGCTTTGCACGGACGGTGAGATATTCACGGGTGCTAACGTTGAAAACGCGTCATACGGCGGAGCAATTTGCGCTGAGAGAGTTGCGATAACCGCGGCGGTCACTCACGGACACAGAAGCTTTGAGGCGATAGCTATCGTCGGCGCGCCCAATGGACAGGCACCTGTTGATACGTGTATGCCTTGCGGCTTTTGCAGACAGTTTATGAGTGAGTTTTGCGGTGACGATTTTGAGGTTGTGCTCGTGGGCGACGGTGACGTCAAGATATATACGCTCGGTGAGCTTTTGCCTCATGCGTTTACTGCGAGCTCTCTAAGTTGAGGATAATATGCAGAACAAGAAACCTATAGTCAATGAGGTCAAAACGGGCAGATGCGACAGCTGTGAGTTTTACGACTACGACGAGATGTGGGACGAGTATATATGCACTCTCTCACTTGACGAGGACGAAATGGTGGATTTTTTGTCCCGAAACACGAGCAGATGCCCGTATTACAGATATTACGACGAGTACAAGAGCGTACACAAGCAGATATAAGGAGAAATTATGTCAAACAAACCTAAAATGAATATATTGCGCACCGTGCTGTGTGCCGTTGCTTTGTGTGCTCTTATGGCGGCTATGCTCTTTTTGTTCCACTGGGTCATGGACACCGTCACGCAAAGGCTCGAGGAAATCAACCCCAAAAAGGACGGGGACATGAAGAACACGCTCTGGCTTATAGAGAAAATTCTTTATGTGCTTCCCGTGTGCGTGCTGCTGATATTTCAGTCAGTGTTTTATCTCACGCAAGGGAAGGAGTATGCGAGCGTCAGATACCGCGAAAGAGCTTGGGAGCTTATTGTCGCTTTTGTGTTCACGTACGCAATACTTTTGCCTGCGATAGTCATTTATTCAAATAACAACCCGCCCCTGCCCGACGCAGAGACGGGTGAGGAAATGCTTTCGCTGATAGCTCGCTCGGTGCAGTGGTTTGTGTGGCAGATACTCATATTCTTGCCCGCGATACTTTATCACAGAGTTATGGCAACCGGCGTCAAGGACGAGGACAACCAATCGGAAAATGAGGGAAAAGAGATTGAACAGGAAAATAATTAAGAGCTGCGTGCTTCTTCTTTCTGTCCTGCTGCTTTGCTCGTGCTCGCGGACGCCGAGCATCGGTAACGGGGACAAGCCCGACGAGTTACCCGACAGCTTCAAGCCGTCAAGTCTTGAAGGGATAGACGGTCAGCTTTCGGCATACGGGAAATATAAAGAAAACGCCGAAAAGGCGTTTGGAAGCATCATACCCACGCCCGCAGAGGAATTTAAATATTCGTCCGTTTCGGGTGGCGTGAGAATTGACGCGTATATCGGGCAGGGTGAAATGATAGTTATTCCGTCAGAAATTGACGGCGTTGCGGTCACGGAAATTGCCCCCGAGGCGTTTTATACTCCCGACGACGAGCAGACCGAGACGCGCGAGGCGAGTAATTTGAGAAGCGTTTATGTTCCCGATAGCGTCAAGACCATAGGCAAGGGTGCATTTCGCGAGTGTGAGGCTCTTCAGCTTCTCCGATTGCCATTTGTTGGCGACGGGGGAGAGAATACGCATATCGGTTATATCTTCGGCGCGGAAAAATACGACGAGAACGCTATAAATATTCCCGTTTCGCTTGAAATGATAATTGCGGGCGGTGACGTGTCCGACTACGCCTTCTGCGGCGTAAAAAGCCTTGATGCGGCGGTGTTGACTGATGCCGAGAGCATTGGCAAATTTGCCTTTTATGAGTGTGACGAGCTTTCGTATATAGGCTTGCCCGGCACTCTTGAGAGTATTGGCACTTACGCGTTTTCCTCCTGCGGAAGCCTTGCAAAAATTGAGCTTCCCGAGAGTGTGACGGACGTAGGCTTTGGGGCGTTTTATCTGTGCAGGTCCATGTGCGATATGACGCTGCCCATTATTGGCGACGGCGCGAAGAACACCCATATAGGCTATATGTTCGGCGCACAGACGGCGGATTGGAACGAGGATTTTGTTCCTGCGTCGCTCAAGAGGATCACGCTTCTTGATACCTGCACGCGCATTGAAAACAAGGCGTTTGCAAACTGCCGGGGACTTGTAGAGATAAAGTTTTCCGAGACACTTGAATTTATCGGCATACGCGCGTTTGTAAATTGCCGCTCGATTGCAAGTGTTACTACGCCCGCGTCACTCAAAACCATCTCGACCGATGCGTTTTTTGGGTGCGATAACATGGTCTCGCTCAAGGTTACGGGCGGACATACCGAAATTCATTCGCAGGCGTTCTTTGGCTGTGACGCGCTCACAGATATTGACCTTAGCGGTGCATCTAAAATATATCAGTCGGCTTTTGAAGAAAATATTGGCGCAGATGCCGATTAAAGCATGCAAAATCTATTGCCCTCGGGCAATTTAAGGAGGAAATAAAAATGGCAAATTACAAAATGGAAACCAAATGCGTTCAGGGTGGCTACACCCCCGGAAACGGTGAGCCCAGACAGATACCGATAGTTCAGTCTACTACGTTTAAATACAGCACGAGCGCCGACATGGGCAAGCTTTTTGACCTTGAGGCGTCGGGTTATTTCTATACGAGACTTCAGAACCCCACGAATGACTACGTAGCGGCAAAGATATGCGAGATGGAGGGCGGCACTGCGGCAATGCTCACCTCGTCGGGCCAGGCGGCAAATTTCTTTGCGGTGTTCAATATCGCGTGTTGCGGCGACCACGTCGTGTCCTCGTCCTCAATTTACGGCGGCACGTATAATCTTTTCGCGGTTACTATGCAGAAAATGGGTATTGAGTTTACCTTCGTATCCCCCGACTGCACGAGTGAAGAGCTTGAAGCGGCGTTCAGACCTAACACAAAGGCGGTCTTTGGCGAGACTATCGCTAACCCTGCGCTCACAGTCCTTGACATAGAGAAGTTTGCAGACGCGGCTCACAAGCACGGCGTTCCGCTTATCATAGACAACACGTTCGCAACCCCCGTAAACTGCCGCCCGTTTGAGTGGGGAGCAGACATAGTTACACATTCCACCACAAAGTACATGGACGGTCACGGCGCGGCTGTCGGCGGTTGTATCGTTGATTCGGGTAAGTTTGACTGGACGAAATATGCAGACAAATTCCCGGGACTTTGCACTCCCGACGAGAGCTACCACGGTGTTACGTATACCGAGAGGTTCGGTATTGAGGGCGCATTTATCACCAAGGCGACCACACAGCTCATGCGTGATTTCGGCGCGATACAGTCGCCTCAGAATGCGTTTATTCTCAATCTCGGACTTGAAAGCCTGCACGTGAGAATGGCGCGTCACTGCGAAAACGGGCTTGCAGTTGCAAAATATCTTCAGTCTGACGACAGAATTGCGTGGGTGACCTACCCCGGACTTGAGGGCGACAAATACTATGACCTCGCACAGAAGTATATGCCCAACGGCACGTGCGGCGTCGTAAGCTTTGGCGTTAAGGGTGGCAGAGCAAAGGCTGAGGAGTTTATGAAAAACCTCAGGATAGCTGCTATTGAGACGCACGTTGCGGACGCGAGAAGCTGCTGTCTCCACCCCGCATCAGCGACCCACAGACAGATGAACGACGAGGAGCTCAAGGCTGCGGGCGTATCCGCTGACCTTGTAAGATTCTCTTGCGGAATTGAGAGCGCGGAGGACCTTATCGCAGACATCAAGCAAGCGCTCGACGCTATTTCGTGATACCATTCAGCAATACAAACAAGGAGACATTTTTAAATGCCTATTAAAATACCAAATCTTCTTCCCGCAACAAATACGTTGCTTGAAGAAAATATATTCGTAATGACAGAGACGCGTGCTATCACGCAGGACATAAGACCCCTGCATATCCTTATGCTCAATCTTATGCCCAAGAAGATAGTAACGGAGACGCAAATAGCGCGTCTTGTCGGCAACTCGCCGCTTCAGGTGGAGCTTGACCTGCTCCAGACCGCGAGCCATAAGTCCACGCACACGTCCGAGGACCATATGCTCTCGTTCTACAAGACCTTTGACGAGGTCAAGGATAAAAAATACGACGGACTTATAATCACGGGCGCACCCGTGGAGCATATGGAGTTTGAGGACGTTGAGTATTGGGATGAGCTTTGTGAGATAATGGAGTGGAGCAAAACCCACGTGACGTCTACCTTGCATATCTGCTGGGGGGCGCAGGCGGGACTTTACTATCACTTTGGTGTAAAGAAATATCCGCTTGATAAAAAGCTTTTCGGAATATTCAAGCACAAGGTGGACTATAAAAAGTCCATACTTTTCCGCGGCTTTGACGATGAGTTTTTAGCTCCTCATTCCAGACACACCACGTGCCTGCGAGAGGACATTGAGGCGGTGCAGGGGCTTCGCATACTTGCCTCGTCCGACGAGGCGGGAGTTTACGTCTGCACAACACCGCTGGGCAGACAGATATTCGTAACGGGACACCCCGAGTATGACGCAAATACGCTCCGCGAGGAGTATTTCCGCGATAAAAATCTTGGTCTTCCCATAGAGATACCGAAGAATTATTTCCCGAATGACGACGATACGAAGGATCCCGCAGTCACGTGGAGATCGGCGGCAAATCTGCTTTACTACAACTGGCTCAATTACTTCGTATATCAGACGACACCTTACGATATCAATGAAATTAAATAAGAAAACATTAAAAATTATCATCACGGTTACGGCAATATTACTCGTTGCCACAACCGTTGGACTTCTTGCGTATTTTAATCAGCATCGGATATTCGTCTTCTGTCAAAATCACGGAATAGGCAAGACAAAATCAAATCTTGAAGCTGTCACGCCCGAGACGGAAAAAATCCTGATGTCGGACATGGAGAACAACCCTCGCTTTACCCTTGACCAGAGCATGATGCTTATAAATACCGAGTATACGGCAGCCGAGGGATTTGACTTTAATATTGAGGAATACAAGGACACAACGGTATATATGAATTCGTGTATGCTTGACGCGTACGCTGCGCTGTCGCAGGCTGTTACGGATAAGACGGGCAAAAAGCTTTACGTATCCAGCGACGTCAGAACGCGCGAGGAGCAGGAGGCGTTGTATCTTGAAGACCCCAAGACCGCAACTCTGCCCGGTGCAAGCGAGCACGAGAGCGGACTTTGCGTTGACGTTTACGTGGCGTACTATGCGGGAGATGCGTTTTTGAAGTCCGACGCAGGGAGATTTGTCAATTCCCACGCGCATAAATACGGATTTATTATAAGATACCCGTCATACGGAGAGGACAGCACGGGCATACGCTTTGAGCCGTGGCATATAAGATATATCGGTCAGCCTCATGCGGAGTTTATCTACAACAATAACCTCACCCTTGAGCAGTATATAGAAATGCTTGAGATAGGCAAGCTCTATCAAAACGGTGAATATATAATTTCAAGACAATTTGCCGACGAGGGATACTTGAGTGTCCCCAAAAACGCAACGGAGATTACCGTCTCCCCCGACAATACGGGCGCGTACATAATAACGGCGAAAATAAATAATTAACCTCTGACAGGAGTTATGAAGATTAAAAAATATCCCCTCATTTCGGGCTTGAATTTTGTCAAGTCGCGGAGAGGGGATATTTTAGGTTTATTTTAGTTTTGTTCGATTTTACTTGCGTGTACCTTCACTATAAGCCTAGCTACGAAAAACAGGCCGATAAAGACCGCTATAAAAAAGGCGAAAAGTGTGACGGTATAGAACCAATTTATAGAAAACCAGCCGTATTGAGAGGTGGGGAAGACCTCGTAGAGAAACTTTAGTGGAGTTCCTTTATAGTTATAAAGATAAAAGTAATTAGGCTCCCATCCGAGTGTGACGCGGAACAGAGAATTACATATTATTGCCGCAACAGACATCGTTCCGACAAAGCCCACCGAGTATAACAGGTCACGCCTTGTAAGCTTCGGGAGCAGTATGAAAATTCCGTAAAGAGCGCAAACGACAATGAAAAAGTGTCCCCATACGTAGGTTTGAGGCCTTATTCTCAGCAAGGTCTCGTAATTTGCGAGCGAGTCAGCAAAAATCATTGCCAGAATTGCGGGCAGCATATTAAAGCAGAAGGATGTGGCAATCAGCCATTTCTTTTTGAATATCAACGCCAGTCCAGCAATAAGACTGCCAATGTGACACACCTGGAGCGGAATAACTTCAACGTCCCAGCCGGAGCGCAGAAATATATCGACGTTGCGAACTATCAATATCAAAACCGAAACGGCACCGAGCAGGATTCCGACGGTGTTCTTGACCCGTTCACTCCTTTTGCTTACTAAAAGGTAGATCATGCCAAAGGCTATAAAGGGTGAAATAATATATAAAATGTGCCAAACTGACCAAAGCTCAAATTTCATAGTGTCTCCAAATGATTTTAATATAACCACGCGGACGGTATAAGGAAGGTATACGGAGCGGTGATAATAGCGAATATAAGTGAAAATTGAAGTCTCAATTTTTTGTCCGCCCTTTTGAACGTGACAAAATAATTAAATACAAAGATCATAGCTGCGGAAATAATAAGCGCGGGTATGGTCAGATATGGCTCGTCGCCCATGTTTCCGATTTTAAAGCCTGCTATCATAAGTAGCATATATGCCGCTCCAATAATATCTGAGAGCATACCGAAGGTATATACCTTCAATATGTGCTTCTTATACCATAGCTTTTTGTTTTCTACTTTTAAAATAAACATGCTGACAAGCAGAACAAGGCTGTCAATTATAAAATTGCCGGGCAAAACTATAAGCCAGAGTTGTGGCAGGAGCATTAGCATCCAAAACGGGAACAAAAGGTTATAAAGCTTAAATCCGTTGCTTTTTCTTGACATAGATCCTCCGTTAAATTATTGATTTCAACTTTTTTGAACAAATTGAGCCCAAATCAATGAAGTCGAGATAATGATTTACAGCGTATTTTTAGTCAATTACCTTGGTGCTTGATTTTCTCCCAATAACAGCAGCGAGCTTTTTGATACCCATAGCAAGGAGTAGCATTATGCCCGCGGCGGCGGTAAAGCCGATAAGATAGAGTATCAGAGACCAGGGGTAGGGAACCACCTCTTGTACGAGTGAATAAACGGGAAGATGTCCGTCCTCATGGCGGCTGATATAAAACATATTAAAGAAGTGGTCCTCGGTAAGCCCGACGGCATGTCCGACCTCGTTGAGTATTACTGCAACGGTAACGCAACCCGCAAAGACGGGAATTGCCTTGAATAGCGTTTTCCACTCTGCTTTGACGTGGTTTGTATAGAAAAGGAATATACCAACCGTTATCATTGAGCCGTGGCATATCATTGTTTGAATGTTGATGCCTATCGTACCGATAAAAACGTCACCGGGATAGAACATTACCGCGGCGCCGGCAAAGACTGCAAAGGTGGAAAGGAAGCAACACATATAGTCGTGGAACTTGCCCTTCGTAAGTCCTGCGAGCAGGCCGATATACATGGGCGTTGAGCAGAACTGCCACGGAAAAATGTACCATTGATAATCAAAAGCTATCCCATCACTGTACGAAAAGCTGTAATTTATTTGCTTGTATATTTCAATCACAATTACCGTTATCGCGACGACAAGCACCACGCGGCGCACGTTTGTGATATATCCCTTTTTGTATAAAAAGCAAAGCAGAATGGCTACGGCGATAGAGAGCGCGAAGAAAAGAATATGAAACCAACCGTACATTGTAGGCGTGGTCATGTCTGCGTCCATAATTTCAAGGACCTTGCGCCAAAACTCCATAAATTACCTCCAAAAAGCGTCATTATCTGAGAAATTATACCATTACACAGGAGGTTTTTCAATAAGCTTTGCGCCAAATTAAGAATTTTTAAGAATGCCTTGAACCAAGACACCGCATGGAATTGAGTATTGCTATTACCGCAACGCCAACGTCGGCAAAAACGGCGGCGTTAAGCCCGAGTATTCCGAGTGCGCCGAGCAATAGGACTATTGCCTTGACACCGAGCGCGAAAATAATGTTCTGTATAACTATGCGACGCGTCTTTTTTGAGAGCCTTACGGCATCGCAGAGCGAGGATAATTTGTCGTACATGAGCACTACGTCTGACGCTTCTATTGCGGCGTCCGAGCCGATACCACCCATTGAGATGCCAATATCTGCCGCCATAAGCACGGGCGCGTCGTTTATTCCGTCACCGACGAATGCTACGTTGCCGAGCCCTTTTTTCTTTATGCTCTCTACTATCTCTACCTTGTCCCACGGCATGAGGTTTGCGTGTATCTCGTCAATAGCCAAACCGTCCGAAATATACTCCGCCTCCGCCTTGTTGTCGCCCGTGAGCATTACGGTTTTCCCGATGCCGAGCCTTTTGAGGGATAAAAGTGTGTCTGCAGTGCCGTCCTTTAAGGTGTCGGATATGCTTATCTGACCGATAAAATTGCCGTCAAGGGCTACGAAGATAACACTTCCGTGCAGCTCTGCGGCGGTATACTCAATCGAGAATTTATCCATAAGCCTTTCGTTGCCAACGGTTATTCTTCCGCGTGACGTGTCAGCTACAACGCCGTGTCCCGCTATATCCTCGGTGGAGATTATTTCTATTGACTTATAGTCAGCCCCGATGCCGTTCGCGTATAAGACGAGCGATTTGGCGATAGGGTGGGTGGAAAATTGCTCTGCGGCGCAGGCAAGCTTTATGAGTGTGTGCTCGTCGCAGTTGTGCGGTATTACCTCTCTTACAGAAAAATTGCCCTTTGTGAGCGTTCCCGTTTTGTCGAAGACCACGGTGTCGCATTTTGCAAGCTCGTCAAGGAAGCTTGCGCCCTTGACAAGCACTCCGCACCGCGACGCACCGCCAATGCCGCCAAAATATGCAAGCGGTACCGAAATGACGAGCGCACACGGGCAGGAAATGACGAGGAAGGTCAGGGCGCGGTAAACCCACTCGCGCCACACACCGCTGTCGGATATCCCTGTTATCATGGGGGGCAGTATCGCGAGAAGGAGCGCGAAAATGACCACGGAGGGAGTATAATATTTTGCGAATTTTGTGATAAACTCCTCGCTTTTTGACTTGCGCTCTGCGGAGTCCTCAACCATTTTAAGTATTCTTGCAACCGTCGTCTCGTTGTATTCGGACTTCACCTCAAGCTCTATCAAGCCGCCCTCGTTGATGCAGCCGCTGGGTATCTCGTCACCCGTGACACATTCTCGCGGAAGCGATTCGCCCGTCAATGCGGCGGTATTCAGCGTCGCGCCGGCGCTGAGCAAAACGCCGTCAAGGGGAACTCTCTCGCCGGTTCTGACAATAATAGTCTGTCCTGCCTTTACGACCTCACAGCCCACGGTGGTGACATCGTCACCGACCTTCAGGTTTGCCACGTCCTCGCGAATGGAGGTCAGAGCCTTTATGGAACGGCGGCTCTTGCCCACCGCTATGCTCTGGAAAAGCTCGCCGACCGAATAGAACAGCATGACGAACACAGCCTCGGGATACTCGCCCGTGGCGAATGCTCCTATCGTGGCTATGGTCATAAGGAAGTTCTCGTCAAATATCTGCCCGTGAATTATGCCGAGCAGAGCGCGGCGTAAAACGGGGAAGCCTACACAGAGATAGGGAACAAGAAACAGAGCTATCTCAATGAAAACGGGCGGGAGTGCGCCGCCCAAAAGCCTGACTGCGTACGGGCGAGAAGCCGCGGCGGCAATAAACAGAACTATTGAGATTATAATAAGTATAAGCGCGCGTTTGTCTTTTCTTCTCATTGCTTTACTTGAAAATTATGCGGCAGTCGGGCTCTATTTTTTTGCAAGCCTTTGCGGCTTCCTTGAATATCTTTGCCTCACGCGCCTCGTCGTACTCGAGCGTAAGTCTTTGCGATATAAAGCTTACCGAGGCGTAGCTCACGCCCTCTATTTTGGATATTGCATCCTGCATTTTTGCCGCGCAGTTAGCGCAGTCAAGGTTTTCCATCATAAATACTTTTTTCATAATATTACCTGCCTTTCAGTGAATTATATTGCCGAAAATTTCGTTTATGTGCTGATTTCCCATGTTTATAATGGTCTTGACGTGGTCGTCGTCAAGAGAGTAGAACACGGATTTTCCCACCTTGCGTGACTTGACGAGACGGGCGGTTTTTAGTACACGAAGCTGGTGAGATATAGCAGAGAGCGTCATGCCAAGCGCTTCGGAGATGTCGCACACGCAAAGCTCGGACTCAAAAAGCGCGTAGAGAATTTTTATTCTCGTGCAGTCTCCTATGACCGAAAAAAACTCCGCAAGCTCAAACAAATGCTCGTCGCTCGGCAGCGGGATGCTTTCGTGCTTGTGATGCTCGTGGTCCTCGCAGACCGTCTCTATTACCTCGTTTTCAATGTCAAACATAATTATCTCCTTTGAATAATTGAATGATTGTTCAAATGTTATTGTATCACTAAAAGAATAATTTGTCAACCGTTTTTGGAAAATTTAAAAAAATCTCCCCGACAACCGTCGGGGAGAATGCTATGAGATTATTTTTCGTAAAAGAGGACGCCAAGCGTACTCGGTCCGCAATGGCTTGAGATGACACCGCCTGCGCGCGTGATAAGTATTTCGTCAAAAAGCTCCAGTGCTTCAAGCTTTTCCTTAACTGCGCCGATAGTCTCCTCGGTACAGCCCGAATGTGTGATGAAAACTCGCTCGGGCTCTGCGTTCAAAAGCTTTTCCTTCAGCTCGTCGACGTATTCGCTGATAGCAAAATCAATTTTTCCTCTGTATTTTTTGCCCGCACCCATCGCGCCGTCGTGGACGGTGATAAGCGGGTGGAGACGGAGGGTGTTTGCCATAACTGCCGTGATAGTGGAGCATCTGCCGCCGCGCGCGAGGAAGGTGAGGTTGTCTACCACAAAGCTTGTGCGCACTCTGTCTCTTGCGCCATCAATCTCCGAGACTATCTCCTCGGCAGACTTGCCTGCGGCTGCCATGTCAGCCGCCTTCAGCACCTGAAGACCGATTCCCGTGGAAAGATTTTGAGAGTCAATGACGAAAAGACGGTCATATTCTGCCTGCTCGCCCACAAGACGGACGACGTTGCAGGTGGTGCTCATGCCGGACGAGATGCCAAAGAAAATAATATCGTTGCCTGCGTCCATATAGGGCTTCATTACCTCAAGAGTTTTGTCAAAGGTAACTGCAGCGGTCTTGGGGGTGGTCTTGTGCTCGTCCGACCACGTGTAAATTTCGTCGGGCGTTATCTCAAGTCCGTCGTAATAGCTCTTCTCGTCCAAAACGATACAAAGCGGTATTATTCCGATATCATATTTCTGTATAAGCTCGGGTGAGAGGTCACACGTGCTGTCTGCCAAAATCTTGATGTTACTCATATTAAAGCATCCCCCGTCTGTCATAGGCTTGCGCTATTATCATAAACAAAATAATAGCTTTGTCTATATTATACTATCCTATATTAACTGAATTTTAAGAAAATAAAATAGCGGTATAAAAAATACCGCTATTTTTTAGTGCATATTAAAGCAAGAACGTGGGCATATTGTCGCCGATGCTTACCTTTTCGTACTTTTCGTCTTCCTTGTGTCCGATGACCGCCTCAACAGTCTCGGGAGCAACGCTTGAAAGCACGCCTGTGTTGACAGCAGGCTTTTTAGCAGCGGGCTTCTTTGCTGCAGTGCTTGCGGGCTTCTTTGCCGCCGCCGACTTTGAAGCCGTGCTTGAAGGCTTCTTTGCTGTGGTGCTTGTCTTCTTTGCGGGTGCCTTTTTGGGAGCTGCCGCCGTGGTGGCTACAAGCTCGGGAGCGATGTTTTCTTCCTTTGCGGGCTCAACTGCGGCTTCAACCACGGGTTCAACCTTTACGGGCTCCACCTTTGCTACTCTTTTTGTGATGCTGTCCTTACCTATCGGCATAACTCATAACCTCCTTTGAAAGTTCCATATATTCACCGGCTGCGCGGCTTGTTTTCTTATACGCCATAACGGGCTTACTGTTATCCTGCGACCACTCTACCGTGCTGTCAATTCTGATTATTGACTTGAGAAGGCGCACGTTTTCAAGAGACGAGAGCGTTTCTACCGTCTGCTTGAAATAGTTCTTTCTCTCGCTTGCCTTGGTAATTGCTATTCCCATAAGCTCAAGGTTGGGAGAGATAAGCTTTACCTGCTCGTAGAATTCAAACATATTTGCAAGTCCGAAAAGTCCCCAGGGTGACGCCTCAACGGGAATTATAATGTAGTCGGACGCGCACATGATGTTCATTACCCAACAGCCGAGCGTGGGGGGAGAGTCGATAAGTATGTAATCGTACTTGCCCGACGCCTTTATCTTTTCAAGTCCGCGACGGAGGATAAACTCGCGCTGGAATTTTGTGAAAAGCTGAAGCTCAATGCTGCTCATGAGCGTGGAGGAGGGAATGAGGTCAAGTCCTTCATAATCCGTGGGGATGATGTAGTCCGTAAGGTCCTTCTGCTCCAGGGTAGCGGTGTAGATGTTAGTTCCGTTTCTTGCAAGCTCAAGCGATTTTTCGTCGTCGAAGAATGAAAGAGTGAGGTTCATCTGCATATCACCGTCGATAAGCAGGACCTTCTTGCCAAGCGTTGACATGGAATAGCCCACGTTTGCGCAGGTTGTGGATTTGCCGCTTCCGCCCTTGTTGTTGGCAAAGCAAATAACTTTGGTTGCAGACATATAAGTCTCCTTAATTTTATTTTAGTCTTGATTGAGATAAGCTATAATATCGCCAAGCCCCTCGCCGGAGTAGGAGCTGACGTGGAACACCTTTTTACAGCCGATATTAGCCATCCATTGCTCCGCGAGCGGGATGTTTGCGTCGGGCTTGTCCACACCCGTGATAATTCCCACCACCTCACGGTTTACCATGCAGGCAACGTTTGGAGGAAAGACGCAGTAGGGCTCGTTTGCGCTGATAACAACGCCCACGATGTCAGCCTCGTACGCGTAAAGCGCCAGAGCCGCACCAAGCCCGTGGACCTGCATATACTCACCCGGAGTGTCGATTATGGTGTCCATGTAATTTATATATTGGGTCTTGCAGTAGTGAAGCTGCTCGCCCTTGAGAGCCTGCGTCAGGGTTGTTTTTCCTGCCGCCGTGCGTCCCATAAGTATCAGCTTTTTCATTACGTCTTGGTTACGTCACAGACGGTAAAGCCGAGCGTGCCCTTGAAATAGTCGCTTATTGCGTGGAAGGACGCCTCGACCTCGGCAACTCTGCCCGTGATGATGAGCGTGCCCGAAAATCTGTCCACAAAGCCAAGCTCTGCGCCCGAGGATTTGAGCGCAATGTCCGCCGTGATGACTGCCGTCTCCGCAGGGCTTACGGTAAGTATGCCTATTGCCGAGTGACTGTAATCAAGTGAGGGGTCAAGACCAAGCTTCTGATAAAGCACGGGGTCGGGATTTGCGATTATGTGCGCGAGAGTTATCTGCCGTCCGGGGACAAGCTCCTGCACTATTCGCATTTTATCTTTCATGTCAAAAATATCTGCCATTTGTTTTCTCCTGTTTAGAGTTTTGCTCCACTAACAGCTTGAGTGGATTTGTGTGTGGATTTGCGAAGCGAATTCGCGTGCGTCGCGGATAAACTGTGCGTAGTGAAAATTCACCGCCGCATTACCCGCCTATCTGTACGTGCACCTTTGTGCATACCGCTTGTGCCGCCTCCTTCAGCTCTGCCATAAGCTCGTTTGAGGGAGGGATTATATCTGCCATAGAGTAATGTCTGCCGACACCCTCATATTTGTCCTGACCGAGACGGTGGTAGGGAAGAAGATGAAGCTCGGTGACGTTCGGGAGACTGTCCGCAAAGCGAGCGATGTCCATGATTTCCCCGCGTGTGGCATTGAAGGTGGGGACGGTGGGAACGCGTATGATGAGGTGTCTGGCGTTCTGCGCTATGTATTTTGCGTTTTCAAGTATCTGCTCGTTGGGACGGCCCGTGAAAGCCTCGTGCTTTCTTGAGTCCACGTGTTTTATATCCATAAGGAAATGGTCAACGTGGGGAAGAATACGCTCTACTACCTCGCGGGACGCAAACGCCGTGGTCTCTATTGCGGTGTTCATTCCGTATTCCTTGAACGCGCGGAGCAAAGCCTCGCAAAACTCGGGCTGTGCCATGCACTCGCCGCCCGAAAGGGTGATGCCGCCGCCGCTTCTGCGGAAATAGACTGCGTCCTTCATGACCTCGTCAACTACCTCGCGTACGGTAACGTCGCGGCCTA
Organism: Clostridia bacterium; assembly: GCA_017453005.1. Taxonomy (GTDB): domain Bacteria; phylum Bacillota; class Clostridia; order Oscillospirales; family CAG-272; genus SVTX01. The sequence goes on along the minus strand of JAFTKY010000021.1, from coordinate 385 downwards.
TAGTTTTCGTCTTGCCGTTCGTCGTCATTTCCTGAATCTCATAGGACTGCGATTCGGGATTACAGCACCATTTGCAACGGAGAAAGCAACCTTTAAGAAATATTATGGTTCGAATTCCGGGGCCGTCGTGAATGGAGTAACGCTGAATATCAAAAATACGGCCTGTCTGCTCGTATATATTACCTGCCAATTTCTTTCTCCTTTCAAAAGATTTGCTTTTGCGCTTTTATATAAGCTATTCTCAAACAACTCATATAAAAACGTAAAAGTCATGATTATTAAATGTCCGCACGATTACCACAACAAAGTATTTGCGGGGGCGTTGTTTGGAAGGGGGGCGGGGAAACCTTTTTTTAAAAAAAGGTTTCACCGCATTATTCTCCTC
>JAFTKY010000020.1 GCA_017453005.1 Clostridia bacterium | reverse complement strand
GTCTTGGGAGTGGTGCAGTCTGCCGCCGTCCACGTGTGTCCGAGTGCCTCGCCATCGGTTACCTTGCATACGGAGCAGGTCTTGGGTGTGGTGCAGTCTGCCGCCGTCCACGTGTGACCGAGTGCCTCGCCATCGGTTACCTTGCATACGGAGCAGGTCTTGGGAGTGGTGCAATTTGCCGCTACCCACGTGTGTCCGAGTGCCTCGCCCTCGGTTACCTTACATACGGAGCAGGTCTTGGGAGTGGTGCAGTCTGCCGCCGTCCACGTGTGTCCGAGTGCCTCGCCCTCGGTTGCCTTACATACGGAGCAGGTCTTGGGTGTGGTGCAATCTGCATCTGCCCATATATGTGCCTCCGTCTCGAAGACGTCTCCGCAGCTTGCACATTCAAGCCAATGCATTTCCGAATCATGCTTTTCTTCAAGTGCAACCCTGTCATGTCCTACTGCGATATATCCCTCATAATAATCAGTATCAAGAGTCTCAACGTCAATTGCATTTCCGTCCTCATCAATGTAAACTATACATTCAGTATCTGTAAGAACATCATACACTTTTCCGCCTACAACCTCAAGTCCGTTCGGGAATTCACCGCCCGACAGCACCGCGGTTGACGTTCCGGACGCGCTATTACCAAAATATATCTCCTCTTCATCGCAATCAAATATACCGCCGTTGATATAAAGCTCGCTGTAAGGATATACGTCTACGCCGTACCGGCCTGTAAATCTACCGCCGTTAATAATGAACTCTGCTTTGTCTGTTTCATCTCCACTTATCTGTGTAGATGCATCAATGTTACCGCCGTTTACCGTAAGGCTTCCGCCCGGATTTACGATAAATGCGTAACTTGAGAAAATTCTTCCTTCACCGCTCTCGCTTGAATCATCCACGGTAAGCTTACCGTAAACGCTGAAGGTTACGTTGTATACGGTGTATCCGGCAAGATCAAATCCGATATTGTCGTAAACGCTGACAACCGTCTCCTCCGAATGTATAACGTGTCCCTGAAGAACTATCATAGCGAATTCGTACTCCGCCGCCTTTTGAAGAGCCTCGTACATATCATTGTAAAGGAACTCCTCCTCGCCAACGATGACCTTTATAGGGAAGCCCGCTCCACAATCAACGCAGGTCTCACCGTCGCCGTAGTTGTGAGGAAGTGTCATACCGTATTCGTTTCCGCAATTCTCGCAGACTGCACGCTCCGTGCAGGTTGCCTCGCCGCCTATGTGAGAGGCAAGATAGCCGTATTCGGCGTGACAAAGCTCACATACCGCACGCTCCGTGCAACTTGCCTCGCCCCCGCTATGCATTTCGTAGTCGGATACCGCGCCGCAGCTCTCGCACTCTCTCCAATGGACGTATCCGTCAGTCTCATACTCGCCGTATACACCGCTGTGTACGATTTCAAAATATTCAAGATATCCACTAGCCGTCATGTCGATTTCCAACGCGTTTTTGTCAGCATCAAGATAGCTTATACATGAGCCCACGGAGAGCACGTCGGAGAGGAGCATCGTGCCGCTTTCACTGTTAATGTTGATACCACGGGTAAACTTACCGCCGACTATACCAAGCTGAGTGTCGTATGCGTTTACGTCAGCTATGGCAAAATTACCCAATTCAAATTCGCCGCCGTTTATTACGAGAGCTCCACCGTAGGAAATAAATCCTGCCGTGTCCTCAAAGTATCCGCCATTCACCGTAACCACCGGCAACTCATACTGAGGATAAAGTATTATTCCTCCCTTAATATTTCCGTTCTCTACCGTCAGACCTCCGCCGTAGATGTATATCACACCGTCAAGGCTTCCTCCGCCCTGCTCGCTCGTGTCACAGATAGTGTGATGTGCCACGTATATATCAATTACCACGTCGGTAATCGCATATCCGTTAAGATCCAGCACAATGTTGTTGCCGTAGAAGTGCACACCGGTCTCACTCTTCACGTCCGAGCAAAGCTTAACTATAGCACCTTCAAGCTCTGCTGCGGCATAGAGTGCCTCGGCAAGCGTAGCGAATTTTTCGGACGCATCGCCCGTAATCACCTCAGCGGGAGCTACCGCACCGCAAACGGTACAGATAAGATCCTCGTCTCTCTGATGTCCGAGAGGGCTGCCGTATTCCTGTCCGCAAACATCACAGACAGCTGGGTCGGTGCAAGTCACCTCGCCGCCCTTATGGGGGAGCAAGTCGCCGTATTCCTGTCCGCAAACGTCGCAAACGGCAAGGGATGTGCAGGTCGCCTCTCCACCCTCGTGAGGAAGCGTGTCGCCGTATTCCTGTCCGCAAACAGTACATATTGCCTTCTGAGTACACGTTGCTTCGCCTCCCTCGTGAGGAATCAAGTCGCCGTATTCAGCTCCGCAGATCTCACAAATTGCGGGAGATGTGCAGGTAGCCTCGCCGCCCGTGTGCACCTCGGCTACGGTTTCGGCATTGGTCTCTCCGCACGCGCAGGCAATCCAATGCTCTGTTTCATTGCTGAACATGTGCGTATATTCGTGGGTGTGCACTACCGCACCCATCTCGCCTCTTATATAGGTCTGATTTGCATCAAAGAAATTGCCCTCGGGGTCAACGAGTGCGTATCCGTCTGCGAGGGTATCCGCAATGGTGATGCCAAACCCGAAAGAGTCCCATATCTCATATTCCGTGCAGGTGATATTCTTGACGGATATGGATGACTCCTCATTGTAATCTGAAGCAATGGACATATAAAACTTGCCATATTCGCCTCCGTTGATCTCCAAGGAGCCTTCTCCAATGCTGAAATTAGTCATGCTTGAGGTTGCGACCAAGCCGTTTATAATTATCGAGCCACCCCAATTTGCACAGAAGCTGCCGTCCGTTTTTATGTCGTCTATAACCATCGTGCTGTTATCATACGCTGTAAAAGAATATACTCCTTCGAGCCTGAGAATTTCTCCCGTTTTGCCTTCGCTGGAGTCGATAAACCTTACCTGTATCTCACCGCTTGATTTTGCAGAGAAATTTGACAGCTTATATCCCGCAAGGTCTACCGTGAGATTGTTCGTTATCCACGTCTCGTTATCCACAACCACGTCACCAAGGAGCGTGACCGTGCAGCCATCGTTTTGGTTGATGTACTCTATCATTTCGTACCAGGAGCTGAACAGCACCTCGACGTCGCCGTTTGTCACCTTGATGTTCTCTGCTGCGGGCACGTCCTCCGCGCCCGCGCTGATGCCAAGCACCGCGAGAGCGCCTATCATCACCGTAAGCATTACCGCCAATGCCAGAAGCTTAAATAAATTCTTTCTTGTTTTCATAGTTAATTTCCTTTCTGTCGGATATAACGTTGCTTTATCGCAGGACACATATCCCTGCCACTGATAATATTATAAATGAAAAACGCGAAAAGTTCTACGACCTAAAAAAATTTTTTCGGATATATTTTTTTGCGGAATTCCTTTGAGTATATACACTTCTGAGTTACAAAGGATATACTTTTAACGCCTGTATCGGCTATATTTTTTTGAACTGTTATTTGCACAAAAAAGAAATATTTTGCCAAATCTGACTGTTTTTTTAAATTGCTCACATTTTGTCTGTGCGTTTAAACGCACTGAAAATCCCAAAACGCGCAGTGCGTTTAAACGCACTGTGCGGCTTTTCGGGTTCTTGCGCGGGTAAAATCGAGGGGCGTTGCCGAAGCAACGCCCCTTTTGTCAATCAGTATTATTTTCTTTTATCCACAAGGCATTTATGCTTTTTTCCTGCGCTGGATAACAAGCCATACCGCAACGGACGCATATCCTGCGAACGCTACGCTTGCAATTACTATTCCCACTACTATTGCGGGAGTTTTTGCATCAATAGCCTCCTGAAGTGCCGCGTTAGCCTCTGCCTCTGCAACCCTTGCCGCCTCAAGCTCTGCGCGAAGCTCTGCCTTGAGAATTGCGTCTGCAAGGACAGCGGACTGTCTTGCCGCCGCAATATTAGCCTCAAGAGAGGACTTGTTTACCGCATCCGCGTCAGTTGCCGTCTGTGCCGCTGCCGCGATTGCGCTGTTAAGCCCGTCAATAGCCGCCTGAAGCGACTCTGCGCTTGCCTTGTCCCCGAGTGCTAACTCGTTGCGAAGTGTCTTCTCTGCCGCTTCAAGATGAGCTGCAACCTTCTCTATCGCCTTGTTCAGAATATCCTCTGCCTCGGAGATAGCTGCCTCAAGCTCCTTCTTGTTTGCCGCGTCGACCTCACCGAGAGCCTTTTGAGCCTGCTTTATAAGTTCGTTGAGCTCTGCAACCTCGGTGTCAATTTTTCCGTTCGTTTCCGCAATTCTGTTTGCAAGCTCTACCTTGGACTCAACGAGCTTATTTGTAAGCTCCTCTATCTTCTTTTCAAGCTCGTACTCTGCGGTCTCTATTGCCTTTTCGAGTGCCTTCTTGTTCGCCGCATCTGCCGCCTCAAGAACAGCCTTTGCGTTCTCAATAGCGCCGTTCAGCGTCTTGACCTCGGTATCTATTCTGCCGCTTACACCGTCAAGCTCGTCTGCGAGCGTGTCTATTGCGCTCTGGAGTATAGCCTGTGCCTCTGCAAGCAATTCAACAACGCCGTCAACTCTGACGCCGAGCGCACCGTCTGCCACTTCAAGAGCCGCCTGTGCGTCTGCAATAGCCTTGTTAAGTGCCTCTACCTCGCTTGTAATTCTGCTGTCGTTTGCATCTATCTTGGACTGAAGGTCTGCCTTTGCCTCCTCAAGAGCCGCCTGCGTCTGTTCAAGGTCGTTCTTTACGCCTTCAATAGCAGCCTGGAGAATAGCTCTCGCATCCGCAACTGACTTTACAACGCCGTCGATCCTCTGTCCAATCTCAAGGTCTGCCGCCTCAAGAGCGTCTATGAGCGCGTTTGCCGCAGCTATCTCACCGTCAAGTCTTGCCGCCTCGTCGGTTATTTTCTGAGAGTTTGCGTCTATCTTGGACTGAAGGTCCGTCTTTGCCGCATCAAGGTCTGCCTTGACGCCGTCAATTATACCGTCAAGCTCGGTCTTTACGTTGTTGATCACACCGTTGAGCTTGCTCTCAAGCGCCGTGTCGCCTGCCGTTGCGAACGCCTCTGCCGCCGACTGCGCGTTTGTTATAGCCGTGTTGAGGCTCGCAACTGCCGCATCAAGCTCATCCTTGCTTGCCTTTTCGTCTATCTTGGACTGAAGAGCGGTCTTTGCGTCGCTTATCGCCTGCTCGTATGCGTTGGTTATTGCCGTTTCAGCGTCGGTGATTGCGCCTCTGAGAGTTGTCTCAAGTGCCGTGTCACCCGCCGTTGCAAACGATTCTGCCGCCGACTGCGCGTTTGTTATAGCCGTGTTGAGATTTGCAACCGCCGCATCAAGCTCGGTCTTGGTCGCGTTCTGCGAAATAAGAGCCTCAAGCTCTGCAACCGCCGTGTCAAGCTCTGTCTGAAGATCATTTATATCCTCGGAGTAGTTGACCTGACCAACAAGCAGCTTTACCGTGTTGGACTGTGCGACTGCGTATTTGCCGCCTTCAGCAATATTCTCAACGTAAACGTATACAGTCTCTCCAAGAACCGTGTCAGAGGGAATGGTAATGCTTGCCCCCGTAGAATACTGAAGCATGCCGCTCTCACCTATCTTGTATACGTATCTGTAATTTGCGGGAAGACTTTCGGGGGTGTCGGTGTAAGGATTCTTGGCTTCTATGTCAAGCATAATGCTCATTCCGGGCATTATCGAAGGCGAGGGAGACGTAACGGTAATAACGGGAGTTGCCTCGCTTACGGTAACTGTTACGCTCTGCACCGCGAGAGCCTCGAAAAGATCAACGAATTCTGCGTCGGGTGTAAAGGTGGCTGTCGCGGTATCTCCTACCCACGCCCATGTACCTGTAACCTCAATCGCCTCGTTGCCGCCAATAACGACCTTTGCGCTGATGACTTTATCAAGATGAGTATCGCCGTATTCGTGTGTTGCAGTGGGAGAGACGGCTACGCTCATAATACCCTTGGATATTTCAAATTCCGTCGAAGCGGTTACGCCGCCCTCGGTGAAGGATGCAGTGTAGCTTCCGATTGCCACGGGAGCGGTGGTTGTGCTATTGCCCTCTGCATCGGTGTAGGTAATAACGAAGCTCTCTCCTGCATAGTCACCCGTGCCGCTTACAGCTGCACTTACGGGAAGACCCGTGTATCTGCCGTCGGTTGCGGTAATAGTTGCCGTACCCATCAGCTTGTTGCACTCGCCGCAATGCTTTGTGATCTCGCTGCCGTTTACCGCGTATACGAAATCATGGTGCTCGGGCTTTGTTGCGCTTACCGCATCGGAGTTGAGGTATATAGGTGCCGACTGTGCCTCGTCGCAGGTGGTGTAGCCGCGATATACCTTTTCGCCTTCAGCTGCAATGGGCGTCGGATAAGCATCAGTGCCAATGACCTGACCCCAATTTGTTCCACCGTTAACCGATCTGTTAAGCTTGTATGCAAGCTCACCGCTTGCAAGCTGCTCTGCGGTCACAGCGATCGCATCATCATTCTTTACGAACGTAGCACAGCCATCGAGATAATAGCTGTTGTATATACTTTGATCGTGATAATATTCGGAAGTAAAAACTCCACCGCTATAGTCGTTTACCAACGTGCCGAAGTAAAAGCTGTTATTTACAGTTAAATAATTGGCGCTGTGCGCCCTTCCCACGAAGCCACTGGAATAAGAGCCTCCGACAATAATAGCGTTACTGTAGCAGTTTTGAATGGTTGCCTCGACAGGATATCCAATGAACGTAGCAGTATAAGATTTCTTTCCACCGAAAAAGCTGTTCACAACACCGAGATTTCTTATTTTGACGCTACCACTGCTTGTCGATCCCGTACTGGCGAATAATCCGTTTTCTTCAGTCGTTGCGTTGCAGTATAGGCCGCTGATGTAATAGCCGTTGCCTTCGATGGTCTTGTTATATGCCTCCAGGCTGCCTTGATCCTTTCCGATCGGTACCCAAGGACGCAGGGTGGATGCTTCAACGGCATTTCCTTCCTTATCGGTAACGGTAAGGGTATTATCTGCATAAGTGAAGATTACGTCGTTGACAATGATATTGCTTGTCAATTCAATATTATAATGGATCTGTGCCTCTGCCTGTGCGGCAAACCAATAAAGCTGACCTGCGTTTCCGATCTCGTAGTAGCCGTCGCCGTCGCTGTCAGTAGCAGGCTGATAGCCGTCGCAGATCGTGCAAAATCCGTTTTCATAGTCCTCAACGGGAATGCTTTCGTCATGAGTTACCTTGCTATTCTCGCTGTTTGCATAATAATAAGTAGGTGTTGCCGCGGTGCAGAGCGTTGCGGGATCTATGGTGTAATACACCTTCATTCCGCCGGGCACGGGAGACGCGTCAACGCCGATCTCCTGACCCCAGCCCTCACCGAGAGTGTATGCCAGCGAGCCGTCTGTAAGCTCGGTGTCGGAAACCGCAACCACGTTTGTTACGGTTGCATCGCTGTTCTCATACACACCATCATTGGTAGATGATGCTCTATAATAGCAATCATTTACTATGTCACCTTCTGCCGTGATCTCAGAAGCTATTGCGCGGGCGGTCACTGTTCCAAGGTTAATACAGTTTTCAACAAGAGTATTCGTGTAATAACCGCTACCTGCAATACCGGAAGCAGTCAAAGCATCGGGAGCAGAGATCGCACCGAAATTGACGCAGTTGGTGATCTTGCCGTAGTAACTGCCTACTATACCGCCGATGGTTGCGGTGTTAGTTCCTGTACAGCTTATGGTTCCGTAGTTAATACATCCGTCGATCACGGAGTTCGAGCTTTGATATCCAATAAAGCCCGCTCCCTGACGGTCGGCTACGGTAACGTTCACGTAGTTTACACTGTTGTAAATGCTGACGTCTCCTCTACCTATAAAGCCTGCCGCAGCCTCCAGAGCCGTTACCGAGCCGGTGACGGTGAGGTTCTGAATAGTTCCCATATATACTTGACCGAAAAGGCCCTTGCTCTCCTCGTCGGGAGTATTTATATACAGATTTTTGATGGTCTTTCCGTTGCCGTCAAATACACCCAAATAGAGACGGGTCGGGGCTGCCCACGATCCAAGAGTCTCGGAGCAAACCGCGGAAAGATCGAGATCGTTCATAAGGATCGCATTGAGACGGTTGTTATAACTTGAGTTGGTGTAGTACCAAATAAAATCATCGATCGTTCTGATCTCGTATACGGTGTCGTTTACGCCGTCACCTGTTACGTCGTATTTGTCGGTCGTCTGCGTAGGCTCCGCGCCTATGCTGATCGCACCGAATATTACGAGCATCGTTACCGTCAATGCCGCCACAAGGAGGGCTCCTATAAGCTTCTTAGTTGTTTTTTTCATGGCTTCTTTCCTTTCTTCCGTTTAAAGGTTTTTGTTTTCATGCCGTGCGTCCGTGCTTTAATTTTGCGTTTTGCACTTGTTATTCGCACATCTGCCTATCATCTCGTCGCCTTGCTCAAAATGTATGCAGTTGCCGCAGCACTCATCATACAATTTATGCGAGCGCTTTTGTCCGTGCTCGCACATATCCTGCATCTGCGTCACGAACGGGTGTCCTTCGTCTGTGTAATGGGGCGTAGTCTGAAAATCGGGATACAAGGGTATCGGGTCCGTGCTTTCTCGCTCAAATTCTTCGTAATATCCGTATCTGATATCGAAGCTTTTGCCGAAGGCTGTGAGTGTCTTATACAGCTCGCCTTCCTTATGTAATCCTTTTTTCACGGCTTTCTCCTTTCGTATGAACTCGCAAGCGGCAAAAAAATCCTCCATACCGCTGTCACTGACATTAGTATAGAGGATTTTTTCCAATTTTTCTACCACCGCAAAAAATCTTTTTTGGATATATTTTTCTCGCGGGGAATATTTCTCAATATATACTTTTTTGCGTTTTTTTGGCTAAGTTACGGCTTGTCAGATAATAGTTGCCAGTGCCGCTCTGTTCTCCACTCCCGTTTTGAACATTGTCATTCGTATTGCCTGCTTTACGGTTGCAAGAGATATGTGGAGACGGTCGGCTATCTGCTGGTTGCTTAGTCCGAACGCCGCGAGCTTGGATACCTCGCGCTCACGCGTCGTCAGGTCTGCCGCAAGATAACGGTTGCGCGCAATTCCGCTCACCTTTGCCCAGTTCGCCTTGAACGAAAGATGAAGCTCCTTGACGTGCCTCAGCGCCTCGGGGTCAACCAGCGCAAGTCTTTCGTCAAGCAGATAGTCAAGCTGACGGCGATGCTCCGCAAGAAGTCCGTAGAGCTTATCGGGCAAAGCCAGGGCTATCGCTTTATCAAGATGGTATATAGCAAGCTCCTTTTGGCCTGCGTTGTGATAAACTATCGCGCAGATTATACGGAGATATATTTCCGCTACAAGGGTTTTGTCCACTACCGCCTGCGTTATCAGAGGCTCTATGGAGTTCGGCACCATGGACATAAAGGAAAGTCCCTCAATTCCTTCAAGCGTCACGTGCTTTGCGGCAACGCCGTACGCCGACGCGTACAGATATTTCGCATAAAATACCTTTGCCGCAGGGTGCGAATCGGGATGAAGTATCTCGAAATTTCCGCGCTTGAACCAATCGGGAAAGTTGACGACGTCGTATACAGCGCTGTCAACTGACGTCAAAGCCAGAAGAATAATATCTCTGTCCTCGTCACTCTTACAGGGCGCCTCGCAAATATGACGCTTTGCCTTCTGCCACATATCAATATCACCACGCCACATAGCGCAAAGAGCGAGCAGCATACCGCCGCCTACTATCGCGTAAAAGCCCGAATGCTTTTGCAAAAAATAATTTGCGTGCTCGTAAACCTTATCTATATCTCCGCGACTGTACGCTATCTGTGCCTCAAAAAGTGCCTTTGCCTCGGGATTGTCCGAGAGCGCCTCGGCGCACTCCTCTGCCGTTCCGGGAACAGAATAAAGGTTTGTCATATCAAGAAACGGGCTTTTTCTCGGCATGGGCATATCGCGCTCAACACCGCCATTATCTTCCTTTGCCTGCTCTGCATACGGATACGCGGTGCTGTCGGGTATCATCCACGTGTTGCCCCAACGCTCCGCGCCCTGTATCTCGCCGCGGCGGCACATAGTCTGTACCCAACGCACCGACACGCCCCAACGCTCCGCCGCATCCTTGACCTTTATGTAATTCATAAAAACCTCTTTTCCACGCAAGCCCATACATAAGGCAATCCCGCGCATCTTTTCGTTTGTTTGGACGCACCGTTTCTCTCTTTTTCGGTGCGTTTAAACGCACTATCCGTTATTTATTATACTGCGTTTAAACGCACTTGTCAAGATTTTTTAATAAAAAAGGGAGGAGCAAGCCGTTATTTGCAAGCAAATCCCCTCCGCCACAGCCAAAAGCTGCAGCCCCTCCCCTACGGAAGATATTTTATTGAATGAGCATCACATCGGCAGAGGTGATGCTATATAAGAAATTTAATGAATTGACGGCAAGCCGTCATGAATTGATGCTTCACATCATGATTTCTCGTCGGCATTCCGCATCCTCCATGATTTGAATTGCCCTGTTCTCAATGCCGAAGGCAATTCATGCACCGCAGGTGCAATTCATGGCGCAGCCAATTCATGCCCATCGGGCAATTCATTGCATGCTCATTGAATGAGCATGCAATCGCCAAAGGAGAAAAATCTGTACTTCTCCTCCACCGCGCACTTATACGCCTCCATGACCTTGTCCTTATTATAGAACGCCGAGACGAGCATTATCAGCGTGGACTCGGGCAGGTGGAAATTCGTGATAAGCGCGTCAACCGCCTTGAACTTATATCCCGGGTAAATGAAAATTCCCGTGTCGCCCGACATCGCGTGGACAACCCCACGCTCGTCCGTCACGCTCTCAAGCGTGCGGCTTGACGTCGTACCGACGCAAACTACTCTGCCGCCCTTGGCGCGGCGCTCGTTTATTATTCTTGCGCTCTCCTCGGACACCGAAAAATACTCGGTATGCATGACGTGCGCGTCAATTCTGTCCTCCTTAACGGGACGGAACGTGCCAAGTCCCACGTGAAGCATTACGGGGACTATTGCTATTCCCTTTTGTCTTATCTTCTCCATAAGCTCGGGGGTAAAATGCAGTCCTGCCGTGGGTGCCGCCGCCGAGCCCTCGCGGTTAGCATACACCGTCTGGTAGCGCGAGTTATCCGCAAGCCTCTCGGTTATGTACGGAGGCAGGGGCATAAGACCTATCACGCGCAAAATATTGTATATATTTTCATGCTTTTCGCGGTCATAGTCAAATTTGATGATGCGGTTGCCCTCGTCGGTGATGTCAACAACCTCGCCTATAAGCTCACCGTCACCAAACACCGAGCGCATACCGATGCGCGCGCGTTTGCCGGGCTTGACGAGACATTCCCACGTGTCAAGGTCGCGCTGACGGAGAAGCAAAAGCTCGAGAGCGGCTTCCTCTCTGCCCTCCACGTGGCCGTAGATACGCGCCGGAATGACCTTTGAATCGTTGATGACGAGTGTATCACCCTCACAGAGATAATCAATTATATCGTAAAAATGCTTGTGCTCTATCGTGCCAAGCTCTCTGTTCAGTACCATGAGGCGACTTGTGTCGCGCTTTTCCATTGGATGCTGGGCTATAAGGGACTCGGGCAGATCATAGTAAAAATCCGAGCGGAGCAGATCTGTGGGGGCTTTTTCATTTATAATGACTTTGCTTTCCATTTAAGGTACCTTTCCTGTCATAAAAAAACTTGTAGAAATTTCAAAAAGTATTTGACAAATGAATAATATTGTGATATTATAGTGGTGGATACGGAATAAGACCGTATCGCATATAATAAATTGGTAGAGGTGCGTATCACAACCGCACGCGCTCAAGGTCGCCGTTGACCGCTTGAGAGTGTGGCGCGAGGGTGGAACGCCGAGGTGTCGTCCGATCGGCTTGGACGGCGTCGGTTGCTCGGTTCACAGCCGTGTGACTGTCATAGACCAAAGGGTCATGGAGAGCTATCTGATATTTGTTATTATATCACACGGAGTATTTTTTTGCAATACCCCGCCGTATAAAAACGCAAATTCAGCCGGCTCGTACCGGTTTTTTTCATGGAAAAATTTATACACGAAAGGTAGAACAGATATGAGTAAATTCAAGAAAACGGTTTTCACGGGCGCAGCAACGGCAATAGTCACTCCCTTCAAGGACGGCAAGGTTGACTACGACACCTTCGGCGCATTTATAGATTTTCAGCTTGACGGCGGCATTGACGCGCTCGTAGTCGCTGGAACAACGGGCGAGGCAAGCACACTCACCGACGAGGAACACATCGGCGTTATCAAGTATGCGGTCGAGAGAGTAAACGGACGCGTACCTGTCATCGCGGGCACGGGCTCCAACGATACGGCATACGGCATCGACCTCTCTCGTGAGGCCTGCGCCGTTGGTGCGGACGCGCTGCTCGTAGTAACCCCCTACTATAACAAGGCAACCCCCAAGGGACTTATAAAGAACTTTATCGCAACGGCTGACGCAGTGGATAAGCCCATAATTCTCTACAACGTCCCCTCGCGTACGGGCTGTAACATAACCCTGCCCGTATATAAGGAGCTTATGAAGCACGAAAACATCGTGGCTACCAAGGAAGCCTCGGGCAATCTCTCCACTATCGCGCAGATAGCCGACGAGTGCGGAGATTATCTTGACATCTACTCGGGCAACGACGACCAGGTCGTACCGATACTCTCGCTCGGCGGTAAGGGTGTAATTTCGGTATTCTCCAACATTCTCCCCCGCGAGATGCACGAGCTGTGTCAGGCTTGGTTTGACGGCGACGTAAACAAGAGCATGAGAATGCAGCTTGATTACTTGAAGCTTATGAATTCCCTCTTTATTGAGGTCAATCCCGTGCCCGTAAAGACGGCTTGCGGCATGCTGGGGCTCTGCTCGGAGGAAATGAGACTTCCCCTCTGCGAGATGGAGGATTACAACCGTGCAAAGCTCGAAGCCATTCTCAAGGATTACAAGCTTCTCAAATAAAATTCAAAGGATAGGATATTAAAATGACAAGAATTCTTTTGTCGGGATGTCACGGCAGAATGGGACGTGCGGTGCTTGAGGCTACGCGCGATACGGATATGACCGTAATTTCGGGTGTTGACATAAATGCGGGGCAGAGCAATTTCCCCGTTTATTCAAGCATTTCCGATGCGGCTGAAATACCTGACGTCATAATAGATTTCTCGCACCACACAGCCCTCCCCGCAATTATGGAATACGCTGTTGCACATAACGTCCCCTGCGTTATCTGCACGACGGGACACACGGAGGAGGAATACTCCGTAATGCACAAGGCGGCAGAGCACGTACCCGTGTTCTTCTCGCGCAACATGTCGCTCGGTGTAAATCTTCTTATTGCACTCTGCAAAAAGGCCTCCGCGGCTCTCGGCATGGACTACGACGTTGAAATTATAGAAAAGCATCATCACAATAAGCTCGACGCTCCCAGCGGCACGGCGCTCATGATAGCCGACGCAATATCCGAGACACGCGCCGAGAGTGAGTACGTATATGACCGCTCGTCAGTTCGCAAAAAGCGTGAACCAAAGGAAATCGGCATTTCGGCAATCCGCGGCGGCAGTATTATCGGTGAGCACGAGGTGCTTTTTGCAGGCAAGGACGAGGTCTTGACTATCTCCCACTCCGCGTCCTCCCGTGAGCTTTTCGCAACGGGTGCGCTCCGCGCGGCAGAGTTTATCATAGGTAAGAGCGCAGGAATGTATAACATGGATAATATGTTTGAAGGCATTATTTAAAAGAGAAAAGGACTGTTTTGCACAAGCAAAACAGTCCTTTTCTTAGAATATAAACAAAAACGTTGAAATAAACGTGATTATAAGTCCTATGAGAGCAAGGCGCGAGGGCTTCTCCCTGAACGCCACAAATCCCGCAACCGCCGAAAGCACTACGGTAAATGCCGTCTGCATAGGGTATTTTGCAAGAGCAATCTGACCGCTCTCGTCAACCACGCGCATGAGTATAAACGCGATAGCGTCAAGCAAGGCGCACGCGATAATGAGCAAGAAGAGATATGCTTTGCCATCTGTAAATTTCTTTTTGTCCGACGCGGCGGGGGTGCCTTCAATAACGCCGTCATTGTCTGCTCCCTTCTGGAACTTGTGCGCCTCAATAAGAGATACTACGCCAAGAGCCACCGAGCAGAACACTGCGTTTGCGATATTTACAAGCACGGTAAACTCCACGCCTTCGACGCGCTGTGTTGAAACCTCGGGGAAAATTTTTGCAACCGTCCCCTCGGTAAACCAAACGAAGTCCGTACCCGAATGAATGCTTGAGAACACGCTCATGCCACCGTTACAGAGGAATACGAGCGCGCAAAGAATAACAAAAACAATCCTTGAGCCCGCGCTCTTTTTCTCTCCCTTTCCATTGATAAGCGGGAAAACGAGCGAGCCGATAAGAAGTATTATTCCTATGATTTTGAGCGCGCCAAGGCTCTCGCCGCGGAACGCAGAATATATAAACGGCACGGTCATTCCGCCAATCATAAGGAAGGTGGAAAATATGGACATACTGCCGTATTTGAAAATGACAAAGCCGAGTATCCAGCACGCGCATCCGAGAAGTGACGCGATACAGGCAAGCAGCACGGACATGGGGTGTAGCGTCAGCGGTCTGCCGTACATTATCCAAGCGACGAAAAAGAATACAACCGCCGCGACAGTGCCCTTGAGCGCGATAAATTTAAGCGAGGTCTTGACCGCCGAGCCCTTTTTGGACTGATACAATTTGTTGATTGCAAATTGCACGGCGTAGCACACCGCCGAGAGTAAAACGAGTAATAAATAGTAAGGCATTTTCAGCTCCGAGTTTTTTGATTACACTCATTTTACAACATATATCAGGGTTTGTCAATATAAAATCGGGATTTTGAACCTCACTCTGCACTCTGCACTGACGGGAGGAGCAAGCCCCTCCCCTACAAATCAACTCTGCGCTCTGCAAACAAGCACTATACAGTAATCATAGATGGGGCTCTCCTCATCCACCACTTCGTGGTCCCCCTTCCCCGCTGGGGAAGGCTAGAAATTGCCTGCAATTTCGGGCTGAACGAAGTGAGGCAATCCCCGCTGGGGAAGGCTATTTTGCAATCTTTTGTTGACAAAGCTTTTATTTTGTGCTATAATTACTTTACCACATAATTTGCTTAATTGCATATTTACAGAAATTCAAAGGGAAAATACCTTGGTAAAAGGTGTTTTCTCAACTTTTCATGTCCCTTTGGGTTTCTTGTAAAAGCAAATTGTGTGGTAGCAATAGAGAAACACTTTTTCGGTGCGTCTCTATTGGGGCGCACTTTTTTATTTTTACGGGGGCATATATGACTTTTGAAGAATACAAAAAGGATATTCCACTTGAAAATATTATAGGCAAAATAGTATATGATAAAAAGCCATGTGATAATGAGCATGAAATTCCGTCCATCGGAATTTTAGCGGAACATAATCCATTTTTAAAGAACGTATCCCCCGACATTCTACAAAATTTTATGTGCATTTGTGAATTGTGTCATATGTTCGCAGATGATGTCGGCGGCTCAATACTGATAGCCCTGCGTGAGTGTAGCAACGAGGCTTTTATTGACATATTCGCGCCCCATATAGCTATGCGTTCAGATGAGCTTTCAATTTTATCCTCAATATGTCAACGCGTTCCGGAAATAGTCATAATGCCGACAACCTCAAACCACGACGGAGAAATTATGATTTCAATAAACTTTAGATTTTTCCAAAAACCACCTATGGATTAACATAGGTGGTTATCTTTTACCCCAGCATCTCGCCGCGCAGAAAATTCATTATCTTTTTCTCCTCGCGCGAGACCTTGACCTGCGTCATTCCAAGAACTGACGCGACCTGCATCTGCGTCATATTTCTGTAATAACGAAGCAATACTATCTTGCGCCACTCGGGCGGCATTTTACTTATTGCCTGTGTCAGTGCGATCTTATCGTTGAGCCTCTCGAACTCGTCCTCCTCCGCTCTGTCGGGAATTATCTCACCGTAGGTCTGCGAGTCCTCACCAAACGCACATTCGTACAGCGACGCCACGGGGCTGACCGCGTCAAGCGCCATCGCCGCCTCCTCAACGCTCACCCCTGCCAGGGTAGCAAGCTCGCTAATACCCGCGTCTCTGCCCTCCTCGGTCATTATACGCGTCTTTTCCCGCATGATAATTATACCGACACGCTTATAGCTGCGGCTGACCTTCAAAAGTCCGTCGTCGCGCAGGTGTCTGCGTATCTCGCCCACGATAAGCGGAACGGCATACGTCGAAAATGCGGTGCCCCTTTCAAAATCAAAGCTGCGCACCGCCTTTATCATGCCCATAATGCCTATCTGCATCAGGTCCTCAAACTCGCACCCACGGTCCTTGAATTTGTGGGCAATACTCCGCACCAGCGGTATGTTTTCCCTGACAAGCGTGTCAAGCGCCGCCTCGTCGCCGTCATGTGCGCGCAAGACCAGCTCTCTGTTGCGCAACATTCTCTCGTCACCGGCGGTATTTCCTGTCGCTCCTACGTTGTTTTGTTCCTCAATCGGAGAAATTTGCTCCATAAAAACCTCGCAATTTGTTTTTTATTATGTATCTCTGTCAACAAATTGCTTGTAAAGCGTCACCGTCGTGCCGACACCCACCTTTGAGCGCACGCTTACCTTGTCGCAAAAGCTCTCCATTACCGTAAAGCCCATACCGCTCCGCTCGTCCTCTCTGTCGGTAGTAAACAGCGGCATTCTCGCCTGCTTTATATCGGGTATTCCGCAACCGCGGTCGCGTATTTCTATCTTGACTGCCCTGCCCTTGAGCAGACTGACCGTTATATAAATTACGCCCGACGTGTTTTTGTATGCGTGGACTATGCAGTTTGTCACCGCCTCGGACACCGCGCATTTTATGTCCGCGATCTCCAAGGCAGCAGGGTCGAGACTTGCGCAAAACGCCGCCACCGCCGCTCTTGCCATGCCCTCGTTTACGGAGATCGCGGGAAGCTTTATCTGCATTTTATTTACCGTCTCGGTTGAAAATTTCTTCTTCCTCATTTTATTTTATCCCTTCTCTGAAGTGTTCTTGACCTTTTTCGTCTGCGCACCGCTCCGCCTTCCCTTTACCTTGGGCGCACTGCGCACAAATTCCTGCTTTGTATGCTGAATTTTTATCAGCCTCTCCATGCCGGCAAGCGTCATTATACGCTCTATCGCGGGGTTGGGGTCAGTGACTATCACCTCGCCCCCCAGCTCGTTCATGACCGAATATCTGCCCATAATAAGCCCAAGTCCCGACGAGTCCATAAAATTGACCGCCGACATATCCATAATAAGCCCTCTCGGTCTTTTTTGATATATCTCGCTGTCGATAGACGCCCGCACGGAACTTGCGCTGTGGTGGTCTATCTCACCTCTGAGCTTTATTTTGAGGTAACACCCCATAAATTCGCTGTCATACCCCGGCTTTTTGTCCTTTGCCGCACTCATTTTTCCCTTTGCTCTCCTCTCTCTGTTGCCGTATTTTTTTCATTTATACCATTCTATCACACGCAATACGAGAAAATTGTCGCTATGCGCTGTCGAAAAAAATTTTGCACAAAAAAAGGGTGCGCCAATATGGCGCACCCTTACTTTAAGAGATATTATTTGTTATCAGCTATAACCTTCTGTGCTACGTTCATGGGAACGGTCTCATAGCCCGTTACCTCGTAATCGAAGTAGCCTCTGCCCTGGCTCATAGCACGGAGAACCGTGGGATAATCTGCAAGCTCTGCCTTGGGAACCATTGCGTGAACGATGGTGTAACCGGGCTTGTTTTCGCAAGCATCCATACCCATAACCGCACCGCGGCGCTTGTTAAGGTCGCCCATTACGTCACCAACGAGAGACTCGGGAACTGTAACGTCAAGGTTTCCAACGGGCTCGAGAAGAACGGGACCTGCCTGCTCCAGGCACTTCTTGTATGCAAGAGAAGCCGCGGTCTTGAACGAAAGCTCGTCGGAGTCAACGTCGTGGTAAGAACCGTCGTGGAGGTCAGCTGCAAGACGCGTCATAGGATAGCCGTACGCACCCTTGAGCATTGCGTCCTGAAGACCCTTTTCAACTGCGGGGTTGAAGTTCTTCGGAACTGCACCGCCGACAACGGATACTGTAAAGGTAAGTCCTTCTTCCTCGGAGGGAGAGAACTTGATCCATACGTGACCGTACTGACCCGAACCGCCGTTCTGCTTCTTGTGCTTACCTTCAACGTCAACGGTCTTCGTTATCTTCTCTCTGTAAGGAATTGCGGGAATATCGTATCTGATATTTACGCCGAAACGGTTCTTGAGGTTAGCCGCAAGAATAGCAAGATGCATATCACCCATAGCGTAGATGAGCTGCTGCTTTGTTTCGGGATTGTTTTCATACTTAAGGGTCATATCCTCCTCAGTCATTCTTGCGATTGCCTGGGAGATCTTGCTCTCGTCCTTTGCGGTGAGAGGATACATAGCTCTGCAGTAGTAAGGAGTTGCATACTTAACTGCCGTGTAAGCAATATTGCCCGATGCAGAGAGCGTGTCGTTGGTATTTGTATCCGAAAGCTTGGACACCATACCGATATCGCCGCAAGCAAGCTCGTCAACCTCTACCTGCTTGTTACCCTTCATTATGTAAATGTGAGCAAGTCTTTACTCTGCTCCGCTTCTGGAGTTCTTAAGAACTGCATCCTTCTTTATACTTCCGCTCATTACCTTAAAGAAGGACATCTTACCTACGAACGGATCGGCAACCGTCTTGAATACGAACATT
>JAFTKY010000019.1 GCA_017453005.1 Clostridia bacterium | reverse complement strand
TCTTTGGATGCATGATATTTTTTGCGTTTCCGCGGAGAAAATAATCGAGTGCGGAGCGGTCGGTGTACTTGTCACCTTGATAAATCTTGCTCGCTGCTACTCTGTCGCAGAACATTTCCGTGACGTAGCGAAGCGGCATTTCAACAGGCTCATACTGCTTGCTCTTGGGATTTACGTCCGTCCAATACTCGTAATGATGCTTGTTTCTGCCCTTGTGGTGCATCCACGCGAGCGAATGTCCGTAAAGCTCGCGGGCGCGCTCGTTGGGACTGCGCGTGCCGAGATAGTGGCGTCTGCCCTCGGAAAATTCCGTGTGAGAATATTTTGAGAGGTCATGGAACAGTCCCTGCCAGCCGATACCTGCGCGAGCGCAGTGGGATATGACCTTGTGTCTGTGCTTTGTGATAGTGCGGAAATGCTTTATGGGGTGGGGCTTATCGGGGTTTTTTCCGTCGCGGTGCGAGTGTGACCTTTCTGCCTCCGAGAGCAGAATTTTTCTTGCGCTGAGATATTTCTCCCGACGCGCGAGAGCGTACTCGTCTGGTGCCGTATCAAAGCGCGAGAGCGTGCAGTTATGCTCAAGGTCGCAAAGCTTTACGCGGCGGGCGAGGTCATTGACCTTGACCTTCTCAATATAGTCAAAATAGTCCATATCCTCGGGCTTTGTGAGTAGCTCGACCGCGTCGCAGACCTCGGCGGGAAATTGTTCGCGGAGATACTCTGCGGAGGTGTCCGTGTCCTCCAGAATATCGTGCAAAAGCGCGACGAGCGTGGAATACTCGTCCTTCATTTGCTCCGCAAGATGTATGGGGTGCAAAACGTACGGGAGCCCCGATTTATCGGTCTGTCCTCCGTGAGCCTTATATATCAGCTTTATCGCTTTGTTCGTAAGAGGTGTGTATATCATGTTACTTTTCCAATCTGTCCTCAAGTGACTGTGTGATTTTGACGCCGAGGCTGTCGGCAAACGCCTTGGCTCTTTCAACGGCGTCCCTCTCGCAGACGTGCCTTGTGCTGTGCGCGTCCGCGCCGAGCACTGCGGTACAGCCCATTTCGGCGGCTATTTTCCAGAACTCTGTATTTGGGTAATTCCGTCCCACGCGCAAGCCGAGGATATTTATTTCAAGCGGAATATCATTCTCCTTGGCAAAAGCACAAAGGCGGCTTGCCTCGGCTCTGTAAAAGTCGTCGTCGCCAATGAAATTCAGTATATCGGGGTGCGCGAGATAGAGATATTTTTTCGTTGAAAGTCCCTCTATTACCTGGTCGACGTAGCGTGTAAGCGTGCTCTTGTCGGTGGTTTTTGTCGAGGAATAATAATCGTCATACTCGTTTCCGAGCGCGTGCTGACCGAGAATGAGGTATTCGTAGGGGTAAGCTGACAGAAAGTCTATCATTCGGGGGAACACCCTTGGATAATATTCCGCCTCAAATCCGATGTGAATTTTTATATCGTTTTTATATTCATCCCGCAGGTCCCAGAGAGTTTTGATATAGTCCTCCGTTTGGTCGAGCGTTATGCGAAAATATGAGTAATGACCGTTTTCAAACGGCATTGGGACGTGGTCGGCAAAGCCGAGGGTTTTTATGCCTTTGGCAATGGCTTCCTCTATGTATTCTCTTTCTGTTCCGTCTGCGTGGTTGCAACGGTGGGTATGGTTATGGTAGGAATGGAGCATTTTGAAATCCTTTTTTTGTTTTTATCAATGTAATTATAGCACTTTTTTGCGGATATGTCTATAATAATTTTATTTTTTCTATGTTTCTTTGCCAACAGCGGCAAAGAAACCAAAACGCCGCAAAAGGAAAGGGAGGTTGCGATTCCTCCCTTTCCTCTTGACACCTATCCTACACAAACGCCTACTCGGGCATCTTCCGTATCAGTTAAGACGGATATTATTTACTTCTGTAAACTCTACTGTTTTGCCACGCGCCGCAGGCGCGCTGGGGTGGGGATGGTTCTTAGGAAGGGCGAGGGGGTCGTCCGTTTTGCAAAGCAAAAATTTTTCGGGAGAAAAATTAGGACATCCTCCCCTTCCTAGGTGGCGTTTTGGATACTTTGTCGCTATTGACAAAGTATCATAGAAAATCCATGCTCAAACTAACACTCACGTATTATGCAAAAAATCATTAAGCATAATATACCTTATTTCCTTTCCTTTTGAACGCGCATACTTTATGGTGTTCCACGTACCGCCCGCACATTTTCCGTTCCATATTGCAAGAACAATATCCGCCTTGTCGACCATATAGCGATTTCTTTTTTGCATACACCCACGGAAATAATGCTCGGATACTATAGTTTTGGTATTACAATCAAAGAAAATATCATTTCTCTCGTCAATATATTCGCTCGGTGTTTTTGGATATGTAATCGGGTATGGCATAGCAGCTTCAAGTGTAATATTCATCTCTATTTCACGGTAGTACAAAATCGCATTTGCAAAATCAATATCTGCTCCATCTGCCATTCCCGTAATAAAGTCTCTATATCCCTCACCAATCAAATTTTGTATTTCACTGTATAATCTATCAATATAGAATATATATGAAATATCATTTTCCTCACGAGGAAAAGGAAAACCGGACGGACGATGTCCTGTCACGCAACAAATCATATTTTTTTACCTCACTTTCAAATGTTGACCAATATCGCGGACAATATTTAAGAGAATTATAGCATAAAATAAAGGTAATTGCAACCTATACAGGTCAAAATTTTATTTATGAGGGCAAATTTATGGAACAAAAGCTTCGCAGAGACAGATGCATAGGAGACAATTTACGCGCGTTGCGTAATAAATATGACATTTCACAAGAAAAGCTATGTGCAGAATTACAGCGCAGAGGCTGTGATATTTCAAGAACATGTTATGCAAAATATGAGGCAGGAGAGCTGAATGTCCGCATAAGTGTTCTCATCGAACTCAAGAAAATCTACAGCTGTGAGTTTGACGATTTCTTCGTCGGGCTTGACGTTAATAATCAATAAGGGAGAAACATCTGTTTCTCCCTTATCTTTTATCTGTTCAAAATCTTCCTCAAATACTGCCCCGTATAAGAGCCTTCAACTTTTGCAACCTCCTCGGGCGTGCCTGTCGCAACGACAGTACCGCCGCCGTCGCCGCCCTCGGGTCCAAGGTCGATAATATGATCTGCGGTCTTTATAACGTCAAGATTATGCTCTATACAAAGCACCGTGTTTCCGCCGTCACAGAGGCGGCTGAGCACCTCCAAAAGCTTTGCGACGTCATGCGTATGAAGTCCCGTGGTGGGCTCGTCAAGAATATATATCGTCCTTCCCGTGCTGCGCTTTGAAAGCTCGGTCGCGAGCTTTACTCTCTGCGCCTCACCGCCTGACAGCGTGGTTGACGACTGACCGATCTTGACGTATCCAAGTCCCACGTCGTAAAGCGTCTGGAGCTTACGCTGAATTTTGGGCAGTCCGTCAAAGAAGGTTATTCCCTCCTCGACTGACATATCCAGCACGTCAAATATATTCTTTCCCTTGTATTTTACCTCAAGCGTGTCTCGGTTATATCTCTTTCCCTTGCATACGTCACAGGTGACGTAAACGTCGGGCAAAAAGTGCATTTCAATACATTTGACGCCGTCACCCTCACACGCCTCGCATCTGCCGCCCTTGACGTTGAAGGAAAATCTGCCCGCGTTATATCCCTTCGCCTTTGCGTCCTTGGTCTGAGCGAAAAGGTCGCGGATGTCCGTAAACAGTCCCGTGTACGTCGCAGGATTTGAGCGCGGCGTGCGTCCGATGGGGCTTTGGTCGATGCATATTACCTTATCAAGATTTTCAAGTCCTTCAATGCCGCCGTTCTTACCCGGGTATGCTATCGCGCGGTTGAGGTCATGCGCGAGCTTGGGGTAAATTATGCCGTTTACGAGCGAGGATTTACCCGAGCCCGAAACTCCCGTCACACAGACGAATTTACCGAGCGGAATATCGACGTCAATACATTTGAGATTGTTGTGGCAAGCGTCCTTGACGGTCAAAAACGCACCGTTTCCCTCTCTGCGGCTCTCGGGAACTTCTATCTTCATTCTGCCCGACAAATACGCGCCCGTAATCGAATCGGGATTGTTTTTCACCTCGTCGGGAGTGCCTGCCGCAACCACGTGACCGCCGTGTATTCCCGCGCCGGGACCTATGTCAATTATATAGTCCGACTCCTGCATGGTCTCCTCGTCATGCTCGACGACGATGACCGTGTTTCCTATATCACGCAAGCGTTTGAGCGTTGCTATGAGCTTTGAATTATCGCGCTGATGAAGTCCGATACTCGGCTCGTCAAGGATATAAAGCACGCCTACGAGCGACGAGCCTATCTGCGTTGCAAGTCTTATTCTCTGTGCCTCACCGCCAGACAGCGTCCCCGCCTTGCGCGACAGTGTGAGGTATTCAAGTCCGACGCTTACGAGGAAGCCAAGTCTCGCTCTTATTTCCTTCAGTATCTCGCGGGCTATCTCCTGCTCGGTCTCGGTGAGTGTGAGATTATTGACAAAGTCAAGCTCGCGCTCAACCGACATATTGCAGAATTCATGAAGGTTGACCCCGCCCACGGTCACTGCAAGAGACAGAGGATTAAGTCTCTGCCCGTGACAGTACGTGCAGGGCGCTTCCTCAACGAATTGCTCGTAATATTCCGCCGCCATGCCCATAGCCATTCTCTGCTCTATCATGGGAATAACGCCGTCAAAGGACGCAAGACGGCGGTGCGCCTCGCCTCCGAAATATCTTACCACGTCATACTTTTCCGCGCCGCTGCCGTACATCAGAATATCGTATGCCTCTTTTGAAAGCTCTTCAATGGGTGTGTTGAGGTCAAAACCGAATTTTTTGCCCACCGCCATAAAGAGCGGGCCGTTCCAGCTCTCGTCCTCAAGGCTTTTGAAGCCGTTGACGTTTATCGCGCCCTCGCGCAGTGACAGCGATTTATCGGGGATAACTCTGTCAAGCGCGATACGTCTCGTCTCACCAAGTCCCGAGCAATGCGGACACGCGCCCTGCGGATTGTTGAACGAGAACATTCTCGGCTCAAGCTCACCGATAGAAACGCCGTGCTCCTCGCACGCGTAGGATTGCGAAAACGACAGCTCCTCGCCGTCACTACCGTCACGCGGCAGAGTAACTACGAGCAGATGACCGTCCGCCGCGGACAGCGCGCTCTCCACCGAATCTCCAAGGCGCGAGCGTATTCCGTCCCTCATCACAAGTCGGTCAACCACTATCTCGATAAAATGTTTTTTGTTTTTGTCGAGCTTTATCTCCTCAGTCAAATCATAGATACTGCCATCAATTCTCACACGCGCGTAGCCGCTCTTTTTTGCGTCTGCCAGCACCTTTTCGTGCATACCCTTTTGCGCGCGGACAACGGGCGCGAGTATCATAAATCTCTCACCCTCGGGCAGCATCATTACGCGCTCGATTATCTGGTCAACGCTCTGCTGACGTATCTCCTTGCCGCAAACGGGACAGTGAGGCACGCCGATGCGCGCGTAGAGCAGACGCAAATAATCGTATATTTCAGTTACCGTTCCAACCGTGGAACGGGGATTTTTCGACGTTGTTTTCTGGTCTATGGAAATTGACGGAGAAAGTCCCTCGATAATATCCACGTCGGGCTTGTCAAGCTGACCGAGAAACATTCTTGCATAGCTTGAAAGCGACTCAACGAAGCGTCTGTGTCCCTCGGCATATACCGTGTCAAACGCCAGCGACGATTTGCCGCTTCCCGACAGTCCCGAAAGCACGACCAGCTTGTCTCTCGGTATGTCAACGTCAATATTTTTGAGGTTGTGTACCCTTGCTCCTCTTATAGTAATTTTTTGTGCCATGTTACCTTTATTACCTCTTCACTCTTCACTCTGCACTCTGTACTCTATCTGCTCTGCAAGCACCATGCAGTAATCTTAGATGGGGCTCCCCTCATCCGTCGCCTTCGGCGCCACCTTCCCCACAGGGGAAGGCTAGAAATTGCCTGCAATTTCGGGCTGAACGAAGTGAGGCAATCTCCGCTGGAGAAGGCTAACTCTGCGCTCCGCACTCTGCACTCTGCACTCTGCACTCTATTACTCTTCCCTTATTCTCTTTATCTCGTCGCGCAGGTATGCCGCGCGCTCGAAGTCGAGCTTGCGGGCGGCGTTCTTCATCTCGACGGTCATTGACGCGATGAGCTTGTCCTTTTCCTGCGCAGTCATCTTTTTCTTTGATTTGGTCTGTTTTTTCTTTGAAGTATCCTCGGACGCGCCGATGTCAATAACGTCACGCACACCCTTGATGATAGTCTTGGGGACTATTCCGTGTGCCTCGTTATACGCCGTCTGTATCTTGCGGCGTCGCTCGGTTTCCCTTATCGCGCCTGCCATTGAGCCCGTGATACTGTCCGCGTACATTATGACCTTGCCGCTCGCGTTTCTCGCGGCGCGTCCTATGGTCTGTATAAGCGAGCGCTCGGCACGCAAAAAGCCCTCCTTGTCCGCGTCAAGTATCGCAACGAGAGATACCTCGGGAATGTCTAGTCCCTCGCGGAGCAAATTTATTCCAACGAGAACGTCGAAAACTCCAAGACGCAAGTCTCGGATTATCTCCATTCTCTCCATTGTGTCCACGTTATGATGAATATATCTGACCTTAATTTCGTTTGATTCAAGATATTCGGTAAGGTCCTCCGCCATCTTTTTGGTGAGAGTGGTAACGAGTACCCTCTCGCCCTTTTTCGTGCGCTCGCGTATCTCTCCCATAAGGTCATCTATCTGACCCTCAATGGGGCGCACCTCGAGCTCGGGGTCAACAAGTCCCGTCGGACGGATTATCTGCTCGACGGTCTGCTCCGAGTGCTGTTCTTCATAGTCTCCCGGCGTTGCGGAGACGAATATCGCCTGATTTATTTTCGACTCAAACTCCTCAAAATAAAGCGGTCTGTTGTCGTATGCCGAGGGTAGTCTGAAGCCGTAGTCTATAAGATTTTTCTTTCTCGCGGTATCTCCTCCGCTCATTCCTCTGACCTGCGGAAGAGTGACGTGAGACTCGTCCACGAACATAATAAAGTCATCGGGAAAATAGTCAAGAAGCGTATACGGTGTCGAGCCTGCGGGACGGCGCGCAAGAACTCTTGAATAGTTCTCAACTCCCGAGCAAAAGCCTATTTCCTTCAGCATTTCCATGTCGTACCTGACGCGCTCTTTTATTCTCTGCGCCTCGATAAGCTTGTTCTCGGATTCAAAATATTGTACGCGGTCGTACATCTCGTTCATTATGTCCGCTATTGCCGCCTCTCGCTTTTCGTCGGACACCGCGTAGTGGGTCGCGGGATATATGGCTGCGTAGGACAAAAGCCTCTGCAGCTCTCCCGTCACGATATTTATTTCGGAAATTCTGTCGATTTCCTCGTCAAAAAACTCAATTCTGATTGCCTTATCGTCCATGTTTGCGGGGATTATCTCAAGCGTATCCCCACGGACGCGGAAGGAGTCACGCGTAAGGCTCATATCATTTCTCGTATAGCTTATTGCGACCAGTCGCTGTATGAGCTCTTCACGCGACATTATCATTCCCGGGCGGAGAGCGAGGACAAGTCCCTTGTACTCGTCGGGCTCACCGAGTGAATATATGCACGACACAGAGGCTACGATAATTACGTCCCTTCTCTCGAAAAGAGCACTCGTAGCCGAATGGCGAAGTCTGTCTATCTCGTCGTTGATGAGCGCGTCCTTTTCGATATACATATCCTTGCCGGGGATATACGCCTCGGGCTGATAGTAATCGTAATAGGACACGAAATACTCAACTGCGTTGTCGGGAAAGAACTCCCTAAATTCCGTGCAGAGCTGCGCCGCAAGTGTTTTGTTGTGCGCGAGTATCAGGGTGGGCTTGTTTATCTGTGCTATGACGTTTGCCATAGTGAACGTCTTACCCGAGCCCGTGACACCCAGGAGAGTCTGCATGCGACGGCCCTCTCGAATGCCGTGCACAAGTCCCTCAATAGCCTCGGGCTGGTCGCCCGAGGCTTGATATTCACTTTTAAGAATGAATTTTTCCATGCTTTAAAAGTTCCTTTTTGGTGATTATTATTCCTCTGTTGCCTCTGCCGTTTCAGCCTCAACCTCAACGGGAGCCTCCTCGTCAGCCTTCTTGGTTGCCTTTATGTAAGCGATAAGAGAAAGAACGAAGGAAAGAACTGTGAGAACGATGATAACGATACCAACGATCATAAGAAGGAGATTGATGATAGCGTCAGCCGCGCCGAGAATAGCGGGAAGGAATACGATAAGGATAGCACCGATAAGGATTCTTATCCATTCCTTGGAAAGCTGCTCCTTCTTGGAGGGAGCGATAACTATTCTGATGATGGGGAGAACGATAAGGTAAATTGCAAGAAGCACGGTGATTATCGTGGAAACGATAGCATTCTGATATACTATCATAACAATACCGAGAACCATTGCGATAGCGGAGACGATAACGTCAAACAAGCCGCCCTTTTCCTTGTGCGCGAGGTTTACGATGCCTCTGATAAGGGGTGCGATGTTGGTAATAACGATGATAATTCCCGTTACGATAAGTACCCATTTGATGATAGTATCTGCTCCGAGTGTGGAGAGGAACAGTACAAGTCCGCCGAAAATAAGTCCGAATACGAGCGAGATGATTATCTCGGCAAGTACGCTCTTTTTAGTCTTTGTTGCCATGTTGTTTAATTCCTTTCTGTAATTGTTTTATATAAGTCAAAGCGTCGGGGTGAAGACTTTCCTCGAGAGCTGAAAGCTCACCCTTGGCTATTGCCTCCCTGATTTTTGTGGAGCTTAGTCCGCAAAGGTCATCATCTGCGGGCATAAGCAGAGCCTGAGCACGGGGATTGTGCTCACGGTTCCATCTTGCATGTATTGCCTCGTATTCAAAATCGGCGGCATTACGCACTCCGCGAATGACTGCGACTATATCGTACGCATCGCAGAAATCTATAAGCATTCCGCCCCACAGCACCGCCTGTGCGTTGGGTATATGCGCTACCGAGCGACGGACAAGCTCAAGCCGTTCCTCGGGGGTAAACATATACTGCGTCTTTGACGAAAGGCTTTCGTCGTGCTTCGCAGAGTCGTTATTCATGACCGCCACGTATATCTTTTCAAACATTGGCGACGCGCGCTCAATTATATTTATATGTCCAAGCGTTATCGGGTCAAAACTGCCCGGTATAAGTGCCCTCATAATACGCCGCCTTTCTTATTTTTTTACTCCCATGAGTGTGATATTCGCCACTCCGAATTTTTTGTGCTTTATAACCTCAAATATGTCTTTTGCCTCGGGACAAGCCTCGAATATATCCTCCTCCTCGCTCTCGCAAGCGATTATGGTCGTGGGCTTGAGAAGTCCCGCATCGTAAAGCGTCTTTGCGCTCTGCACTGCGCACCGAAGCGCATACGGAGGGTCAATAAACACGATGTCAAATTTCTTTCTGCCGCGAACAGTACGGACAAAGTCCGCCACATCCGAGCAGATGACCCTTGAGCCGTCAAGAAGCTTTGTTTTTATGATATTCTCGTCAATGATTTTTGTAGCCTGCTTTGACTTGTCCACAAAGGTCGCAGAGCTTGCTCCACGCGACAATGCTTCAAGCCCGAGCTGACCCGAGCCTGCGTAAAGGTCGAGCACGTCCCTGCCCTCAATATCAAATTGAAGCATGGAGAAAAGTGCCTCCTTGCATCTTTCCGAGGTAGGCCTCGTCGCGTCTCCCTCAAGTGTTTTGAGCCTTACGCCGCGAGCCTTACCCGTGATTATTCTCATCATAATTTTCGCCTGATTCCTGTTTATTTCTTGCCTTTTTCAAAGTATTCTCTTATGCTTTTTGCCAAAGCCTCGGTAATGCCCGATACAGCAGTCAGCTCCTCGACGCTTGCGCGCTCCACTCCCGCAAGACCGCCAAAGGTCTTGAGAAGCAGCTTTGCCTTTGCGTCACCGATGCCCTTTATTTTTGTCAGCGAGGACCTTGTAAGCGTCTTACGCTTCGCGCTGTCCATTTTGGAGACGGTATATCTGTGTACCTCCTCCTGTATCTTGTAAATAAATACGAACACCGCGTTCTCTCGCGCAATATTTATCTCCTCGCTCTCGGTACAGAGCGCGCGGGTCTTGTGAA
Organism: Clostridia bacterium; assembly: GCA_017453005.1. Taxonomy (GTDB): domain Bacteria; phylum Bacillota; class Clostridia; order Oscillospirales; family CAG-272; genus SVTX01. The sequence goes on along the minus strand of JAFTKY010000019.1, from coordinate 1,448 downwards.
AATCGTCCTTGACCATGCCGAACACGGGGATATAGTCTATTCCCCGCTCCCGCAAAAGCTCTTTGACGGTTGATACGTGTCCGCGCCCGCCGTCAAGCAGAATAAGGTCGGGCAGGTGCGAAAACGAGCCGTCACTGTCCGACAGATGCGACAGTCGGCGGTCTATGACCTCGCGCATGGACGCGTAATCGTCCGTGGTGCTCTCAAGTCCCTTTATCTTGAAGCTTCGGTAGTCCGATCTCTTGAACGAGCTGCCGTTTGTGACTATCATGCCCGCGGTGATATGCTCCTTGCCGAGGTTTGATATGTCGTACGCCTCAATGCGCTCGGGGTAGGTTTCGAGCTGCAATAGCTCAGATAGGCGCAAAAGCACCTTTTCGTCCTTTTCGTTTTCAATTTTATATAGCTTTGCCTGCTCCGCGGCGTTATCTTTTGCCATGTCGCAAAGCATTTTTGTATCTCCGCGCTCGGGAGTTCTTATTTTCACACGGTGTCCCGCGCGCTCCGACAGATACTCCGAGAGCATCTGCGCCTCCTCGTCCTCAAGCTCAAAGGTCAGCAAAATACTCTTTGGTATATACTCGCGTCCGAGGTAATGCTCACATATAAACGAGCTGATATTGCTCTCATCAACAATTCTGTCCGCGCCGAAGGTGTAGTCGCTCTTGTCACTCACAGCGCCGTTGCGGATATATAGAACTGATATAGCCGTACACACGTCGTCCGAATACATGGCGATTATATCGTGCTCGGTATCGGGTGACGCAACGACCTTTTGCTTCTGGCTGAGTCTGTCAAGCGCGGCTATGGTATCGCGGCATTTTGCCGCCGCCTCGTATCTTTCGCACTCGGCGTGCTCATACATTTTCTCGGTAAGCTCGCGCTTGACCTCGCTTGTATTTCCGCGAAGCACGTCTGTGGCAAATTTTATCTTTTCGGCGTATTCCTCGGGCGTGACCTTGCCCGTACATACACCGCAGCAGCGTCCTATCTGATAGTACATACAGGGACGCTCCTTGCCTATATCCTTGGGAAATTTTCTCTTGCACGTGGGCAGTCCCAGCGCCCCCGAGAGCATATTTATGACCGAATATACGGTTGAAACGCCCGAATAAGGTCCGAAATATTTGCCCTTGTCCGAATCGCGCTTTCGCGTCATCGTCAGCATGGGATACTCGCCGTCGGGAATTTTTATATAGGGATAGGACTTTGCGTCCTTCAGCCTTATATTATATTTGGGACTGTACTGCTTTATCAGTGTATTTTCAAGGGTGAGCGCCTCAATTTCCGTGTCACAGACGTAGTAATCGAAGTCTCTGACCATGGAGACCATTTTCGCGGTCTTGGTGTTTTTTTCACCGTTGCGGAAATACTGCGTGACGCGGTTTTTCAGCTTGCGGGACTTGCCGACGTAAATAACGCCGCCCGCCCCCTTCATGATATAAACG
>JAFTKY010000018.1 GCA_017453005.1 Clostridia bacterium | reverse complement strand
GGTATTTATGGTAGAAGAACTGCTCCGGTATTATGAGGAGAATGCAAGAGATCTGGATTGGCGGCATAATCCAACCCCTTACCGGGTCTGGATTTCTGAAATTATGCTTCAGCAAACCCGCGTGGAAGCTGTGAAATCGTACTATGCCCGGTTTATGAAAGAACTGCCGACCGTGGAGTCTCTTGCCGAGGTTTCCGAGGAGAAACTGTTCAAACTCTGGGAAGGTCTCGGATATTATTCCCGTGCAAGAAATTTACAGAAAGCCGCGAAGCTGATTGTGGAAATGGGTAAGTTTCCCGATACGCTGGAAGAAATTGCAAAACTGCCCGGAGTCGGACCCTATACAGCCGATGCAATCGCATCCATCGCATTCGGTTTGCCGACGCCTGCCGTGGATGGAAATGTTCTGCGCGTCCTCTCCCGGATCAAAGGGCATAATTATGATGCCAAAACGGCTTCCGCTGAACTCAAAGATCTTTATCCGCCCGGACGCGCCAGCGATTTTACCCAAAGCCTGATGGAACTCGCCGTTCTCAAGAGCGAAACGGAAGAGCTTACCGCTATCCTCGCAAGCTGCGATGATAGCTTCAAGGCTCTCTGCCTCTTCCTCGGAGATGATGCTTGTATCGTAGTACATGTAGTAACCGTTGTCACTGGTCATAGGATAAGCGTAGATGTTTCCTGCAACGGATGCTGCTGCAACGGAGCCTGCATCGTTTGTTTCCTTGATCATCTTAGCAACGTCACCGCCGGGACCTGCAAGAGCTGCAGCCTGAACGAGACGAGCGAGCTGGTCCTGCGCGAAGCAGTACATATCGGGGGCGGAAGCAACGTCTGCAACTACCTTGGAGCCTGCGTCAGCCTCGGTAACGCCCTGGATCTGAGCGTTGATAATGATACCGGGGTTTGCTGCTTCAAAAGCGTCGATCTGCTGCTGGAACTGATCAGCAACGCCTTCCTTCTCGGAAACCCACATAGTAATGTTGTAGGTACCTGCGAGGGGGTTGGTCTCGGGGGTCGTACCACCGGGAGCCTCTGTACCGCCGGCAGGCTTGTTGCCGTCGTCCTTGCTTGTGTCACACGCTACGATGCATGTGAGCGAAAGAATGAGTGCGAGCAAGAGAGCTAAAATCTTACTCAATTTCATAATATAGTTCCTCCTTAGAGTTATTTTATTTGTTGCACCTTTGTGCCGTTGTAATTGTATCATATTTTAGTTATTTTGTCAATATCAATCTTTATTCAATTTGAAAATTCGTCATATTGCCCAATATTCGACGTATTTTTTCTACACAATGTGAAATTGTCGAAGGCAGTTTCAGTCAATATGCGGTGTATTTGTCAAATGCGGGAAGCTTGTTTCCCTCATAGTCAAACAGGCATTGATTTGCCCATTCGTTTGACGTGGATTTCCCTGCTTCGCCTATATATTCCTGTCCTTCGGGGGATGCCCAGCAGATACCATCGCCCGGAAGCCACAGCGGTTCCCAATAGAATACACCGTCGATCTTATTCTCCCGCGCAAGTCTCAAAAAGTCTTTTACAAACGCCGCCTGACCGTCGGGTGTCACGGGATATTTTTCGGTAAAGCCCGCAACGTAAGCGCGCTCGGCGTCGATCACAAGCCTCTGCTTGCTGCCGTCAAGACTGTACGCCTCGGTGGTAAAGCCGTAGCCAAGCTCGACCACCATAAGCCTTTTACCAAAGCGGCGGCAGTCCGAAAGGTTTTCAAAAAGCTCGCTCGGTGTTCCGTGCCAATACGGGTAATATGACGCGCCGATGATATCGTAGTCGATACCCGCGCGCTCCATATTCGTAAAAAATTCCTGATAAACCGCTTTATCGTTGCTGCGCTCAAGGTGAAGTATTATCCCTGCGTCGGTACAAGCCTCACGGCACGCGCGACAGCCCGCGTCAATAAGACGGCAGAGATTTTCATAGTTCCCTCTTTCGCCCGACGTGTTTTCCGTCAGGCGTCCTATCGGCCAGAGCATACCGTTGGTTATCTCGTTGCCGACCTGAATAAGCTCGGGGGCGACGTCGTTCGCCTTGGCGATCTCAAGACATTCCCTTGTAAATTCATAGACCGCCGCCGTCATCCCGTCAATATTGTAATTTCTCCACGCCTTTGGTATCATTTGCTTTCCGGGGTCTGCCCAGAAATCGCTGTAATGAAAATCAAGAAGCAGGTGATAACCCTTGGCCTTTGCGAGCCTGCCAAGTCTTACGTAATTGTCAATATCGCAATTCCCCGCAAGATAGGGCTCACCGTTATACCCCTTGGGGTCATTCCACACGCGGATGCGCATATAATTTACGCCGTTGTGTACAAATGCGTCAAGCGGGTCTATCTCGGTCTCCCCGTCAAAAAAGCGTGCGCCGTGCTCCAGCTCTTCGAGATAGGTGGAAACGTCAATTCCGAGGATCATTGCTCTCCTCCCCTGTGCGCTTCAAATTTTACGGGTTGGTTGTCTTCTCCAAAGTCCACCACGCGCAGCCTCATTGCACGGTAGCGGTATCTTGCCGCCTCGTTGAGACGGAGCACGTCCGCCTCGCTTCCCGTAAAGCCGCAGCGGAGACAGTAATATTCCTTTTTCTCCCCGTCAAAGAACATATCTATATCGATATCTCTCATAAAGCACGAGGGACAGCGGAAATTCAGTTTGCCTTTCGTAGCCTGAGCCATGTTTTAATTCCTCCTTCACTTACAGTTTTGCGGAGTGCCAGATGATATACGGGTGAGAAGGCTATGCCCTCCTCGACCTGCAGCTCGTCACAATCGCCGCCCATTTCAATTCTCGTATGCACCTCGGGAATATTGACGTACGCGCGCTCTGCTCCCTCCCTGACTATTCTTCTGCCAAAGTACGAATATTGCATCCGCTCGTTGTCAACACCGAGGGAGATATGCGTCATATCCGCCTGATATTCGGTAGTACCAAAGCCACCCGTGAAGTATTCCTCAAACGTGACCTGCTCGCCGCCGAGGTCATTTACGATAATTCTTTCCGTGATAACCTCGCCCGTGCCCTCAAGAATGGTAAATACCGATTTGATAACAATATCAAGTCCACCGAGAGTTACGGTCACGGGGTCGGCGGTCAGCCGTACGCCGCCGTCTGTCTTTTCGTAAACTGCCATGGTTCTGCACAGACAAAGGTCCGCACTCTCACCGCGACAGCTTACCTTGCAGGACTTTATCGTGCCTGCGCCCGCATAGTGCGTGAAATAACCCGCACGGTAGTTTATTTGTATAAGGTAGGGATAGGACGCGTCATAGACGTTTTCCGTGCCGATACCCGTCTGTTGCGGAATTCTTGCGATATACGGACGAAGGTCTATCATCGCACCGCCCTGGTTAAAGTCAAGGCAGGTACGCATCGCGGGGTCGGCATACCAGAAATATTCCTTCCGGCTTCCGTAAAGAATGTCCTTCCAGAGCGCACACTCACCGCGGCTGTAATCCTTGTGGCATTCGCGGTAAAAATCCGCAAATTCGCTCATGGTCATATCAATAAGCTTGCCCTCGGACTTGAGCTTGCCGTAATATTTCATGCCGTCATCGTAGGACTTTGCAAGCAGCTCGTACGGGGCTTCCCATCGACCGCGGCGGTTGAGCCAGCCCGGACCGACGAACATCATGTTGTAGCTGTATCCGTCGTTATATTTTGCAAGGTGACGGTATTGGTCTATAAGGTTATAGAGGTAGGGATACTCCCACTCGCCCTCGTCTCCGTAATATATCATTCCGCGAAGGACGTTTTGCGGGTGCGTACCGAAATTGGAGCCGTTTCCGTCAAAGCACGCCATAAGGTCACGGGACAGGTGCGGAATGGCAACTATGCCAGAGTCGTCCTCCTCGCTCGATGCGGGACAGTGTGAGTTGACCTTTGAGGGAATCCAGGGATTCCACGGGCCGCCGTCCATAAAGGTGTACCACGAGTTATTGCAGGTATGGTAGGCCTTTGGGCCCTCCTCCCAGCAGGTTGCCACGGCACATTTGACGCTCGGATATTTTTCCTTGATATAATTTATGGTGTACGCGTCAAGGAAATAGCTCGACGTGGACTCGGGGTAAAAGCCGAATTTTTCGTAGAATTTTCCGAAAACGTCGTCGATTATTTCCCTCTTCGTCTCCTCTTCAAACATCCATATACAAAAGTCCTCGGTCTTGTACTTTGCCTTGAACTCGGGACAAGGAAGCCCCAAAAGCGACAGCCCTATCTCGTCTCCGTACTGCTCGTGCTCGCGCTTTGCAAGGTCAATGATAATATCCGAGAATAGCGACGCGTACGTTATCTGAATGGTGGTCTTAAGTCCGTATTTGTGCGCGGTATCCTGCTGAAATCTGAAAATATCAAGCGATTCGTCGCGCACGCCCTCGCCCTTGCCGAGTGCCTTTTCCGCGTACTCGGGAGAAAGCTCGGGTCGGTGTATAATGTTAACTATAAATTTGTTTTCCATAACGTTTCTTTCTTTTTATTTTAATTATCCAAGTATTACGCTGGTCTGCGCTCCGATAGTCAGCACCGTTTCCTCAAGCCTTGCCTCGCCCATGCCTATATAGTCGCATAGCTTTGTGAAGGTATGTCCGTCAAGACCTGACAGAGTGCTCAGATCAATGCTTATCTCAAACGCAGAGTTGTTGTGCAGCAGCCCGAGTATCTCGCCATTGTATTCAATGTAGAAACCGCCGAGGTTTTTCTCTGACGAGGATACCGCGTTGTAGTCTCCGCGTGCTATCGCAGGGTACTTGTGACGCAGAGCTATGAGCTTGCAGTAGTAATTGTAGAGGCTGTTTTCGTCCTCAAGCTGCGTTGCAACGGTAGACTGTATCTGCTTATCGTCGCCGTACGTCGAGCCTATTGGGTTTTTAACGGTGTCACCGTCGCCCCAGAGCATGGCAAGACGGCGGTTCGCGTCCGTATTTGCGCCTCCGCGCGAGCCTCTGATGCCTATCTCCTCGCCGTAGTATATCATAGGTGAGCCGGGCGAGAGCAAATAGAGATTTGCAGCCATACGCATATTGTTTTCAAGAATAAACGCGCCCGCTATTCTGTCCATATCGTGATTTGAAAGGAACGGCATTGCCATACCGTCGGTATTTTTTGCCTGCACCTTATCCTGATACGCTTCAATGTAATTAGTATAGGTAGAAATTCTGTTTCCTCTTGCCGCGCTTGCCATAACGCCCTCTGCCTGGGACACGGCAAAATTAAAGCAGTTCATCGCGCCGTAGTACTCAAGTATCTCCGTCTCACCCGACCAGCACTCGCCAACGCAGTAAATGTCGGGTTTGATTTTGCGGAGCTCGTCCATATACCACTCCCAGAACTCAACGCAGCTCGCAGTATCACCGTAGTAGATATACTTGACCGCGTCAAAGCGGAAGCCGTGAACACCAAGGTCAAGATAGTATTTTGCGACATTGAGCATTTCCTCTCTGACCTCGGGATTATCAAAGTTGAGCTCGGGCATATCTCCCGAGAAATTACACTCGTAATATCCGTCAATACCCGCTATCTTCTGATAGGTTCTGCCGCCCTGCTTTTCAGCCTCGGTCACGCAGGTATAGTAATCGTAATATTTGTTTGACGTGTCACCGCTCATGCGGGCTTGCTTGAACTGTACGAACCACTCGTGCTGATTGGAGGTGTGGTTGAGCACGAGGTCAAGTATGAGCTTGACGTTTCTCTCGTTGCAAAGCTCAACAAGCTCCTTGAGGTCGTCCTCCGTGCCGAAGCGCCAGTCAATCTGATAGTAATCCTTGACGTCATACTTGTGGTACGAGGGCGAGGAGAATATCGGAGAGAGCCATATTCCCTGCACGCCGAGGCTCTTGCCCGAATTGATATCTCCGTCGTTGAGATAGTCCATGCGGTTGATAATGCCGCGAAGGTCTCCGAAGGTATCGCCGTTGGCGTCGGAAAACGAGCCTACGAATATCTGATAAAACGTTCTGTAATTATCGTTTATGGGATCTACGGTGGGCGTGGGGATATTACCGTCTCCGTTATCCCCGTCCTTGTCCTTGTCGCATCCCGTCATTATCATTGAAGAAAGCATCATTGTTACTGTAAGCAGAAAAATAATTCCGCATTTAAAAATATTTTTTACGTTCATTTGATTATATCCTTATTATTCCTTTACCGAATTGAGCATCGCGTCGTCTATCTTGCCCCACGCGTTGGGGCCTGCGCACTTAACGTAAATGCCGACTACTATGCTGTCGCCCTCGGTGTACTCAATATTGCTTACCGTCGCCGTGTGCCATTCCTCGTATACGGTAACGGTGGTCGCCGCCTTGTGGACTATCTCGCCGTTTATCTTTACGTACGCGTAGATGTCCGTCTCGCCGCAGTCACCGCCCATAATGGAGATGGAGTAATTGTACTTGCCCGCAGGCAGATTTTTTACCTCCTGCTCAAGGGTAAACTCAACGGCGTTTGCGGACGCGCCCCAGAAATGATAATGGTAGGTACCCGTCAGAGAGTCCGTCACCTTATCCTCGACCTTGAGCTCGTCAAAGGATTTAAGTGCGGTCGCACTCCATCCGCTCTCGCCCTCCTCAAAGCTCCAGTTGTTCAGATAATTATATTCTACCATAGAGACGTAGCAGGTAGCGGTCATGCCGCCTGCCGTTCCGTATATCGTGTATTTGGCAACTCCGCCCGTCTTCATGGCTTCCTTGTCTACGTTGTGCCACTCTACGGGTATCTCCTGCTTTGAGTTATCAAGCATGATGGCGTTTACACACTCGGGAAGGTTTATCTCGCCGTTGAGGTCAATAATAAGATTTGTATCCTCAATGGCATCCGCCTTGTTTTCTATCGTGTTTCCGTTTTTGACGAGCGAGAAGACCTTGAGAGATTCAAGCGCCTTGCCCTTTTCGTCAAAGAACGCCTGATTGTCGACTGCGCAGCCGCCGTACCACTGTCCCGCGTCGTTGGGGTCGTACTCTGCGGCGTGGGACGAAGCCCAGCCCGAGCCGTATTTCTCCCAGAGCGCAAGGTTATCCTCATAGCTTTCGTTACCGACGGATATCCACGTACCCTCCCAATAGAACACGCCTATACCGTTCGTTATCTTGTTTGCGACCGTATCAATGACGTTGCGGACAAGATTTGCCTGTCCCTGAAGCGTGAAGGGATAGTCCTTGACTATTCCGCCGCCGTCACCGATGGTGTTACCGTACATATCGGTATTCTCTGCCGTAAATGCGTAGGAGGTCTCCGCGACCATTACCTTTTTGCCGTACGTCTCCGCAACACTTGTCAGTACCTCGGAGAGATTTTCAAGAGTTCCGTGCCAGAAGGGGTAATACGAGGACGCAAACACGTCGTAATCAACGCCGTAATAATCAAGATTTTTTGAATAGCTTACGTAATTCGTTACCTTTTCGGGGTTTGCAAAATGAATTGCAACAAGCGCGTTGGGACACACCTCGCGAACAGCTCTCGAGCCCGCGCTCATAAGCTGGGTTATCTTTTTCCAGCCGCCGAGATTTGCGCTCGTCTCACCGCACATAGCACCGTTGGTCTCGTTTCCTATCTGCACCATGCCGACGTCAACGCCCGCGTCAACAAGCTTTTGAAGACATTCCTTTGTATACTGATAAAGAGCTTCGCTCTTCTCGTCGATATTCATGCTCTTCCACGCCTTGGGTACCATCTGCTTTGCGGGGTCTGCCCAGAAGTCGCTGTAATGGAAGTTTACGAGAAGCTTCATACCGTACTTTGTTGCGCGCTTGCCTATCTCTACTGCGTTGTCAATATCGCAGTTTCCTCCGCCGTAGCCGTTTCCGTCCGCATCAAAGGGGTCGTTCCATATACGCACGCGTATGTAGTTTATGCCGTTATCGGCGAGTATCTCGTATACGTCCTTTTTAGTGCCGTCATAGTCGTAATACTTTACTCCGCTCGCCTCAAGCGAGGGAACGCAGGACGCGTCCATACCCATAATAAAATCGTCGGGAAGATTTTCTACCTTCTCAACGTAAAGCGAATTTGAGCTGACGCCAAGTCCCGTTACATTTGGCTTCCACGTGCTGTTTATCTCCGAGCGCTCGGGCGCGCCGTCCGGATTTTCGTCAGAAATATTGCATGACGAAAGCGGCGTGACTGCAAGCAGAAGCGCCACAGTCAAAATAAGAGCCTTTTTGAATATATTCATAATTCTCTCCGTTCCGTTGCATTTGCAACTCTGAAATTCTTATATCTTGCCACATTAAATTGTATCATTTTTGAGGTCAAAATTCAATAATGTATAATATACAAAAAACATGGTTGTTTTTTGTGAATTACAACCATGTTTGTATAGCATTATTTGTCGCATTTTGTTGATGATTACCTAAAATTATCCTTGATATCTATGGATATACATTCTTGAGAGATATTCCTCGCCGTCACCCTGCACGTCACAGAGGTATTCCCAGCCGTATCTTTCGTAAAATGACGTGTGGTCGGTCAAAAGATACAGGGTATCTATTCCCTTCTTATTCATATCCTCACAGACGAAATTCAAAAGCGCACCCGCTATCCCTTGTCCGCGTGCGTCGGGCTCGGTATACACGGCACATACATTTGGAGACAAGTCGGAACGGTTGTGAAAATCGTTCTCTATCACGCCAAGCCCTGCGATTATTTTTCCGTCGGATACCGCCACGTACCACGCGGGTACGGGAGATGCTCCGAGCAAGCCCTCCTTCATGCTGTCAAGATACGCGTCCTGCGGTATTCCCCATTTTTCGTGAAACCACGCCGCCGCACGCTCCGTCATTTCGGGCGCGTCGGCAATGCGAATTATATCGTATTTCATATTCTGCCCCTCCGTCACACTATTGTAGCATATTTTACAAATTTTTTCAATAGGCTTTTTACTCGTTGATTTTATTTTGCAACTGTGATATAATTATTTAAATGAACGAAAGGAGAAGGATTTATGACAAACATTCTTTTCGACTGCCCGAACATTCACGATTTTTACGAGGAGCTTCGGGACTGTTTCTCTGCGCAGACCAAGGTCTGCATGATAGCATTCTCGTTTTATGACGATTACGTCTACGACGCACAGACCTGGGAAAAGGTCTACGGGCGCGGAGGCAACGGCTATATTGAGACCATAGAATCCTTTGAGCCCTTTGGCGTCAAGGAGGAAAACATCGTGTTTGTAAACTACTTTACGGACACAAAGGAATCCGCCGCGCAAAAGGTCAGGGACGCCGACGTGCTTTACTTCACGGGTGGTCTTCCCGACAGAATGATGGACAGAATAAAGGATTTTGACCTCTGCGAGCTTATTATGAAGCATGACGGAATAATTATGGGATACAGCGCGGGCGCGGTCATTCAGCTGTCCGAATACCACCTCTATCCCGACGGTGATTACAAGGACTTTGGCTACTACGAGGGGCTTCCCTTTTTTGACGATTTCTACGTTGAGGTGCATTACGAATACAAGCCCGAGCAGGACGAGTCAATACGTAGAGTGCTTTGCGAGCGCAATAAGACCGTGTACGTTACCCATACCGCAAAGGGCGGACTTATCGTACGGGACGGAAATATCAGCATAATAGGCAAGGTAGACGTGTATCATCCCGAGGGGTGATTTATTCGAATATCTAAATTTTGGATAATTTGCACAAAAAGACTTTTCAGTTTTAATAATTTGATGTTGACAATCACACTTAAAAATGATAGAATATTAAAGGATAAAAATCCGCTAAAAAAAATATTATATTAACGTAAATTTCAGCCCTCGGGCAGAAAGGAAAATCATATCTTATGAACACAGACCTCAAAAATTTCGGATTCAAGCATAAAAGCGGAATTCTCTTGCCCGTAAGCTCCCTTCCCAATGCGTACGGTATAGGAACGTTTGGCAAGAGCGCGTACGATTTCGTGGATTTCCTCTCGGAAACCAAAACGAAGTGCTGGCAGGTATTGCCCTTGAATCCCACGTCATACGGCGACAGCCCCTATCAGTCACCTGCATCGGTTGCGGGCAACCCCTACTTTATTGACCTTGATATTCTTGCAAACGAGGGACTTCTTACCAAAGCAGAGCTTGCAGAAAATAAAAATTCCGAAAAAAGAATAAATTACGGTTGGCTCTTTAATACCCGATACAACGTGCTCCGAACAGCTCACAAGAGATTCGTGGCGCGCGGCGGCGACAAAGCTCCCGAATACAAGTCCTTCAAGAGAAAAAACGCGTGGCTCTCCGACTACTCGCTCTTTATGGCTCTCAAGGTGAAATATAATTACAGCGCGTGGACTACCTGGGCAGACGTGCACAGAAACGTACATACCGCAAGAGCACACCGCTCCGAATTTGAGGACGAGTGCGCCTTCTGGGAATGGATACAGTTTGAATTTGACGCCGAGTGGCAGGCGCTTCTCTCCTACGCTCACTCAAAGGGCATTGTCATAATCGGTGATATGCCTATTTACGTCGCGCACGACAGCATGGACGTATGGCAGGCACCCGAGCAGTTCCTGCTTGATGAAAATTATAACCCCACGGTAGTGGCAGGCTGTCCTCCCGACGGATTTTCTCCCGACGGTCAGCTCTGGGGCAACCCCATATACAACTGGTCTCTCATGGAGCAGGACGGCTTTAGTTGGTGGCAGAAGCGCGTCAAGGCAAGCTTCCACCTTTACGATATTCTCCGAATAGACCACTTCCGCGGCTTTGCGGGATATTACAATATTCCCTTCGGTCACACGACGGCGCGCGAGGGCAAGTGGGACTCCGCTCCCGGAATACAGCTTTTCCGTACGTTAAAGGAGAAATTCCCCAAGGCAAAAATCATTGCCGAGGATTTGGGCTTTATTACTCCCGACGTGCGCGAGCTTCTCACGGATACGCAGTTCCCCGGCATGAAGATACTTCAGTTTGC
>JAFTKY010000017.1 GCA_017453005.1 Clostridia bacterium | reverse complement strand
TGCCGTCTTTGCAAGGGCGAGGGTTGGATAGAAATTCTCGGTGCGGGAATGGTACATCCCAACGTCCTCTCCATGTGCGGAATCGACCCCGAAAAGTATTCGGGCTTTGCATTCGGTCTCGGTCTTGAGAGAGTAACCATGCTCAAATACCACATTGACGACATCCGTATGTTCTACGAGAATGACGTCAGATTCATAGAACAGTTCTGAGGAGGGGAGATAACGACATGAATCTTTCACTTAATTGGCTTCACGATTTCACAAACACAGACGGTATCTCCGTTAAGGAATACTGCGACAGAATGACAGACACGGGCTCCAAGGTTGAGGGCTACGAGGTCCTTGGCGAGGATATACAGAACGTAGTTATCGGTAAGGTGCTTGAAATGGAAAGACACCCCGATTCCGACCATCTCTGGATATGCCAGATAGACATCGGCACACAGACAACGCAGATAGTAACGGGCGCGCAGAACGTACGCGTTGGCGACCTCGTTCCCGCGGCTATTCCCGTAGCGCACCTTCCCGGCGGCGTTACCATTAAGGCAGGCAAGCTCCGCGGCGTTGAGTCAAACGGTATGCTCTGCTCTATCGCCGAGCTCAACCTCACGCTCCACGATATGCCCGATGCTATTGAGGACGGAATCCTCATTCTCGGCGAGGAGTTCTCCGACAAGGTGGGCATGGATATCAAGGAAGCTCTCATGCTCAACGACACCGTAGTTGAATTTGAGATAACCTCCAACCGCCCCGACTGTCTCTCCGTTATCGGTCTTGCTCGCGAGACGGCTATCTCCTTCGATAAGCCTCTCAATATCCCCACTCCCGTGGTTGCAGACGCAAACGACGGCGACAAGATAGACAACTATCTCTCTGTCAAGATAAGCGACCCCGACCTCTGCTTCAGATATGCGGCAAAGGTTGTAAAGAACGTAAAGATCGCGCCCTCGCCCCTCTGGCTCAGAATGAGACTCCGTGCGGCAGGCGTGCGCCCCATAAACAACATAGTTGACATTACAAACTACGTCATGCTCGAATACGGTCAGCCCATGCACGCGTTTGACTATTCCTGCCTTGACGGTTCGGCTATAAACGTCCGTCGCGCGCTTGACGGTGAAAACTTCAAGTCGCTTGACGATAAGGACCACACGCTTGACAGCTCTATGCTCGTTATCGCAGACTGCAACAAGGCTGTTGCTCTCGCGGGTGTTATGGGCGGAGCAAACAGCGAGATCAAGGAGAATACGGCAACCGTCGTATTTGAGTCGGCTTGCTTCTCTGGTCCCAGCGTGCGTGTTACCGCAAAGAAAAACGGCATGAGAACAGAGTCCAGCGCCCGTTTTGAACAGGGACTTGACGCTGAAAACGCAATGGGCGGTCTTCTCCGCGCTTGCGAGCTCGTGCAGATGCTCGGCGCAGGTGACGTTGTTGACGGTGTCATTGACGTTTATCCCACAAAGGCAGCACCCACAGTCCTTCCCCTTGAGGTTGAGAGATACAACAAGTTCCTCGGCGTTGAACTGACGGAGGAATACGTTACCGACGTTCTCACGCGCCTTGAGTGCAAGGTTGAGGACGGCAAGATTACAGTTCCCTCCTTCCGCGCAGACCTCACCTGCATGAACGACATCGCAGAAGAGGTTATCCGTATCTACGGCTACAACAAGATAAAGTCCACCTGCATCAAGGCGGAGACCACGCAGGGCGGACGCACACCCAAGCAGAAGTTTGAGGTTGACACGGAAAATCTTCTGTACGGACTTGGCTTTGACCAGATACAGACCTTCTCGTTTATCAGTCCCAAGTGTTATGACAAGATAAGACTTCCCGAGGATTCTATTCTTCGCAAGTCCGTAGTCATTACCAACCCTCTCGGTGAGGACACAAGCGTAATGCGCACAACCGCTCTCCCCTCCATGCTTGAGGTTCTGACACGTAATATCAACTTCTCAAACGAGAACGTAAGTCTCTTTGAGATGGCAAACGTATATCTGCCCAAGGACGGAGAAAACGAGCTTCCCGACGAGCCCAAGATGATAGTTCTCGGCGCATACGGTGACGCTGATTTCTATGCGCTCAAGGGCGTTGTTGAAAACATTCTCGCGTCCGCTCGTATCAAGGGCGTGACCTACAAGGCGGTATCGGATAATCCCTCCTACCATCCCGGACGTTGCGCAAGAGTAGTTGACGCAAACGGGTATTGCCTTGGCTTATTCGGTCAGATTCACCCCCTCGTTTGTGAAAACTACGGTGTGAATATCCCCGTTTACGCGGCTGAGCTGTCATTTGACAAGATCTTTGGCGCATCTGATATGACGATAGACTACAAGCCCCTTCCCAAGTTCCCCGCAACCACCCGTGACTTCTCGTTTGTTTGCGGTGAGGAGCTCACAGTCGGTGAGATAGAGGCTGTTATGAGCCGCGCGGCAGGTAAGCTTTGCGAGAGTGTAAAGCTCTTTGACATCTACCGCGGTGAGAAGATCGGCGAGGGCAAGAAGTCGGTATCCTTCCGTGTAACCCTCCGCGCGTCTGACCGCACTCTTACCGTTGAAGAGGCTGACAAGGCGACGAGCAAGATACTCAATGACCTCAAGTTCAAGCTCGGTATCGGTATCAGAGAATAATGCTTTGAGGCTCACCTCAAAGCCCGCCTTTTGCGCGAGCGCAAAACGCTATCAAGTATAAAGGAAACGTAACATGACACAAGAAAAAATTGATAAGATAAACGAATACGCCCGCCGTGTCAAGGCAGGCGAAACGCTTACACCCGAGGAGCTCGCGGAACGCGACGCTCTCCGCCGTGAGTATATTGAGTCATACGTTGGCGACCTGAGAGCAACTCTCAACAACACCACGGTTCAATACCCCGACGGCACGAAGAAGAAATTGAATAAGGGTAAGTGATAAAAGGGGGAGGGAGAGAACTTCTTAAAAGAAGTTCTCTCCCTCCCCCTTTACCCCCTCCCTCTTTCAAGAACTTTTCTCGTAAATTAAAATAAAATCGCTAAAGCTCACAGTATAAATTAAGACGTGAAATACTGAAAATGCTTTTCTCTCACCACTTGACGGGTATAGAATTTTGTGGTAAAATAAAGCATAGATTAAGACGGAGGTTTTCTCACATGAAAATTCTTGTTGTGGTAGATATGCAAAACGACTTTATCGACGGCGCTCTGGGCACGCCCGAGGCGGTGGCGATAGTGCCGTACGTTAAAGGTCTGATCGAGAGCTTTGACGGAAAGGTGATCTTCACACGTGACACGCACACGGAAAATTACATGGACACGCAGGAGGGCAAAAATCTTCCCGTTCCGCACTGTATAAAGGGTACTCACGGCTGGGAGATACGCGCCGAGCTTGATGCTTTGCGTAAAACCGATGCTATTGACAAAATAACCTTTGGCTCAAGTCAGCTCCCCGACGTGCTTGCAAAAGAAGCTGATATTGAGAGTATCACCTTTGCAGGACTTTGCACGGATATATGCGTCATCTCAAACGCAATGATAGTGAAGGCGTATTTCCCCGAAATTCCCGTCATAGTTGATGCCCGGGCTTGCGCGGGCGTGACCCCCGAAAGCCACAAGACCGCACTTGACGCTATGAAAATGTGTCAGATAAAAATAATTAACGAATAAAGGAGACTGCTATGGGACTTTTCAGAAACAACAATTTTCAGGTCTTGCCGCAAAAGGCACAGCTTGAATTAAAGTACAACACCGCAAGAATGAACCTTCTTATGATGATAATATTCACTGCGGTAAACATCCTCTTTATTTCACTTGGCAGCGCCACGTATTTTCTTTTCTCGGCAGCTATTCCCTATTATTTCGTAAGCCTCGGCGCCGTAATGTGCGGCAGGATGCCTGCGGAATACTACGAGGACGCCGAAGCATTTGAATTTATGAACCCCACGTTCTATTGGATAATGGTCGTGCTTGCAGTGGTGCTTATCCTTATATATCTGCTTTGCTGGGTGGCATCAAAAAAGAGCTCCGGATGGCTTGTAGGTGCAACCGTGCTTTTCGGAATTGATACCCTCGGTATGTTCTATCTGTACGGCTTCAACATTGAAATGATAGTTGACATTCTGTTCCATATCTGGGTACTCATCTACCTTATAATCGGTCTCGTTGCTCAAGGTAAGCTCAAAAATCTCCCCGAGGAAGAGCCTGCAGTCGATGCACAAGGACAGAATTTCTCTGACGTATACAACAGCACGTTTGACAGCTCCGAGCCTGTGCAGGATACTGCAAACAACGAGCAGGAAGTCACAGAAGCATCCTCCGAGGACAAAGGCACAACAGATCAACAATAACAAAAATCCGACCTTTAAAAGGTCGGATTTTTTATCTGAGCATACCCTCAAGCTCTGCCATTTTATCTCGCGTGGGCTCGGGGAGATGTCCAAACGGAAATTCAATTCCCATATTATCATATTTGACCTGACATATCTTGCGGAACGGCAACAGCTCCACCTTATCCACACAAGCGTGAGCCTTTACTATGTCCCTGAGTGCGAGAATGTTCTCCTCTCCATCGTTCACCGTCGGTATAATAACCTGACGGAGCGTGGTGGGGATGCTTTTCTCATTCAGATATTTGAGAAAATCCATCGGTGCTCGCATAGAGCAGCCTGCGTTTTCGCGGTAGTCTGCGTCGTTTGTGTACTTGATGTCAAGCAGCACGCGGTCGGTATGCTCAAGCAGGCTCTTTGTCTTTTCATTCAAAACACTTCCCGACGTATCAAGGCAGGTGTTTATTCCCTCTCCGTGACACATCTCGAAAACTCTGCGGGCAAAGTCAGCCTGAAGCAACGGCTCGCCTCCTGAAAGCGTTATTCCTCCGTCACGTCCGAAATACTCGCGAAATCGCAGCACTCGGCTGACAATCTCCTCGGGTGTGTATTCCTTGCCGCCACATTCCCACGTGTCGGGATTATGACAGCATTTGCAGCGAAGATTGCAGCCCTGCAAAAAGACTACGAAGCGAACGCCCGGGCCGTCCAGAGTTCCAAGGCTCTGTATGGAATGTATATATCCCTTTATCTCGCTCATAAGCTTTCGTGGAAGGTACGGCTGATGACCTCGCGCTGCTGCTCACGGGAAAGCTTATTGAAGTTTACGGCGTAGCCCGAAACTCTTATCGTGAGGTTGGGGTATGCCTCGGGGTTCTCATACGCCGCCATGAGCGTCTCGCGATTGAGCACGTTTACGTTTATATGATGCGCGCCCTTTGAGAAATATCCGTCAAGAATAGATACGAGGTTGTCAATTCTCTCGCCGTCCGTTCTGCCGAGCGCCTCGGGGGTTATCGAGAAGGTATTTGAGATACCGTCGCGACAATCGTCATAGCTTATCTTCGCTACCGAGTTAAGAGACGCAAGCGCGCCGTTTTCCTCACGGTTGTGCATGGGGTTTGCACCGGGGGCAAAGGGCGAGCAAGCCTTTCTGCCGTCGGGTGTTGCGCCCGTGTTCTTACCGTACATTACGTTTGACGTAATGGTGAGCACGGAAAGCGTATGCTCCGCGTTTCTGTATGCGGGGGTCTTGCGAAGCTCACATATAACCTTGTGGGTCATTTCCTTTGCGATAAGGTCAACTCTGTCGTCGTCGTTTCCGTACTTGGGGAAATCACCCACGGTCACGAAGTCGGTAATAAATCCGCTGTCATTTTTCACGGGAGTAACGCTTGCGAACTTTATCGCGCTGAGCGAGTCCGCAACAACGGACAGTCCCGCGATACCAAACGCCATAAAGCGTCCTACGTCTGTATCGTGGAGAGCCATCTGCGTCTTTTCGTACGCATACTTGTCGTGCATATAGTGAATGATATTCATGGTGTTTACGTACAGACGGCTGAGCCAGGAGATATAAATATCGTATCTCTCCATGACCGTATCATAGTCAAGCTTGCTGCCGTCAAGCACGGGCATCTGAGGTCCGATGTGCATACCGCTGCTCGTATCGTAGCCACCGTTTATTGCGATAAGAAGAAGCTTTGCAAGGTTACATCTTGCGCCGAAGAACTGCATCTGCTTACCGACCTTCATAGCCGATACGCAGCAGGCTATAGCGTAATCGTCGCCGTAAATGGGACGCATAACGTCATCGTTTTCATACTGAATGGAGTCCGTATCCTTGGACACCTTCGCGCAGAACTTCTTAAAGCCCTCGGGAAGAGCCGTTGACCAGAGCACCGTGAGGTTAGGCTCGGGAGACGAGCCGAGCGTATAGAGTGTGTTGAGAATACGGAAGCTTCCCTTGGTGACAAGCGTTCTTCCGTCCTCGCCCATTCCTCCGACAGCCTCGGTTATCCACATGGGGTCGCCGCCGAAAAGCTCGTTATATTCGGGCGTGCGGAGATGTCTTGCAAGACGGAGCTTGATAACGAAATCGTCTATAAGCTCCTGCGCGCCCGCCTCGGTAAGAATGCCGCTCTGAATATCTCTCTCAATGTAAATATCAAAGAAGGTGCTGACGCGTCCAAGCGACATAGCCGCGCCATTCTGCTCCTTGATGGATGCAAGATATGCAAAATACGTCCACTGAATAGCCTCACGAGCGTTCTCTGCGGGCTGGCTGATGTCATAGCCGTACATAGCCGCCATATCCTTCATGTAGCCAAGGAAGGTTATCTGCTTTGATACCTCCTCGTTAAGACGGATAAGCTCGGTGGTGAAATTGCCCTCTGCTATCTTTTTTCTGTCGTTTTTCTTTTCTGCGATAAGCTTATCGACACCGTAAAGCGCAACTCTGCGGTAGTCACCGATAATTCTTCCTCTGCCGTACGCGTCGGGAAGTCCCGTGATAACGTGAGACTTACGCGCCGCGCGCATCTCCTCGGTATATCCGCGGAAAACGGCGTCGTTGTGCGTAGTGCGGTAGCGGAATTCCTCCTCCACCTTTTCGCTGAGCTTGTATCCGTACGCCTCACACGCCTGACGCACCATTCTCATGCCGCCGAAGGGGTTTACTCCGCGCTTTAAGGGTCGGTTGGTCTGAAGTCCTACGATTATCTCGTTTTCCTTATCTACGTATCCGGGGCTGTAGCTCGTAAGCGAGGATACCGTTGCGGTATCTATATCAAGCACGCCTCCGCACTGACGCTCAAGCGTAAAGAGCGCGTTCACTCTCTCCATGAGCTTATTCGTTCTGTCCGTGGGTCCCGACAAAAAGCTGCCGTCACCAAGATATTCCTTATAGTTCTGCTGAATAAAGTCGCGTACGTTTATCTCATCCTGCCATACGCCCTTTTTAAATCCGTTCCAGTTCTTGTGTTCCATATATCTCTTCCTTTCTATTATTTTTCATATCGGTATATCTCTATGTCTATATACAAACAAAAAGGACAATTCAACCAAAACATTGAATCGCCCAGACGGTCGGCAAATATTCACCGCATTCCCCCGCGGTTATCCGCGTGCCCCGTCAGTCATACGATGTTTTTTTACAAGATAATTATACATTAGTTTTTGTGCTTTGTCAATAGATATAAAAAATTTGGAATATTAAAATACAAATTTACAATAATAAAATACAAAAAGCTCGGGAGCGCAACGCTCCCGAGCCGTCTTTTATTCTTTATACAGGTAATTAAATCTTCCGTGAGGCGCGCAGTCGCCGTTGTAGTAGAAATCCATAACGGACGCAGTCTGCATATTGTCGCTCCACTTAAATTCAAAATCAAGGCTGCCGCAAAGTCCGAGAGCTGCTCTGTCGACCTCAATGGCAAGATAGTCCTCGCCTATAACTCTCTTTGCAGTGCCTACTGTCTTCCACTCAAAGCCGTCACCAACGCACGCCTCAACCACAGCGCCGTCAACAGTGTGACAAATTCTGAAATCGTAGCCCTCCCAGCCCGTGGACTTTTGTCTGTCCGCGTCGATATAAAGCGTCATCCAGCCGCTATCCGAGGGGCTTGTGAGCTTATCGGCACACTCAACGTAGAAATAAACACTGCTCTCGTCACGCGCAACGCGGGAGCTGATTATCTCGTTTCTCGCGCTGTCATTTACGTAATGACAGCCCTTGTATCCGTCAAAGTCGCGGTTTACAGCTCCCCTTGTATTCTCATACGCGGGAAGCACGCCGTCCCACTCTGCCTTACCGCCGTCAAGAGCAATACTCTTTTCCGCCGAGGCATTGACGCGGGGCGCAGCGCCCTTGAATTTGCGAATGCTGTTTATCATCTGGAGATAGTATGTGTCAAGGTAGCCGTCTATATCAGGCTCAATGTCACGGCTGTGCTCACGGTCATACTGGTCAACGAAGGCTATCTGCTTGGAATCGGGGTCAAGTATCCAGCAATCGTGACATCTTCCCATCTGCCATTCGTTCCAACCCGTGATAAATACGATGTCGGGATCTGCCTCAAGGGCGTTTTTCCACTGCTCCTCAAAGTTATATCCGTACTTATAGGACTGACTTGTGAGCTTTGAATGTCCGTCTGCCTTGGTGTAGCTTCTGCCGTACGTTCCCTCGTCGTTGAAGTAGGTGCATATTCTGCCGTCGCGCGCGTTCTGCGCAACGCCAACAGTCATCATCTCGCATCCTCCGTCCTCGCGCTCACAGTATTTATGCTGGGGCGCCATTTCAAGCCAGCCCCACTGCGTATTCTTGTGAGGACCGTTAGGTCCGCCGTAGTAAAGCGGCTGACCGGGACGGAATGCGAAAAATTCTCTTATCTCGTCGAGAAGTCTTGTATCCTGCTCGCATACACCCTCCTTGGGAAGGCTGTCGGGATAAGCCATAATAAGGGGCTTGCCGTCAAGCGTAAACCACAAGTCCTTATATTTGCTGGGACGGTAAAGGTCTTGATAGAGCGCGCGTATCATGTGCTCGCTGAACTCCATCGCCGCGAAGTTGAGCATAAACGCGACCTGTGGAGCTTTAATTCCGTCCTCACGCGCCTTAGCAAATTCGCGAAGCAACGGCTCGTAGCCGTCCTTCCACAAAAAGCTTCCGTTGGTGCAGTCAAACACCACGAAATCTATATCCGCATCGGCAAGCATTACCGCGTGCTTGCGCAATACGTACGGGTCGCTGTTAAGATAAAATCCCATGCCCGGCTCGTTCCAATGACACTGCAGGTCAGGCGTTCCCCATGCGGGATGGTCCGGGTCGAACTCCGCCTCAGGGCACTCAGCCAAAAGCTTTGTGAGATTTATGGGACGGAGGTTGCGGTGCGCGTCTCTCCACGTCCAATAGAATATTCCAACCTTTTTGTCGGGGCGTCTCTCTCCAACCTCCTCGGCGGTGGCGACGCGTCTGCCAAGCATATCGACTGCCTCCCACGAGCTGATGCCGTTGTCAATATAGCTTGTCTGTGCCGTCTCGGGTGACAGATTTTTGTACTCCTCGGGAGCGGCGACGGATATACTGTGTATCCGCGTGGGCTCATTCGTCTTTATACATATATCAACGATACCTTTGGTTTCCTGGATTTCAAAGCACACCTCGTCCGTGGCGTTTGCGTTTGCCAGCATGGCGCATCCGACAGGCTCGCCGTTTGCGTATACTACCGCCTTGTGACAGTTCCACGTGCTGCTGTTTGAAAAGCTGACCTTAAGACCGCAGACACCGTCCATGCAGTCAAGGCCTTTAAGATACCATTCGGTTTTTTGCTCGTTACAAAAAGGGATATTCATTTTTAGGGGGACCTCCGATTGTGTGTTTCGTGCACTTTAGTAGGTTAAAACACAATTTTATTTATTATAACATTTTTATCCATTCAAGTCAATATATTTCGTCTTTTTTTCTACACTATTTTTTTGTTTTGTATACTATTTTGCACACAAAAATATTGACTTTTCTGTGTAAAAAGTATATAATTGAATTTGGAGTAACATATAAGGAGAAGCTATATGATTTTCATGAGATATCCCGGCGGCAGAGCCAAGGCTCTGACCTTCAGCTATGATGACGGCGTCCAGCAGGACAAGCGCCTGATGGAGATTTTAAATAAAAACGGACTTAAAGGCACGTTCAACCTCAACAGCATACATCTGCTTGCAGAGGAGCGCGAATTTCCCGCAGGCGCGATACACAGACCTATGGCGCGCCGCGAGGCTATTGAGGCGTACAACGGTGAGCTTGGCAAAAACCACGAGATAGCTATACACTGTCACACTCACCCCTTCCTTGACAGACTTCCCCGCACTCTTGCGACCTACGAGGTAGTCAAGGACAGAGAGCTTCTTGAGGGATATTTCGGAAGAATAGTACGCGGCTGTGCGTATCCCATGGGAACGTCAAGCGAAATGACCGCCGAGGTGCTCGGCGGCGCGGGAATAGTATACGCGCGCACGACCGAGTGTACGGGCAATTTCGTCGTCCCCTCGGACAGATGGCTGCGTATGCCTGCAACCTGCCACCACAACGACCCCAACCTTTTCGTATATCTTGAAAGATTTCTCGCACCCGAGCTTGATTTTTGGAATAAGACTTATCTTTTCTACGTTTGGGGACACGCATACGAGTTTGAAAACGATAACAACTGGGAGCGAATTGAGGAGTTCTGCGAAAAGGCGGGCGGACACGACGAGGTCTGGTACGCAACGAATATTGAAATATACGATTACGTTGCCGCATACAATTCCCTTCAGTTCTCCATGAACGGCAGTCTCGTCAAAAACCCGTCCTGCCAGACGGTCTGGTTTGACTGCGACGGCAGACTTATAAAGGTCGAGCCCGGCGAGACGGTCAAGGTCAAGTAATATGGAGCAGAAAAGATTTTCAAAGAATGACAGCGGCTTTGTCTGCGCGCATTGCGGCAGCGAGGTAAAGCCTCTTGGATACACCTCGCGCAATCACTGTCCGTTTTGCCTGTGGTCGCTTCATCTTGACATAAACCCCGGAGACAGAGCGTGTGAATGTCAGGGACAAATGGAGCCCGTTAAGGTTGTCTACGACGCGAAAAAGGGATATATTATTCTGCACAAGTGTCAGAGGTGCGGAGAGATACACCGAAACAAAGCGGCGCACGAAGCAACCGTTCAGCCCGACAATCTTCAGCTTCTCATCAAGCTCACGGCAGCGGAAATATGAAGATATTCAGATTTATTTGTATTATCACCGTCACTCTGCTCACGCTCTGCGCGTGTAGCAGTAAAACGAATATCCACACGCATACGTACGGCTCGTGGAGTATTCTGACGCAACCCACCTGCAATGAGGAAGGCGTGCTTGTGCGCGAATGTGCCTGCGGTCATACCGAGGAGACGAACGTATCCGCTCTCGGTCACGCGTACGGTGAGGGCAAGGTCGTAGTTGAGCCAAGCTGCACCGAGCGGGGACTGACCAATTACACCTGTAAGCTCTGCGGCGAGGTCAAAACGGCTATTGAGAACAAGACGGCGCACACTCTCACCGAGGGCTATGTCATTGACGAGGAGCATCACGCAAAGGAATGTTCCGTATGCTTTGCAGTCACGGGCAAGGAAGACCACTTCTACTATGGGGGCGTATGTATTATTTGCGGCTGTCCCTACAAGGAGCCCGAAATAAGTGACGATAACACCACGTTTGATTGATAATTTTTAACGTAAAGGCAGAAAAATATGCAGAGAATAAAAAACACGACGGGAAAAATTCTCGGGGTCGACTTTGGCGATAAGCGAACGGGTCTTGCCGTTTGCGACAATACGAGATTTCTCGCGTCGGGAATAGGTTATATAAGCGTTGGCGGTATGCAAAGGACCGCCGAGAAGATATGCGAGATAATCCGCGAGCAGAACGTGCGCGGAGGCATCGTAGTCGGTCTTCCCGTCAACATGAACGGAAGCGAGGGCCCGCGAGCCGAGCACGCGAGAAAATTTGCGTCAGTCCTCTGCGAACAAATGACCCGCGCAGGACTTCCCGAGATGCCCATAGTCATGCTTGACGAGAGAATGACTACCATGGCGGCGGCAAGATATCTCAACGAGACGGACACCAAGGGAGCAAAGCGTAAGGGGGTAATCGATACGCTGTCCGCGCAGATAATACTCCAGAACGCACTTGACAGACTTAAAAATATGTCATAAAGGATAAATAAAATGATAAAAAGAAAATTCAGCGCGCACATAGTCTCTTTTGTATTCAAGACCTTGTGCTCTCTTATAATAATTGCGGTGGTAGGCGTGCTCCTCTGGAGAATGTTCTCCTCGGGAATACCAAATTCAATGAAGAGTATCATACCTAACGAAGCTCTTTGCGAGGCGTATGCAGAGCACGGGCAGATAAACGTATTCACGCAAAAGCAGGACAAGATAACACGCGGAGACAACAACTCGGGATATTTTTACGTCTCGGAGGCAAAGTTTTACGAGGAAGCCGAGCAGGTGCAGGTGGTTTTCAGATACAACAAGTCAACACTTGAGCATCTGCGCGAGGACTACGGGCTTGAGAGCGTGCCCTCGCGTGACGAGGACGTATACGACGTTACCCTGACGATTGCATACGACCTCACACCAAACGATACCTCAGACAACGCGGGAAATAATCCCGAAAGCGTCAAGTTCGTTCGCGTTCACGCGTCTCGCTCGCAAAAAGACCGGAAAAATCTGTATAACTTCCAAAAATACGTATTTGACGGCGTCAAGATAGACGAAAGCGTGCTTGCGGTCTACGTTGACGTATATTATGTTGGTGACATCAATTACGACGAGGATGCCTACGGCACACTCATAATTTACGATTACAAAACCAAGCGAGATTATTCTACTCTCTCGGGCAAGGACAAAGCAACGCTTGACAGATGGGTAGATTTTTATAAATAAAAAAAGCCTTCCCTTTGCGGGGGAAGGCTTTTTTTATTTAAACTTACCCATCTCTTCTTTTCTCTGCTGTTCCTTTAGCTCTTCGCTCTCGTCCGTCCATCTGCTCTCAACAGCTTTTCCGTGTTTTATACGGAAATACACTCCTCCGCCGACAAAGGTCAAAAACAGCACCAAAACCGATAATATTTTTATCCATTTTGAAAAGAAGAATATAAACGGAACAAACAAGGGTATTGCCACTAAAAACGCGCGGCGCATACACAGATACATCTCGCTTTTTTCTTTATCATTCAACGTGTTTTGAGAGGTATATTGTGTATTTTTCTCAAAATTGTCCTTGTTTGCCAGATAGCAAGCCTCAAATATCGACAGTCCAATCATTACAACAGGTATGACAGACTCAAGATTTATATTGATATTCTCGCGAAATGCTATCACACATAAAGTATTGACCGCCATTGTAGCTACGTAATAAATTATCCAATACATAATATCCACCTCCTATAATATCATAATAACATAAAACCCGCAGGATGTCAAGTGGGTGTGTCCAAACTTGACATCCTGCGATTCCTCGTTTCATTATTCCAAATTTAGTCCTTAAGTCCAACCAAATAATCAAGCGACACACGATAATACTGTGCCAGTTTTATTGCCGCCCAAAGCGGAAGTTCTCGCTCACCACGCTCGTATCTTTGATATACCGTTAATTGCATGTGCAATACGTCTGCTATTTCTCTTTGCGTTTTATCATGATCCTCGCGTAAATCTCTTACCCTGTGATATACAAACATCTTATTCTTCCTTTTTTGATATTTTATGTAAATATTCTATCAAAAAAACACCGATTGGCGTTGACAATAACACCAAATGGTGTTATAATGGCTTATTGGATAAAAGCATTTCTTAAGAAAAAGGGGATACTCTATGAAAAAAACAATATGTGTGCTGTTATTATGTATACTTGCAATTACAATGACTGCCTGTACAAATACAACCAAAACGCAGACAACCAAAACGCAGGAATCCGAAAGTTTGACTCAAATTATTAATTGTAATTGGGATGATGCTCAAAAAACGCTTGAAACCCTTTCGATCACAACAGAATCTATTCCTTCAGCTTATCGAGATTCATTTTTCACATCTTCGCGTTTCACCCCGTTTGATATAGATGTTTTTGATCAGACCTCTGCCTATAACTTTGATGCATATTACATTAATGCATATGATTCATACGGAATAGGAGACGGATGTATACTTACAATTTTTGATACTGTGTATGCATTTGGTGGAATTACATCTGAGATTTATCATGAAAATGTCTCTTCCTTGATTGAAGCGATATTGAAAATAGATACTGATAATATTCCCGAACCAAGATACAGTGTTCCAAAGGGGTGCGATGATAATGGAAATCCTTGGGAGCAGGGTTGGAAAACTCTTATTTTTGAATTTGAAGATTTTACACTTGAGATCATAGCATATAGACACACATATGATGATTGGCAAGACTATATTCCTCTACAGCTTCTTGTCTATTGTAATTATAAAGAACTTTGTTATGAAAAAGGTATGACCGCATTTAATAATCATGTTTACGATTCAGCGGTAGAGTATTTCGATGCTGCAAATGATTACGACGACGCACGTGATAAATTCGCAGAATCCTGCCGTTTGGTTGCAGAAGAGGCAATGAAAGAAAAGGATCACTTAACTGCCTTTATTTATTTAGAAAAAATCTATTATTCTTTTTATTGGGATGACGAAGATTTATTTCAAAAATACCTTGAAGCATGTTATTTGACCGGATGTGATGAATTAGAAAATGGTCAGTTTGAAACTGCGGCGGGGTATTTTAAAAAGGCAAGCGAATACAATTATGGCGATTCTCAAGAACGATATTATGAGGCTTATTATCGCATAGCAGAAAAATATGCTCAAGCGAAAGATTATACTAATGCAATAAAAAATTACAAAATTGCAGAAGATTACTCAAATGCACAAGAGATGATTGTGGAAATGAATTACTTATACGGGAAGGAGCTAATAGACTCTGGAAATCTAGAAGCATCCCTCACATATTTTGAAAACTGTAGGGGTTATAAAGATACCGACGACATTGTTAATCCATATTATTATGACAGCGCTATGGTTGAAGTGAATTTATATTTGGAATGTTTCGGCTCTGAGCTGGGGCGCAATTATACGTATGAAAATAGTACTGAGTATGTATTATACTGCAAGGCTGTAGAATTGTTAAAAAAATGTATCAATTACATGGATAGCGCAGAATGGCTAAAACGATTGGAATATATTGAAAGCATTTGTAATATGGCAAATCAAGCAAATAACATATTTACCGCAACACAATTTATCGTATTAGATAAAACCATATACGATAATGAAATAAATATATCATTTCTCATAGATAACCAAGAGAATGGGGTTATGACTCTTTCAAATTATAATAATTTTTCAGCAAATATATACCGATGTTACTATGACAATATGAAATACGAGGATGGTGCTATAGTTCGATTGATAACTATGCTATTCACCAAAACAACAAGTGATGACGAATTAAAAAATACGCTAGTGAGTAGTTTTTACGACGGAGAGTATGAAAAAACAGTCACCATAAACTATGGTGGATATTTGCTTGATATATCCATAACCCCATCAGAAACCTATCATTGTGTAGATATTAGTATAATTGGCACAAAAATATAGTTTATTTATGTTCAAAGAAAAAACAGTATCACCGATGTGATACTGTTTTTGGTTATCTACACATTACTGCATCTCCGCGTAAAGCTTATCGAGATTATAAAACTCTCTTGCCTCGCGGTCGAAAATGTGTACGATGACGCTGGAGTAGTCAAGCGCGCGCCAGGAGTTGCTGTCTCTGCCCTCAACGTGCGCCGCCTCAAGTCCTGCAAGTCCGAGCTTGTACTCTACCTCGTCGGTAAGTGCGCGTACCTGCGTGGACGAGTTACCCGTGCAAAGCACGAAGAAGTCCGCGATTATCGTCTTGTCCGCAACCGCGATGACCTTGACGTCCCGTGCCTTCTTGTTGTCAAGAATTTCTGCTATCGTATCTGCTACCTCGCGGGGTGTCGCGCCCACAAGAGACTTTACCTCGGGTGTGTTATTCATATTTTCACTCATTCTTATTACCTGTCCTTATTTATTATTCAAAAGCAAGCTGTTTCTCGCGGATATCGTGTCACAGCTTATTATTTTTCTCTCCTCAATAAGAGAGTTTATACTCATATTTATCGCTTCAAGCACGACGGCGTCAAGGTGGTCAAGTCTCCCCTTCTGATCCATACGTTCTGGCTCTGCATCCCAGAACATATTGCGAAGCTTTATACA
Organism: Clostridia bacterium; assembly: GCA_017453005.1. Classification (GTDB taxonomy): domain Bacteria; phylum Bacillota; class Clostridia; order Oscillospirales; family CAG-272; genus SVTX01. Next base: position 36,222 of record JAFTKY010000017.1, on the reverse strand, counting down.
GTCCCAATACGTTCTCGTCTCGTCAATATAGTCCGCAAGATATATTATCTTTTCGCACAGCGTCATGCTCGCGCAGCCCGTGGTGTGATATCTTACCGCGTTGATTATCTCAATGTCGGAAAATTCGGGAAATCTCATGGGAATGAGTATTGCCGCGGTGCGCGCGTGAAAGACCTTCGGCGCGCCGAGATCCTCGTCGGTAAAGGGTACGCCGTATTCCTTGCATATAGCCACCTGCTCCGAGACGGACAGCTCCTTGGTTATATCGTGAAGCAGAGCCGCCGCACGTATCTTGCTCTTTTTTTCGGGGCAATAAAGGTCGGAAAGTCTTGCCGCCATTTCCTCAACCGCAAGCGTGTGCAAGTATCTTTTCTCGGACATGGTCGCACTGACCCGCAGCCTGAGCCCCTCTATTTCGCTTTCTGCAATCTCTCTGTATATCATTTAAGATACAACCCCTTTTCCTTGATATATTGATAAACTGTACGCGGTAGCTTGTCGCTGACGTCATCACCGCGCATGATCTTCTCTCTTATCTCGCTTGAGGATACCTCGATGGGATCTACCGTGAGCTTTACGACGTTCTTGCCGTATTTCTTCTTATATTCCGCTATCTTGGAAATTATTTTTTCGTCAAGTGACGCGTCACTCTCGCGTCTTATATAGACGGGATAACAGAGCCTGAATATCTCCTCAGGCTCTCGCCACGTGTCAAGCGTGAGCATCATGTCCGTTCCGCAGAGCAGAAAAAGTCTGTCCTCGGAATTTACAGAAAAGCCGCGCAGCGTGTCGACCGTATAGCTCTTTCCCTGACGAAGTATTTCAATATCGCTGACGATAACGCCGTCCATCCCCGCAAAGGCGAGCCTGCACATATTAAGCCTGTCCTGACTGCTCGCGCTCGCGTTCATTTCCTTGTGGGGAGTAACGCCCGTGGGAATGACGAAAAGCACGTCGAGCCACATCTGCTCCATAAAAGCCCTTGCCGCCTGCACGTGTCCGATATGTACGGGGGAAAACGTGCCGCCGTATATTCCTATTCTCATATCACTTTTTGGGAAGCACTATCTGCTTGTTGTCCTGCGACTCGCGGTAGATTACTACCTTTCTGCCGACGACGAGCACTCCGTCCGCTCCCGTAGCCTCACACAGCCTCTCCTGGATCTCGCGAGGAGACTCGCCGGCCGTTTCAAGCACGGTTATCTTTATAAGCTCTCTTGCCTCAAGCGCGTCGGATACGGTCTTTATAAGATTTTCCGTAATGCCGCCCTTGCCGACCTGAATTATCGCGTTCTCGTTGGCAGCCAAGCCCTTGAGATACGCTCTCTGTTTTGAAGTCAACATATTATTTCTCCGTTACTTACGTTCTAAAAGTTTTTCTGCTAATTTCTTTATCGCATGGCCTCTGTGACTGACGGAATTTTTCATGTCCGCAGGTATTTCCGCAAGCGTTTTGTCAAACGGCGGATAGTAGAATATGGGGTCATATCCAAAGCCCCCGTCTCCGCGGTACTCGTCAATGTTTTTTCCCTTGACCTCACCGCGCACGATTTTGTCCGCGCGCCCGTCCCCTTCGGGGAAAACGCACGCGATAGTGCATACGAATCTTGCGGTTCTGTCCTCGATATTTTTGAGATTTTCAAGAAGAAGTCTGTTATTCGCCTCGTCATCACCGTGCTCGCCCGCGTATCTTGCCGAGTAAACGCCCGGCGCACCGCCAAGCGCGTCCACCGAGAGCCCCGAATCGTCGCCAACGCCGATATATCCCGACGATGCGGCAACGCGTGCCTTGATAAGCGCGTTTTCCTCGTAGGTCTCGCCGTCCTCCTCTATCTCTCCGTAGATGCCTACGTCGTCAAGAGAAAGTATCTCAATACCTTCAATATACTGCGAGAGCAACACCTGAAGCTCCGCTTTTTTCTTTTTATTTCTTGATGCTAATACTATCTTCATTTTCGATTATATACGTTTTGTTTTTAGTGAAGGTTGTGGTCTTAAACCGTTTTTCAAAAAGGGCTTAAGCGAGCTCTTGGGGCAGAGCCCCAAGTTACTCAAACAGCGCAGTGACGAAATCGTGGGCGTCAAACTCGCGCATATCGTCTATCTTTTCGCCAACGCCTATGAACTTGACGGGTATATCGAGCTCCTGCTTTATGGAAATGACGATACCGCCCTTTGCCGTGCCGTCAAGCTTGTTGAGGGTAATTCCCGTAATATTTGCCGCCTTGGAGAACTCCTTTGCCTGGAGAATAGCGTTCTGTCCCGTGGTCGCATCAAGCACCAACAGGTTTTCACGGCTTGCCCCGGGCAGCTCGCGGTCAATTACGCGGTTTATCTTTGCAAGCTCGTTCATAAGGTTAGTCTTGTTATGAAGTCTGCCTGCGGTATCAACTATAAGAACGTCCGCCTGCTTTTTCTTCGCATAGCTTATCGCGTCGAAAACGACAGCCGCAGGGTCGCTTCCCTCGTTCTGTCTTACCATTTCAACTCCCGCGCGCTCGCACCATACGGCAAGCTGATCAATAGCTGCCGCGCGGAAGGTGTCCGCCGCCGCAACTACGACCTTTTTGCCCGATGCCTTAAGGCGCTTGGATATCTTACCGATAGAGGTGGTCTTACCCGCGCCGTTTACGCCGATAACGAGTATGACAGAGGGCGTAGTGTCAAGCTTTAAGGGCTGTCCCTCGCCTATCATGTCCTCGATTATCTCCTGAATGGAGGACATGACCTGATCCTTTTCCTTGAGCCTGCCGTCCTTTATGCGCTCGCGGAGCTCGTCTATGATATACTCGGTAGAATTAACACCGACGTCCGCCATGATAAGAAGCTCCTCAAGCTCCTCAAGCAGATCCTCGTCAACGCGCACGAAATTTTTGAGCAGATCGTCTATCTGTCCGAAAAGCGCGTTCTTTGTCTTTGAAAGACCGCTCTTGAGCTTTTTCCAGAAGGATACCTTCTCTGCTTCCGCGTCTTCCTCAACTATCGCCTCGACCTCGGGTACTGTTTCCCCGGCCTCGGGTACTGTCTCCCCGACAGTCTCCTCGGGCTGAGCTTCCTCTGCCTCGGTGACAGCAGCTTCCATTTCTTCTGCTATGTCCTTGACCTCGTCATTATCTTTGTTTTTACCAAAAAGCTTATTCAAAAAGGCCATTCCACTCACCCTCCTTCTTCTTCTCGATATCCTTTACGTCAAGCGTGAGCACCTTGGAAATACCGTGCTCGGGCATGGTGACACCGTAAAGACGCGTTGCCGCCGCCATCGTGCCTCGTCTGTGCGTGATCATGATGAACTGCGTGCCGTCCGAATATCTCTTTATGTACTGTGCAAGTCTTTCTACGTTTACCTCGTCAAGCGCCGCCTCTATCTCGTCAAGGATACAGAATGGCGTGGGGTTGACCTTAAGGATAGCGAAAAACAGCGCAACACCGATAAACGCCTGCTCGCCGCCCGAAAGCTGCATAAGATTTTTGATTATCTTGCCGGGAGGCGCCGCCTTTATCTCAATTCCCGACTCAAGCACGTTTTCGGGGTCTGTCAGAGTTAGCTCCGCAGAGCCGCCTCCGAACAGCTCGGAGAAGGTCTTGCCAAAGTTTTCGTTTATCTTGTTGAAGGACTCGGTAAACGCGACCTTCATCTCGCCCTCAAGCTGTGAGATTATGCCGTTCAGCTCGTCCCGGGACTTTTCAAGGTCCTTTATCTGCTCGGACATATAATCGTATCTTTCCTTGACCTCCTTGTACTTATTCACGGCGTCAAGGTCAACGTGTCCTATTGCACGAAGCTTGTTTTTGCACTCCGTCTGCGTTCTGACGTATTCCGAACGGTTTTCGGGAGTTACCGCAGGATATCCGAGAGCTACTGCGTCGTTACGCGTAAGCTCGTAGTCCTCCCAAAGTCTGCCTGCAAGCTTATCGTAATTCTCGCGCAGGCTGTTAAGCTTTGCCTCGTTTTGCGTGTGTGCGCGGAAAATAAGCTCCTTCTCGGACATCTTCTCACGGATAAGCGCGTTTATCTCGTTGAGCTTTCTTTCAAACTCCAGGTTGCCCTCGTCAAGCTGATTTTTCTTTTCGTTCAGCTCCGCAAGCAGCCCTTCGCACTCCGCATACTTTTTGCGGTTTTCTGCCTGCGCTACAGTGGTATTCTCTATTTGCGTTTTGTAGGACTGTATTCTGCCCTCGGCGGAGAGAATGTCCTCCCTGCACATACGAATTCTTTCCTCAGATACGGAAAGCAGCGCCGTTGCGGTCTCAATGTCCTTCTGGACCTCGCTTATTTTGATGATTATAGCGGTCTTGGACTTTTCAAGCTCGTCGAGCTTTTCCTCGGCGTCAACCTTTTGCTCGTGCTTATGCTCTCTTGCGGCGAGTATCTCGCGCACCCTTTCGCTCTGAGCCTGCTCCTCCTCCTTGAGTGCCGCTATGTCCTCCTCGTATCTTTCGCTCATGCGGACTATCTGCTCGTAGTCGTCGCGCATCTTGTCAAGAAGGGACTTGTTCGCGTCAAACTTCGCGTTTATCTGCTCAAGCTTTGCGTTCTCCGAGCTCTTGAGCATGGAAAGTATCTCCTTCTTATCCGAAAGCTCTGTAATACGCTCGGTATATTCCTCAATATCCTTTTTGAGTGCGGACAGTCTGCCCTCAAGAGCCTTTATCTCGCCCTCAAGTCTCTCTGCCTCCGCGGTGAGGTTCTTCATCTCCTCCGCACGCGAGAGCGCGCTGCCGCCCTGATTTACCGAACCGCCCGTAAACGAACCGCCCGCGTTTATCTGCTGACCGTCAAGCGTTACTACTCTGACCTTGTATCTGAGTGCCTTCGCCATAGCGGTAGCGTTGTCAATATTATCAAAGACGAGCGTTCTGCCGAGCAGAGACGAAATTACCGCGTCAAACTTGGAATCTCTGCGGCAGAGATTATCCGCCGTGTCAATATATCCCGCAAAGCCCCTTGCGTCACGCATCTCGGGCGTTTCGTTTGACGGCTTCATGGACGTGAGCGGGAAAAACGTAGCTCGTCCCGCCTGACCGCGCTTGAGGTAATACATAGCCGCCTTTGCGGTGTTCTCGTCCTCAACTACGATATTCTGAAGATTTGCGCCCAGCGCTACCTCAATAGCGGTAATGAATTTTGACTCAACCGAAATAAGCTTTGAGAGAGGTCCGTAAATAGTTCCGCAGGGGCTGCCGTGAATGTCGGTGATATTGCCCGCGCCGTATCCGTTCATGACGTATTTTACGCTGGCTGCATATCCGTGGAACTGCTCCTCTGCCGCCTTGATGGTTGCCGCCTTCTGCACGGCGGAATCCCTTCTCAGCTTTTTGACGTTTATTTCTTCGTAAAGCTCACCGTAGGTGTTATTTGCCGCCGAGAGCTTGTTTTCCTCCTCGGTTATCTCCGCGTCCGCCTCGGAAATCGCCTTTTCGTAATTTCCTACCGATCTTTCCGCAGACGCTCTGTCCTTTTCAAGACGCTCGTGTATCTGCTCGTATTCCTCAATGTCAACGAGAATACTCGCGTTTCTGTCGCTTCCGCTGGAGCGCGCGTTTTCAAGCACGGATATACGCACCTTAATGTCGGTCGCGACCTCCTCCGCGCTCTTGCTGTCCGAGAAAGCGGTATCAATAGCCTTATCAAGCTCGGCGATCTCACACTTCTGCTCAAATATCTCGTCCTCTGCCGCCTCGAGCTTTTGATTCCACTCTTCAAGCGACAAGTTAAGCTCGTCTATCTTTCCCTTGTGAGCCTCTGCCTTTGTCTTTTCCTCTTCAAGAGTTTTTTCAAAGGACGCTCGAGACTGCTCTGCGTTCTGCATAAGCTCGCCCGCGTGCGCGATATTGCTCTCGCTTACTCTGAACTCACTGTCAAGCGTGTGTATTTCATTCGTTACGTCGCGTATTTCCGAGAGAAGCTGGGAGGACGCGATCTTTCCGCTCTGCGACGCGTCAAAAAGCTTTGCTGAGCGTGCGTCAAGCGACTGCTGGGAGTCCTCTGCGTTTTTCAGGTCAAACGCGGAATGACGGAGCGCATCCTCGGCTACGGTTATGTCCGCGCGGAGCTTTTCGGTATCAAAGAGCCAAAGGCTTACGTCTACCTTCTTTTTCGTGTCCATAAGCTCGATGGCGCGCTTTGCCTTGCCTGCCTCTCTCTCAAGAGGGCCAACCTGCGCCGAGACCTCTGCAAAGACGTCGTTGACACGCGTCATATTGTCCTCGGTCTGCGAAAGCTTTCTCTCCGCCTCGTTTTTCTTATGTCTGTATTTTGCGATACCCGACGCGTCCTCGAAAATTCCGCGGCGCTCGTCACTCTTACGGGATACCATATCGGCAATTCGTCCCTGACCGATAATGGAATATCCGTCACGTCCGATACCCGTGTTCATGAAAAGCTCGTAGATGTCGCGAAGACGAACGGGGCGTCTGTTTATATAGTATTCGCTCTCGCCCGCGCGGAAGTAACGTCTGGTGACAGTCACCTCGTCGTAGGGGCAGTCGAGCCTGCTTGTTTCATCAGTATTGTCAAACGTTACCGAAACCTCGGCAAAGCCCATAGGTCTGCGGCTGTCAGCACCGCCGAAGATAACGTCCTCCATTTTCGTTCCGCGCAAAGATTTTGAGGATATTTCACCCAAAACCCAACGCATCGCGTCTGCAATGTTTGACTTTCCGCTTCCGTTAGGGCCTACTATGACCGTAACGCCCGAGGACATATCCTCGCCCTTTGAGTCAAACGTCAGCTTTGTTTTATCGGGAAATGACTTAAATCCTTGAAGCTCTATTGATTTAAGATACATTCTGTGCCCTTCCTTTCTCGATTTTCAAGTCTGTATACGAAGAGTGACGCCGCTTGCGTCTCCCTCCCTGATAATTACGCTTTTCAGTCTGTAATTTTCCTTTAATCTGTCGCGGTTTTTACCTCTCTGCCCGATAGACGCCGAAAGCCTTCCTCGGGGCACGGTAAAGATGGCCGTTCTGCCGTCCGCAGCCTCTCCGCTCTGCTCTATAAGAGAGGACATTCTCTTGTAAAGATATTCACCAAGCACGAGCTCACCGAGCGCGGGGTGGTTTGCGCCGCCCATAACGCAAGTCTCGTCCGACAGATTATCCGACGAGCACAGCCCTATACGGATGCAATCAACTCCGCGCGCCTCAAAGACCTCAAGCACATCCGCGCTTCTTTTTACCGCGTCCTCAAGCTCAAGCATTTCGTACTCGCCGCTCTTTGCCATGTCCGCAAGCTCGGTCTCGTAAAACACCACCGTGGGATATATGCGAGCGCCGACGGCACCCATATCGCATATTTTTTTCGCCGTGTAAATCTCGCTTTCGGGTGTGGAGGCGGGTAGTCCTATCATCATCTGTCCGACAAGCTCAAACCCTCGCTGGGCTATCATTTTGCAGGCTTTTTCTGCGCAAAGGCTGTTATGTCCTCGCTTGGATTTTTCAAGAACGCTGTCATCCATGCTCTGAAGCCCAAGCTCTATCGCGCTTATAGTGTAGTTTGATAAAATATCAAGTATCTCGCCGTTGATATAATCGGGGCGGGTCGACATTCTGATACCCGTCACGTGCGCGTGTCCGTCGCCGTCTCTGTCAATAAACGACTGCGCCACATCCAAAAGATATATCATAAGCTCGCGGTCAATTCCGGTAAACGAGCCGCCGAAATACGCTATCTCCACCTCGCACTCGGGCGGTATGGTGGACAGGGCGTTTTCTATCTCGGTCCTGACGGCTTCCCTGTCAAAGCAGGTCTTCCCCGATATTTTTCTCTGATTACAGAACACACACATATTCGGACACCCCATGTGAGGTATGAATATGGGAATGTTTCTGTGATTTTTCTTTTTTTCAAGCATATTACTCAACCGAAAACAGCGCAAGCGCCTCACGCGCCGCGGCCTGCTCCGCCTCGCGCTTTGAGCGTCCTCTGCCCCTGCCGATGACGTTGGAATTAAGTCTCGCCTCAACGAAAAATTCCTTCATGTGGTCGGGACCGCTCTCGCCGACGATGACGTATTCAAGGAAATCTCCCTCTGCCTGCTGAACGAACTGCTGAAGGCTGGTCTTTGCGTCTGCCGCAAAGCCCGTCTTGCCAAGGCTTTTTACCTCGTCCTCGATAAAGGGCATGAGAAACGCCTTTACGTTATCGTAGCCCTGCTCGCCCGAGTCAAGATAAATTGCCGCGAGTAGTGCTTCAAACGCGTCCGCAAGAATGGACTTACGCTCTCTGCCGTTGTTCTTTTCCTCACCAACTCCGAGCAGTATGTACTCGCCAAGCTCTATTTTCTGCGCGTAGGACGAAAGCGCCCTCTCGCAAACGAGCTCGGCTCTCATTCGGGTAAGCTCACCCTCGGGACAGTCGGGAAATTTCTCGTAAAGGTATTTACTCACGATAATGGAAAGCACGCTGTCACCAAGGAACTCCAATCTCTCGTTGCAGAGCAGATGATGATTGCGAGCGCCCGACTCGTTTGAATATGAGGAATGTGTCAAGGCTCTCTGCAAAAGCATTTTATCCTTGAAATCACGTCCTGTTTTTCCTTCAAGCATATCCTTGCCAAACGGACTTAAACTCATAGCACTAATACCTTTCCGATATAATCAAATTAGTTCTCTTCTGTTGAAATATATTTTTTATAGCTTTGCGCGCCGATTTTTTCGGCGTACTCGGGGAGCGCGTCAAGTGCGCGCGCCGCCACTACCTCGTATTTTGCTACCTTGCCACCCTTGACACGTCTGTCAAGAGAGTCAATAATTCCGAAATTCGCGTTCATTGGAACGAAATTTCCGCTCATGTTACCCGTGCTTACGTACTTTGCCATAGCACCGAGCATCATGGTAGACGGGAATATCACCTTGTCCTTCCCAAGAACTCTGTGCGCGGCGTTCACGCCCGCAACAAATCCCGAGCCTGCGGACTCGATATATCCCTCAACACCCGTCATCTGCCCCGCAAAAAATATATCGGGATTACCTATGACGGAATAGTCTGCATCGAGAAATCCGGGAGAATTGAGGTATGTGTTTCTGTGCATGATTCCGTAGCGCAGAAATTCCGCGTTTTCAAGTCCGGGTATCATTCCAAAAACCCTTTTCTGCTCAGGGAAGGTCAAATGCGTCTGGAAGCCGACGAGGTTATACATAGTTCCCTCCGCGTTCTCGCGGCGAAGCTGAACTACCGCGTATGCTTCAACACCCGTACGCTTGTCCACAAGTCCCACGGGCTTTAAGGGCCCGTAGCGCAGAGTATCGTATCCGCGCTTTGCCATGACCTCAACGGGCATACAGCCCTCAAAGACCTTCAGGTCCTTTTGCGACTCGCGGTCAAATTCCTTAAGCTCCGCTTCCTTTGCGGTGATGAGTGCGTTATAGAACTCGTCGTACTGCTCGCGTGTCATGGGACAGTTGAGATAATCCGCATCTCCCTTGTCGTATCTTGACGCGGCGTAGACAACGTCCATATTGAGCGTTGACGCATCAACTATGGGTGCGGCGGCGTCAAAGAAATGCAGCCCCTTACAGCCCAGAGTATTCTGTATATAGTCAGCCATGGGCTCACTCGTCAAAGGCCCCGTTGCGATGACCGTCACAACTCCGTCCTCGACGTCACTCACCTCACGCTCAATGACCTCGATATTTTCGTGATTTTTTATCTTCTCAGTGATATACGCCGAAAACAGCTCTCTGTCAACGGCAAGCGCCGAGCCTGCGGGGACGCGCGTCGCATACGCCGCCTCCATTATAAGCGAGTCCATGCGGTGAAGCTCCTCCTTGAGAAGTCCCACGGCATTGGTCACTCTGTCCGAGCGCAGAGAATTTGAGCACACAAGCTCCGCAAAGCCCCGAGAGTGGTGGGCGGGCGTGTACTTGTGGGGCTTCATTTCAAAAAGTCTGACCTTTACGCCCCTCTGCGCCGCCTGCCACGCCGCCTCACAGCCTGCGAGTCCCGCGCCGTATATATTTACTGTCTTTTCCATTTTCACCTTAATTTTCTTCGGGTGCAATATCCGTCGTCTGCTTTGTAAAGCCACACTTTTCGTTGTGGCACACAAGCACGGGCTTGCCCTTCTTCCTGAAGAGAATGTCTCCGCAATTCGGACACTTCTCGTTCACGGGCATATCCCAGGACGAGAAATCGCACGAGGGATACTTTTCACAGCTATAGAATACGCTCTTGTTTTTGCCGTACTTGAGAACGACCTTGGAGCCGCACTTGGGACAAGGAACGCCTATATCCTTCGTTCTGGGCTTGGTGGTCTTGCAGGTGGGATAATTTACGCAAGCGTAGAAGCTTCCGTATCTGCCCGTACGAAGCACCATATCAGAGCCGCACTTTTCACACTTGAAGTCCGCAACGACAGCCTTCTTCTGCTCCTTCTTCTCGGGCTTCTGAGCCTTCTTTTCTTCCTTTTCCTCGCCGCCGTCAAGCTCCTCCTCGTTTAACTTAACGAGGGGCTTGGTGCTTCTGCACTGAGGATAGTTGGGGCACGCAGCAAACTTACCGAAGCGTCCGTTCTTGACTATCATTCTGGAGCCGCACTTGTCGCATATAATATCCGTCTCCTCAACGGGCACCTGTATCTCCACGTGGCTGAGCTTTTCCTCAGCGTCCTTAAGCATTACCGAAAACTCGCGCCAGAAATCCTCAAGCACCGTCTGCATGGGGTACTCGGACTTTTCAATTCCGTCAAGATTGTCCTCCATCTCAGCCGTGAACTTGTAGTCAACGACGTAAGAGAAGTAGTCTCTCATAATGTCCGTTGTTATCTGACCGAGGGGCGTGGGCACGAGAGCCTTGCCGTCACGCTTGACGTAGTTCCTTGAAACTATGGTCGTGATGATAGGCGTGTAGGTACTCGGTCTGCCTATTCCCTTTTCCTCAAGGAACTTGATAAGCGACGCCTCGTTATATCTTGGGGGTGCTTCTGTAAAGTGCTTTGAGGGGTCTATGGACTGTGAATCAAGCATCTCGTTTTCGTGAAGGTCGGGGAGCTTGATATCCTTCTGATTTTCGTGCTCGTCGTGCTTCTGCGTGTCGTCCTCGGACTCAACGTAGACTATCATGTAGCCGGGGAAGGTCACGGTATATCCGCCCGTGCGGAAGATATAGCCCGAGCTTTCAAAGTCAACCGTCAGAGTTGCAAGATTTGCGGACTCCATCTGGCTTGCGATAAATCTTTCCCAGATAAGCTTGTATATCTTGTACTGGTCGCTTGTAAGATAGCTCTTTATCTTTGCGGGCTCAAGCGCTACCTTTACGGGACGGATAGCCTCGTGAGCGTCCTGCGCGCCGGACTTTGCCTTATATACTCTGGGAGCTTCCGTGTTGTACTCCTCGCCGTATCTCTCGCCGATAAATTCTCTTGCCGCGGTCTGCGCCTCTTCGGATACGCGAAGGGAGTCGGTACGCATATAGGTGATAAGACCCTGTACGCCGCCGTTCTCTGCGCCTACGTTTACACCCTCGTAAAGCTCCTGCGCCACGCGCATGATACGCTGTGACTGGAAGCCGAGATGTCTGGAAGCCTCCTGCTGAAGCGTGGAGGTCGTGAAGGGGGGAGCGGGAAGCTTACGGCGTGACGAGCGCTTGATGGACTCTACCTTAAACGGCTTACCGTCCACGGCGTTTACTATCTTCATAGCCTCCGCCTCACACGAGGGCACGATTTTGCCCGCGCGATCGCCGTAAAATCTTACGGTGAAGGGCTTGTTGTCGCTTGAAAGCAGAGTTGCGTCAATAGTCCAGTATTCGTCGGGGATAAAGTTCTTTATCTCCTCTTCTCTTTCAACGATAATTCTCGTTGCAACAGACTGAACGCGTCCTGCGGAAAGTCCGCTCTTTACCGCCTTCCAGAGAATGGGGGATATCTTATAGCCCATGATTCTGTCGAGAATTCTTCTCGTCTGCTGTGAATCAACGAGGCTCATATCTATTTGTCTGGGGTTCTTTATCGCCGTCTTGACTGCTGTCTTTGTTATCTCGTTGAAGGTAACTCTCAGCGTCTTCTCAACGGGAATTCCGAGCGCCGTTGCAAGATGCCACGAAATAGCCTCTCCCTCACGGTCAGGGTCGGTTGCGAGGAAGACCTTGTTTGCCGCCTTGGCTTCCTTTTTGATCTCCTTTATGAGGTCGCCCTTGCCTCTGATGTTGATGTAGTGCGCCTCAAAGTTGTTTTCAATGTCAACTCCGAGGGTGGACTTGGGAAGGTCTCTTACGTGTCCCTTCGATGCGATAACCTTGTAGTTTGAGCCGAGATACCCTTTTATTGTACTTGCCTTGGAGGGTGACTCCACTATTACCAAATTTGCCATCTATATATGTTTCCTTTCATTGTTTTCAAGCCTGATTATTTTCTGATATACAGCGCTCCGGGAAGCGAGGATATCAGTCCCTTTATTTCAAGAACGGTAAGCGCGCTCATGACCTCTCCCATAGCATATCCCGTCTTCGTGAAATAGTCCACCGTTACGGGTCTGTCCATGGGCATCTCGGAAAATATCTCGCGCTGACGCTGACTGAGTGAGTCAAGTATTTTTTGCGAGTTATCTCCTGCGGGTTTTTCGGCGGGCGCAGGCTGTGCCTTTACCGACTTTTTATCCGGTTGCGCCTCAGTTCTTGTCTTTTCGGCTTTTGAGGGCTTTGATTTAGCGCCTTCAAAAGCCGTGTACTCCCTGCTCGCGGAGGTGATGTCCTCGCCCGCAAGGGTGCGTTTTTCACCCACGGGGACTGCTGCCTCGCGGCGTCGGATCCTCTCGTTGGGTATTATGTCGGCCTCAGGTCTTGCGATCCTCATGCCTATCTTCATTCTGACAAGCTCGGAGGGGTTGAAGTCCGAGTTGGACTCTGCCCTCGTGAGCCTTTGCATATCTATACTGTGTCTGTATAAAAATGCGTAGCTTTTTATTATGTCTCTTCCGCACAGCACTGCCGTAGCACCGTCGCGTATAAGACTGTTTGTACCGGCGGTATTTTCCTCACCGATATTACCGGGCACGGCGTAAATATCCTTGCCCTGGATTATTGCGTTCTTTGCGGTTATAAGCGCACCGCTTCCCTCGGGTGCATCAACGACGAGCGTGCCGACGCCAAGTCCGCTTATAATTCTGTTTCTTTGCGGAAAATTGTAGCCGTATGGTCTCGTTGAGGGAGGATACTCGGTAATTACCGCGCCGCGCTTGGCTATCGTATCGTAAAGTCTTTGATGCTCCTTGGGGTAGACCACGTCAATTCCGCTTCCGAGCACCGCAACGGTTCTGCCGCCCGCGGCGATAGACGCGCAAGCCGCAACTCCGTCAATTCCAAGCGCCATTCCGCTGACGGTAACTGCACCCGCCGCCGCAAGCTCATAAGCTATTTTATACGCCGCCTTCATTCCGTATTCGCTCATTTTACGGGTTCCTACCACCGAGATACAAAGCTCGCGGTTAAAATCCGGCAGATTGCCAATATAGTAAAGCACGGCGGGAGGATTTTTCAGTGCGCGAAGGGACGACGGAAATCTGTCGCTGTCAAAGGCAAGTATCCCAACCTTGTTCTTTTCGCACCAGCTCATCACGGAATACGCGCCATCAAGGTCCTTATCACAGAGCTTGTCCGCAGTTCTCTCGTTAATTCCTATGGAGATATATTTTTCGTAATCCGCGTTATATATAGCCTCTATGGTCTCCATGCGGGAGATAAGCGTCAGAATATCCGAGCTTCCTATACCGCATTTTTCTGCCAGCCATATCCATTTGATCTCGCTCATGCCGTCCTTAACCTTTCCTTTTATACCGTTTTATCCTCTGCCGAAAAACTCCCACAGCAGCACAGACGCCGCGACTGCCGCGTTAAGCGACTCAACTCCCATGCTCATGGGAATGTAGATGGTGGAATCGCAGGCGGAAATTATCTCATCTGTAAGCCCGTGTCCCTCGTTGCCGATAAGTATGCAGTCGACGGGACTTACCTCTGCTTTGCCGAGCCTTTGCGCCTTGTCATCAAGCGCCGCCGCAAACACTCTGCGGCCGCTTGTCTGCAGGGCTCTTATTGCGGCGCAAAGGTCGTCCACTCTGTCAACACGCACGCCGAACAGCGTTCCCATCGACGCGCGGACTGCCTTGGAATTATATATATCCGCGCAATCCGAGCTCATGATTATTCTGTCCGCTCCGAGAGCCGCGGCGCTTCTTATTATAGCGCCGATATTCTGGGGGTCCCGCACGGACTCAAGAATGAGTATCCTCTCGTCCGCACAAAAATCGGGTAAAAATTTTTCTACATTATTTATTATAACAAATTTATGTAATTTGTCAATATATTTCGCCACACATATTACGCCCTCAGGTGACTTTTCCTGAGAAATTTTATCAAAAACAGACGCCTTTACAGGTATTACTCTGCAGCTTATATCCGCGCGTGTCAATCCGTAGGTCTGCTCTGCCTTTTCAAACACGGATGAATACTTATCGTCTGAGACTAAAATATACTCAAGCTCAACGCCTCGGCGCACCGCCTCGCAAAGCAATTTTACCCCGTCAAAGCGGAAAAGACGAGAGCTGTCGCGACGCTTTTTTTCGTCCAACATCCTCGCCTCACTGACGTATTTATTTTGGGCTGACGTGATTATCTCTTCCAAAATTTCCATAAAAAACACCCTTATTTTATAGCTTCAAACTATCTGTATATATGACAAAAACCCGCATACGCGGGTTTTTATTGTGTCATCAAAGAGCTGCCTTTGCCTGCTCTGCGAGAGCTGCAAATGCTTCCTTGTCGTTTACTGCGAGCTCAGCGAGCATCTTTCTGTTGAGTGTGATGCCTGCCTTCTTGAGGCCGTTCATGAACGTAGAGTAGTTCATGCCGCAGATCTTTGCCTGAGCAGAGATTCTGGTGATCCAGAGTCTTCTCATGTCTCTCTTCTTCTGCTTACGTCCTACGAATGCATAGTTACCGCTCTTGAGTACAGCCTGCTTAGCCATCTTGAAGTGCTTGGATTTTGCACCCCAGTAGCCCTTTGCAGCCTTAAGCATCTTCTTTCTTCTCTTGCGCGTCATAAGAGCGCCCTTAATTCTTGCCATTTTAATTCTCCTTCTATCTGCCGCCGTCAACTGACGCGGCTCGTTATGTTTTTGTGGTGGTGTCCTCTGCGGACTTACTTGTTTGCGGTGTTTTCACCGCGGTGGATTACTTCTGAATGAGCACTCTGATATTGGGAGCCATGGATTCGCTCATGATAGCACCCGTGCGGAGATGTCTCTTTCTCTTCTGGCTCTTAAGTCCGAGATTGTGACGGTGATGACAGTGATTCATCTTTACCTTACCTGTTCCCGTAACGGAAAATCTCTTGGCAGAAGCCTTATGTGTCTTGATTTTTCCCATTGTTATATACTCCTTTAAATTTTTATTTACAAATATTATTTTTTCTGAGTTATGGGCGAGATGACCATGCTCATGATTCTGCCGTCGACTGCGGGCTTTTTGTCTACGTTGCCTACCTCGGAGCAGAACTCTGCAAATCTGTCGATTATCTCACGGCCGATTGCCATGTGGCTCATTTCTCTTCCCTTGAATCTCATAACAACGCGCACCTTGTTGCCTGACGAGAGGAATTTAACCGCCTGCTTCGCCTTTGTCTCAAAGTCATGCGTATCGATTCTGGGCGAAAGCTGAATTTCCTTGAGCTCGACCGTTTGCTGCTTTTTCTTTGCTTCCTTTTCGCGCTTTTCACGCTCAAAGCGGTACTTGCCGAAATCCATAATTTTGCATACGGGGGGATTTGCCTGCGCGGACATTGCCACAAGGTCAAGACCCTTGTCGTACGCTATCTTGAGCGCCTGCTCGGAGCTCATTATACCGAGCTGCTCTCCGTCCGAACCGATTACTCTTATCTGGGGAAAGTCGATATCTTCATTGACAAGAGTATCTTTTTCTTTGTTTGCTGCTATGGGTAACACCTCCAAAAAATAAATTTTGTTTATTTTATAATATTTGTGAACCTGTTTTATTCGTATTCGCAACAAAAAAGTCGGGAATACAGAAATCCCGACGCACAGTCTCCCCACCTATACCTATATAATGAGGAAAATATTAACCGTTGCTCGCCCTTGCGGCACGGTGGAAGCGGGACTTCTCTTTGTTTGCCTTGTGATTATAGCACAACTTTCGTCTGTTGTCAATAGGTTTTTGAAAAAATTTTTTAATGTGTGAAAATTAACTCTGCACTCTGCGCTCTGCATTCTGCACTCTGCACTGACGGGAGGAGCAAGCCATTATTTGCAAGCAAATCCCCTCCGCTGCAACCAAATGTTGCAGCCCCTCCCCTACAAATCAACTTTGCACTCTGCACTCTGCACTTTATCTGCTCTGCACTCCGCACTATGCACGAACAGACCGAGGAAAATTTTTCAAGGCAAGGCGAACCGGAAAAGGCAAAGCGCAGGCATAGTTACCTATGTCAAGCTGCCTTTGAGGATCAACGCGGCATTGGGAAATTTTACGACGGTCTGCGACACAGTACGACAAAAAAATCCACAAAAAGCACTACGACATTTGTGTGATATTTTCTCCCCTGTATTCAAAACGACGAAATATTTGAGAAAAAATCGTCAACTTTGATAATTTACAAATTCGGGAAAATGTTGTATAATGAATAAGCGGTCGGATCCGGCAGGGCCCGACCGCCTAAATATGCACAGCAGGCAGTCTCCTTTCGGAATATCAATCTAATGATATCAAAGCGCGCAGGGTGAGGGTCCGGTTGTGCTTTTTTTATGCAATTTTTTATTTCAACGGCTAGAACACGCCGCCATACGCTAAATATTATATAAACTATTATATAAAATTGTAAATATTCTTGAAAAAGTATGGAAATGCGCGGGAGTTTGTGATATAATACTATAATTGAAGAAGTGTTTGTCAAAACACGTTTATTTCCGACACGAGAGGAATTTATATATATGTCAGAAATTTTTGAAAAGGCAGAACGCCTTACCCTTCCCCTGATAGCGCTCAGGGACATAGTCGCCTTTCCCGGCGAGATAATAAACTGCGAGCTTAAAAAGGACAGCTTCGGCTCTCCCGAGGCGGCGCGTGACGCGGCAAGCGGCACGGGCTACGTCATTCTCGTCCCCATCAACACCGAAATCGACAGCGACGTTATCGGCACCGACGTTTTGTTCGGCACGGGAACGGTTGCCAAAATAAAGCAGCTCGTAAAGACCGCAGACGGCGGCACGAGAATAATCGCGGAGGGATTGTCCCGCGCATCTCTTATCTCATACCGTCCCACGGGAAAATACAACATCGCGGACGTGCTCTCAAAGACCGTTACGCTCGCGGACAACGGCGGTATTCGCGGCGAGGCGTACATACGCGAGCTTATCCACGCCGTTGAGCGAATTGGCAAGCTTATTCCCGACCTTACAAAGGGCGACATGATGAACACCATAAAGAGCATCAAAAACCCCGCTCAGCTTGCGGATTTTATCGCGTCTCACATACTTGAAAAAATGGCGGACAAGCTTGATATTCTCTCTATATTCGATCCCTATACGAGAATTGAGACCCTTATCGAGATACTGCTCCACGAATACAAGATACTTGGATATGAGGCAAGCATTCAAAAAAAAACCCGCGAGCGGATAGCGAAGGGACAAAAGGAATACTACCTCCGCGAGGAAATGAAGGCTATTCAGGAGGAGCTTGGCGACGGCGGCTCGGACACCGACGAATACTTTGATAAGATAATGGAGCTTGACGTCTCCGACGAGGTCAGAAACAAGCTTCTCAAGGAAAACGAGCGACTTGCAAAAGCCCCCTTCGGCTCGGCAGAGTCTACGGTAATTACAAACTATATCGACACCTGCCTTGAGCTCCCTTGGAGCAAAAAGACAAACGACCGCGCGGACGTATCCGAGGCGAGAAAAATACTTGACGCCGACCACGACGGGCTCCATGACGTCAAGGCGCGCCTGCTTGAATACCTCGCGGTAAAGCAGTTAAATCCCGAGCTTAAGGGACAGATAATCTGTCTCTACGGCCCTCCCGGTGTGGGTAAGACCTCTATCGCTTCGTCCTTGGCTCGCGCCATGAACCGCAAATACGTGCGCGTATCTCTGGGCGGCGTGCGTGACGAGGCGGACATCCGCGGACACAGAAAAACCTACGTCGGCGCTATGCCCGGCAGAATTATAAACGCGCTCATTTCCGCCGAGAGCAAAAATCCCTTGATACTTCTCGACGAGATAGACAAAATGGCAAGTGACGGGCGCGGTGACCCTGCAAGCGCGTTGCTTGAAGCACTCGACCCCGAGCAGAACAAGTTCTTCCGTGACCATTTTATAGAGCTTCCCTTTGACCTTTCCGACTGTATATTTATCGCAACGGCAAACACGCTTGACACGGTTGCCCGCCCGCTTATAGACAGAATGGAGATAATTGAGCTTCACACCTATACCAAGAGCGAGAAGACGTCTATTGCCAAAAATCATCTTATCCCCCGTCAGCTCAAGCGTCACGGATTGAATAAGAGAACACTGAAGATCACCGACGAGGCACTCTCAAAGATAATCGACGCATACACCCGTGAGTCGGGCGTGCGTAACCTTGAGCGCGAGATCGCCTGCGTTTGCAGACGCGCCGCCTTGAATATCGTAGACGGAAAGTGCAAGAGCATGACGGTAACTCTCAAAAACCTTGAGGCCCTTCTCGGCGCGGAAAAATTCCTCCCCGAAAGAATATCCGCGTGCGACGAGATCGGCGTGGTAAACGGACTTGCATACACGCAGTCGGGCGGAGACCTGCTCAAGATCGAGGTCGCGGTCACGGACGGCACGGGCAAGCTGGAGCTTACGGGCAGCCTCGGTGACGTTATGAAGGAGTCCGCAAGGGCGGCGCTCACCTACACCCGTCAGATAGCCGAGCAGTACAATATCCCCACCGACTTTTACTCCAAGCGCGACATACATATCCACGTTCCCGAGGGCGCAGTTCCCAAGGACGGTCCCAGCGCGGGCGTGACCATGCTCACAGCACTCGTCAGCGCACTGTCGGGTATTCCCGTCCGCCGTGACGTGGCTATGACGGGCGAGATAACCCTGCGCGGAAACGTCCTTGCCATCGGCGGTCTTCGTGAGAAAACTATGGCGGCGTACTCTGCGGGCGTTACAACGGTGCTTATCCCTGCGGATAACGTCAAGGATATTGACAAGCTTGACACGCTCGTCAAGGAAAATATCACCTTTATCCCCTGCAGGACAGCGTCCGACGTGCTCAGCCACGCGCTCGCGACCGACAAGACGTGTATAACCGTCGAAAGAAAGCAGAGCCCAACGCAATACAACATTCCGCAGCCCTCATCCCGCTCTGAAATTCACGCAAATTCTAAAAAATAACAGGAGCCTCAATTATGGGACTTAACATTCAGAATACAAATCTTAAAATGACCGCAGGTCTGGCCAGCCAATTCCCCGCAGACCCCATTCCGCAGATTGCGCTGTCGGGTCGCTCAAACGTGGGAAAAAGCTCGCTTATCAACACGCTTCTCGGCAGAAAGTCACTCGCGCGAGTGTCGTCTACCCCCGGCAAGACCATTACCGTGAACTTTTACGAGGTTGACAAAAAGCTCTTTCTCGTTGACCTTCCCGGCTACGGCTTTGCGGCGAGAAATCCCGCAGACAGAGATAAGTGGTCGGCGTTGACGGATGGTTATTTTACCAAAAACAAAAATGCAGACCTTATTCGCGGCGTGGTTCAGCTTGTTGACAGCCGCGTCGGTATCACGAATGACGACGCCATGATGCTTGACTGGATGAACGCGGCAGGTATTCCCTACATCCTCGTAATCACGAAGGTAGATAAGCTCAACAAGACCGAGAGAGCAAACAATCTCTCCGTTATATCAAACGACGAGCTTATCCGCGAGGGTACGCCCATCATTCCCTTCTCCTCGCTCAAGGGCGAGGGCAAGGCAGAGCTTTGGGCGGCTATATCCGAGCTTACGGGAGTTAAACTTTAACTAAAAGGATTAAAATTATGATACTTTATCCCCATCTTTCCGTCAATGAACAGGGACACCTTACGATAGGCGGGCTTGATACTGTCGAGCTGGCACGTGAATTTGGCACACCTGCGTACATCATTGACGAGGACGTTATAAGGCAAAACATGAGAATATATCTCAAGGCTGCGACCGAGAATTTCGGCGCGGGAGCGCTTCCGCTCTTTGCGTCAAAGTCGCTCTGCTTTAAGGAGATATACAAAATAGCCGCAGAGGAAGGGCTTGGGATAGACTGCGTCTCTGGCGGTGAGCTTTACACCGCGCGTGCGGCGGGCTTCCCTGCAGAAAAGATATTCTTCCACGGCAACAACAAGACCGACCGCGACATATCCGACGCTATGGAAATGGGCGTTGGCAGAATAGTCGTTGACAATATCGACGAGCTTTACGCCGTCAGCGACGAGGCAAAAGCCAGAAGCATCACACAAAAGATACTTCTCCGCATCACCCCCGGCATTGACCCCCACACGCACAAGGCGGTAGTGACGGGCAGCGTTGATTCAAAGTTCGGCTCAGCCATTGAGACGGGTCAGGCTATGGATATAGTCAAGCGCGCAATAGCGGCGGACAACATTGAGCTGTGCGGACTTCACTGTCACATCGGCTCGCAGATATTTGATGTTCAGCCCTTCTCCGACGCGGCTGACATCATGATAAGATTTATCGCGGACATAAAAAACACACTCGGCTATACAATAAAGGAGCTCAATCTCGGCGGCGGACTTGGTGTTCGCTATACCGAGGACGACCCTCAGATAGACTACGCCGCGGCTATATCCGATATTGCAAGTGTAGTAACGGATTTCTGCGCGCAGAACGGCATAGCTATGCCCGAGGTACGCCTTGAGCCCGGACGCTCGCTTGTTGCGGCAGCGGGAATAACTCTTTACACCGTCGGCTCGGTAAAGGAGATACCCGGCTTTAAAAATTACATTTCGGTTGACGGCGGTATGCCCGACAACCCCCGATACGCGCTTTATCAGTCGCGCTACACAGCCCTTATCGCAAATCGCGCAGACATGCCCCGCTCCTACAGAGCGACTGTTGCGGGCAGATGCTGTGAGTCGGGCGACCTTATAGGCGAGGACATGGATATTCAGCCTGCGCGACGCGGAGACATTCTTGCGGTACTCGTCACGGGCGCATACAACTACTCCATGGCTTCAAACTATAACCGTATTCCCCGTCCTCCCGTGATTATGGTAAAGGGCGGCAAGGCTCGTCTCGCAGTTGCCCGCGAGACGTACGAGGACCTTATAAGGCTCGACCTTTAAAAAGGCGCGATGTCCCTGACATCGCAAAAAACGGAGGTTACAATGCTAATTTCACTACTCTCCTCGGGAGATATAAGAAACACCATAATACAGCTTATCCTGTCCGTACCGATAGTGCTTTTTGCTCTCTCATGCCACGAGGCTGCACACGCATACGCCGCGTACAAAATGGGAGACCGAACCGCCTTCAATCTCGGACGAATGACGGTAAACCCCGCAAAGCACCTTGACCTTTGGGGTACGCTTTGCATGATTGCCTTTGGATTTGGCTGGGCAAAGCCCGTGCCGATAAATCCCCGAAACTTTGACAATCCAAAAAAGGGCATGGCTATTACGGGAATTGCAGGCCCGCTTGCAAATCTTATATTGGGTATTATCGGAGCTTTTTTCTGCTCACTTACCTGGTTTATTGAGGTCAAGGTGGTCATGTCGGGCACGATAAACGAGACGTTACTTAGTCTGTTTTCCGTTCTGTACGCCTTCTTCTACCTCTGGGCAATGTATAATTTTATCTTTATGGTATTCAATCTCATTCCCGTCCCCCCGTTTGACGGCTCGAGATTTATAGGAGTGCTGCTCCCTACACGCATATATTTCAAGATAATGCAGTACGAAAGATACACCTTCTTTGCGGTGCTTATAATCAATCTCGTGCTTTCAAGAGTATTTGGCGTTTACCTTACCTCGTTTATTGCGGAGAAGGTCATGGAGCTCGTCTCGTATCCCTTTAATATGCTGTTTTCTCTATTTATCTAATAATCACTTGATCGGAGATCCAGATGGACACTTTAAGCTATCGTGTGCAAGAGTTTGAGGGCCCCCTTGACCTTTTGCTGAGCCTGATACAGAAAACAAAATGAATATAGAGGACATCCAGATAAACCTCATCTGCGAGCAGTATATGGAATATATTGCGGCGGCGCAGGCGCTTGACATGGAGCTTGCCTCCGAGTTTATCGTCATGGCGAGCGAGCTCATGCTCATAAAGAGCAAGATGCTTCTTCCCAAGGTCGAGGAGGAAGAAGATGACCCCAGAGCTGCCCTTGCTGAAATGCTTATCAAGTACCAGCAGGCAAAGGAGGCGGCGAAAAAGCTGCTCCCCGAATACGCGAAATACTCGGGCAGACTTGAAAAGGATACGGACGAGATATCAATAGACAAGTCCTTTGTCGCAGACCAGGAAACTGAAAGCCTGCTGCTTGCCGTGAGGCGCATCATCACCTACAACGAAAACCGTCCCCTTCCCGACCGCGAGACCTTTACCCCCATGATAAGCAAGCCCATAGTTCCCGTTGAGGTCAAGATAGTCGGAATACTCTCAAGAATGTCAAAGAAAAAGGAAACCAGTCTGCGCGAGCTTCTCGACGATTCGGTATCTCTCAACGATATGATAGCAATATTCCTCGGCGTGCTTGAGCTTATAAAGGTAAGAAAAATACTCATCGCGGGTGACGACACGGGTATCTCCTCACTTATGGGTGACGAGGCAAAATTCATAATAAACGAAAATCCCCCCCAGGACGTACCGGGCGAGTTCGGTGCGGCAATCGCTGCGGCAGACAAGCAGCTTGACATCTTTTCTGAAAGCGAGGCTTTGGTATGAGTGAAGAAAATATGACTTTAACGAATATATCGGGTGCTATTGAGGCTATTCTTTATGCGGCGGGACATCCCATCACGTACGAAAAGCTCTCCGAGGTGCTCGGGCTCTCTGTTGGCGACGTAAAGCAGATAGTAGAGGCTATGTCCAAGGAATACAATTCAAAGAAATCCACGCGAGGCATAATGCTTCTCATGTACCCTGAGTCGTGTCAGTTCTCCACTAAGGAGGAATACATGCCCTACATACGCGAGGCACTTGGTATCAAGCGCGGCGGAAATCTCTCAAACTCCACAATGGAGGCGCTTGCGGTGGTAGCATACAACCAGCCCGTCACGCGTTCATACGTGGACTCCGTGCGAGGGGTTGACTCGTCCTACGCGATGACGTCACTTATTGACAAAAACCTCATCGCCTGCTGTGGCAGACTTGACGCGCCCGGACGCCCCATGCTTTACGCGACTACCGAGAAATTTCTGCGCGTGTTTGGTCTGAACTCTCTTGACGAGCTTCCGCAGTGCGAGTTCACTCCCCCGACGGAGAGTGAGACTGAGGGCGCGAACATCGGTCTTGTCGGCGAGGTCGGTATGATGATACCGCCGATGGCTACTGATGCGTCGCAAAGCGATGAAAAAGCAGAATCAATCGAGACCATCGAGGAATAAAACAAGTAAAATTCATTGAAAGGAGTGATATTTATAATTGCATTTTTAATTGTTCTTGCAATACTTATATTGCTCTTTTCCGTACGCATTTTTGTAAACCTTGAGCTGTCGGACGAGTTAAAGCTCAACGTCTGGGCATTCGGCGTCCGAATAAGAATTCTCCCCAAAAAGGAGAAAAAATACAAGCTCTCTGATTATACCCCCCAAAAAATAGCCAAGCGCGAGGAAAAACGCAAAAGGCTTGAAGCCAAGAAGGCGGCAAAAAAAGCAGAAAAGCAGGCAAAGAAAAAAGCAAAGCGCGCCGAGCAGGCAAAGCTCACAAAGGAAGAAAAAAAGGCACTCAAAAAGCAAAAACGCGAGAGCCGTCCCGAGCTGACTGACACAATAGGTCTTGCCACAGGCATTGTAAAGCTGTTCTTCTCTACCTTCTTCTCGCACCTGCATATAAAGACCTCACGCCTTCACATAAAGGTCGGCGGTCCCGACGCGGCACAGGTTGCCCTGCGCTGGTACGGTATATACGCGGCGTGCGGTGCTTTGATCGCCCTGCTCGACAAGCACTCAAATCTTCACGGCAGATCGCGTGCAGACATCGAAATCGTCCCCGATTACCTCTCTGAAAAGATCGAGGCGGACTTAAAGCTTTCCTTCTCCATGAACCTTTGGGGTGTGCTCTGCGTACTCTTCAAGGTAGCGTTCAAGGCAATAGCAGGCTGGATAAAGATACAGCCCGAAAAGAAGCCCGCGCACAAGGTGGGCGAGGTACAAGTCTCCAAAGCCCCCAAAACCGAAAAAGCATAAGAAAACAATAAACTTATATAAATGAAAGGAATTTTGTTATGGCATCTGAAAACAAGCTCCAGGAAGTTATCGCGGCTACACTGTCGCAGATAAAGAACATCATTGACGCCGACACAGTAATCGGCTCTCCCATCAACACCGCGTCGGGCACGACGATAATCCCTATCTCCAAGGTAGCAGTTGGCTACGCTACGGGCGGCGTTGACTTCAACGACAAGTCCGAGCACACAAAGCCCCAGAACTTCGGCGCAGGCGGCGGAACGGGTATATCCATTCAGCCCGTAGGCTTCCTCTGCATTGACCCCGAGGGCAGAGTTGAGATGGTAAATATCGGTCTGAAGAACCCCGCAGATCCCATCGAGCAGATCTCCGAGCTCATTGACCGCTCCCCCGAGATCATCGCAAAGATAAAGGCAATTTTCGCTAAGGACGACGCTGAGGAGTCTGCCGAGTAATAGCAGAGCTCATGTCATAAAAACCCTTTCGGGCAAATATACTTTTGTAAATGCATCAAAAAGTATTTGCCCGGAGGGTTTGTCGTGCTTGTATCTGAAAATTTTTCGCGCATAAAAAAAGCCGCCGCTATGCTGACGGCTGTATTTCTATGTCTGTGTCTTTGCGCGTGCTCGGGCGTGCAAGAGAATGAAACAACCGAGAAAAGCTTTTCCCTGCCCGCCGTGGAGATGTCGGACAGACCGAGCGAGGGCGAGATCTCCGCTAAAAGCGCCGTGGTGATCGAGGCGTCAAGCGGAGATATTATTTGGTCCAAAAATTGTGACCAAAGGCTGCCCATGGCGTCAACCACAAAGATAATGACGGCTCTTGTCGCGCTTCAGGCCTGCGACATTCAAAAAACCGTCAAGATCTCCCCTCTCGCCGTCGGCGTAGAGGGCTCGTCTGTATATCTGTACGAGGGCGAGGAGCTGACGATGGAGAATTTGCTCTACGCCATGCTCCTTGAATCCGCAAACGACGCCGCCGCGGCGATAGCCATTGAGGTCGGCGGGAGTATATCGGGCTTTGCGGATATGATGAACAAGACCGCGCACGACCTCGGGCTTGAGAACACGAGCTTTGAAAATCCGCACGGACTTGACGGTGAAGATCACTATACCACGGCAAAGGAATTGGCGCTGATAGCCCGAGCCGCCATGCAAAACGAGACCTTCCGCAAGATAGTCTCGACCTACAAAACCACAATTCCGCTGAATACAGACGAGGGCGCGAGACTTCTTATAAACCACAACAAGCTGCTGCGGTCCTACGAGGGCGCGATAGGCATAAAGACGGGCTTTACCAAAAAGAGCGGACGGTGTCTTGTAAGCGCCGCGGCGCGTGACGGCGTGGAGTACATCTGCGTCACCCTCAACGCCCCGTCGGATTGGAGCGACCACACGCGGCTGCTGGACTACGCCTCGTCACTTTACGAGCTGCGAGAGCTGTGCGCCGAGGGAGAATACATATATTCCCTGCCGCTTATAAACGCATCTGAGGACACTGTCGCAGTCAGCAACAAAAAGAGCGTTTCGGTCATATTGCCGCGAAATTGCGAGAATATTGAGTACGTAATGGAGCTGCCGAGATTTCATTTTGGAGGCGTTGTTGCAGGCGACGAGCTTGGCACGCTCGTCATCTACCTTGACGGCGAGATAATAGCAGAAACGCCGCTACGCGCCGAATACACGGTAGCAAACAAAAAGAATAAAACTAATCTTTTGGAGTGGATAGCGTCGCTATTCGACTGAACTTGAATATGGAAAGTGTAAGAATTTCAAAATATTTTACCGACTGCGGTATCATGTCGCGGCGAGCCGCCGAGGCTGAGATAGAAAAGGGCAACGTCAAGGTAAACGGCGTTACCGCTACTCTCGGTCAAAAGATAGACCCCGCGTCGGATATAGTTGAATACAAGGGCAAGCGGGTCTGTCTGCCCACGGACGAAAAAATCTGCATTATGCTCAACAAGCCGCGCGGAATAGTCACCACCGCGTCCGACGAAAAGGGACGCGCGGACGTGACCGACCTCTGCCGTGACGTCACGGACAGCGCGGGCAAAAGGGTTCGTCTCTACCCCGTTGGCAGGCTCGACATGGACTCGGACGGATTGCTTCTTATGACGAACGACGGCGAGCTTGCAAATAAGCTCACGCACCCTCGCCACTCTATCCCCAAAATATATCACGTCACCCTCAGCGGTATTCTCTCCGAGCAGGAGGTTTCGTCTCTTGGTGCGCCCGTTGTCATTGACGGCAGAGAGACAGCCCCCGTGACCGTAAAAAAGCTGTCACAGAGCGACAAGACCACCCTTGTGCAGTTCGAGCTTTACGAGGGCAGAAATCGCCAGATACGCAGAATGTGCGACGCTCACGGCGCAAAAATTCAAAGGCTCACCCGTGTCGCCATAGGTAATATCACCCTCGACAGCCTCCCCGCCGGCAAGTGGAGAAGGCTTACGGATGATGAGGTTAAATATCTTAAAGAATGTTAAAAATCCGCAGAGAAAATCTCTGCGGATTTTTGATTATCTTATTCCGTCACTTCTCCGTCCGAGCAAATAATACTGTACTCGTTGGGATATCCTGCCCAATAGGTGTTTTTTGCAATCGCATTCCATTCCTCAACCGTTCCTTCGTATTCAACACAAACGAGGTTGTAGCATGCAAGAATGACGTATTCTCTTATACATGTAACAGACGAAGGAATCGTGATTTCAGTAAGACTTCTCATTCCCATAAATACGGAGGGATTAAGAGTTTCTACCTTGCTTGACAGCACAAGACCGGTCACGTTTTTGCAGTTTGCAAATGCAAAGCCGTTTAACGTCCTAACGGAATTGGGCAGTTCAATGCTTGTAAAGCTGTCACAGCTATAAAAGGCATGACTGTCGATAGAATAAAGGCTTGCGGGGAAAACCACGTTTTCAAGTGCATCGCATTCCGCAAACGCATACGACGCTATTTCCTTGAGCGATATCGGCAACGACACTCTTGTAAGCTTGTCGCAATCCATAAATGCCATGTCTGATATTTTTTCAATGGAATCGGGGATTACAAGGTCGCCCGCAAGCATTTCGCGGTCGCTTCCCGATATTGCTTTTTCTGTTACGGTCAATATTCCTTCATTGATGAGCTCTTCCCATGAATAAATCAGTGTTTCTGTTCCGGACCGGTAAAGTCCCGGCTTAAATTCACTGCTCTTTTTTCTGTGGTCACAATATGCGCAATTCTTTCCGTCCGAATAGGTATGAAGCTCAAGCGTCTCGGACACCACGGCGGAACAGTCGCGGCAGGTTGCCTTTGTTGTGTGATAAAGGGAGTTGGTATCGGTATACGTCTTTGATATATTGTGTGTCTTGTTGTCAAGCTCAAAAGTCTCGCTGCCCTTCTCGCCGCAAAGACAACTGTAATAAATGACAGTACCCGTCGTACAGGTTGCCTCGCTCTTTACGTACTCTGCTCTTTTGCTCTCAACATGATAGCTGTGAGTATGACCGTCCTCCTTATCGCACGCGCAAAATCCCGCAAGCGTACACAAAACGGTAATCAACGCCAAAGTCGCCGAAAGTATCTTTTTCATAATATTTCCCCTTTATAAGTTTATATCTAATGTATACATTATATCATGTAAAAGTCTATATGTCAAGTGAATTTTTAATATATAATTATTACATTATATAATGTAGAGGTGATATTATGAAGCTGCGAATTCTTGATATTCTTGAAGAAAAGGGCAAAACCAAGTATTGGCTTTATATTCAGCTTGGTCTCAGCTACCAGAATTTCAACCGCATCGTAAACAATGAGACCACAAGCATAAAGTTTGAGAATCTAAAAGCAATCTGCGACATTCTACAATGCACGCCAAACGATCTGTTTGAGGAATATCACAATAAATAAAAACAGTTGTCTACAATTTGTAGACAACTGTTTTTTTGTTAGTTTTGTTTCTTTTTTAATATAGGCAATGCTATCGCATACCTTGAGATTGCGCCAAGGCCTACCGCAAGTGGAGAAAGAAGCATTATCATCAACCCGTCTCCCGCATTCACCTCACGCAAGGGCAACCGCCACGGCAGGATTAAAAGCACTGCAAAGCACAAAATAGATATTGCGGCACTTATAAGGCAGAAAAGCAAAATGTATTTATTTTTTGTTTCCTTGCGCAACAACACAAAGAACAACAGCCCGTGTATTGTAGCAACAGCAACTGCAATGCAAAGTGAAATCAAAAGCGGAGCTGATGCTGCGAAAGCTGAAATATAGATATTCATAACAAGGAAAAAGGTCAGTCCTCTGATCATTCCGTCTGTCGCGGATTTCAAAATTAACTCCTTCGTTGGCCTCATAGTTTCTCCTCCCCAAATATAATTTAACGGTTTCAGAACGTTTATTTACCGTATACAATTATATTATATCATACCACATCACTGCTGTCAACATAGCACCCTCTTTTATTGCCTCAAAATGTCGCAAATTTGCAAATTGGATATTTTTTACATTTTTTGGTAAAAAACTTTGTTTATTATCACGATTGGGAATTTTTGGAAATCATATTGCAAAATCTCCTAATTTATGGTAATATATTACTGTAAACAATAAAAAACTATTACAGGAGGATACAACAAAGTGGAATACACAACAAAAATACTCATAGCCGACGAAAATAACTCTCAAAGAAATATGCTCAGGGACGCGCTTTCGCGTTCGGGCTGCAGATACATAGACGAGGCTGTAAACGGCGAGGAGGCGCTGTCCATGATAAACCGCTCCCGCCCCGACATTCTTATCGCAGATATATGGCTCTCCAAGATCGACGGACTGTCGCTGGTGCGTACGGTAAAGTCGGGCAAGGACAAAGCGCCCATTATAGTTCTGCTCTCTCCCGTATCAAATCAAAATATTTTCGTGCAGTCGCTCGAGGCGGGCGCGGACTTGTGCCTTATCAAGCCCGTAAACACGCAAAATCTTATCCAAAACCTTGAAAATCTCCTCAAAAAGAGAAAGAACTCGGGCTCGCCCGAATATTACTCGGCGCAGCTTCCCGCCGACGAGACGCCCGACATCGAGGCGCAGGTCACGCGCATTATCCATCAGATAGGCGTCCCCGCGCACATCAAGGGCTACCAATACCTCCGCACTGCCATCCTCCTTACGATAAAAGACAGCGACATCATCAACAGCGTCACCAAGGTCCTCTACCCTTCCGTCGCGAAGAAATATCAGACCACAACCAGCCGCGTCGAGCGTGCCATCCGCCACGCAATCGAGGTCGCGTGGGACAGAGGAGATGTGGATACGCTGAATAGTTATTTTGGCTACACAATTCAAAACAATCGTGGAAAGCCCACGAATAGCGAGTTTATTGCGATGATTGCGGATAACTTGAGGCTCAAATACAAATTGTACTAAAAAGGCTCCCTCCGGGAGGGAGCTGTCGCGTAGCGACTGAGGGAGAGTGCGGTACAATGCAGTAAATCCAAACTCACATTTACGCCGGCTCCTTCCACCACTTCGTGGTCCCCCTCCCTCCCGGAGGGAGGCAATAGAGGAAAGCCCACAAATAGCGAGTTTATTGCGATGATCGCGGATAATTTGAGGTTGAAATACAAATTATATAAAAAGAAAAAGCCGAAACTGCCTCGTGCCCAAGACGCTCGCATAAAGCGAGAGACAGGAAAAATACGCCTGCAGTTTCGACAAAGAAATTATATCTCAAAAAGTGTAATTTGTCAAGAGATTTCCCATAAACAGCGAGTTTATCGCAATGATTGCGGATAATTTGAGGCTCAAATACAAGTTGTACTAATAAGCCTCCCCTGTGCAAGGGGAGGTGGCAGCCGAAGGCTGACGGAGGGGTTGTAAAGATCGGAACAGACAATCCCTCAGTCACCTACGGTGACAGCTCCCTTTACACAAGGGAGCCTATAGCAAAGCCCACCAATAGCGAGTTTATCGACATGATCGCGGATAATTTGATGTTGAAATATAATCTTTAATGACATTTATTCTCTTGCCTGCAAATTTGTGGGCAAGAGAATTTTTGATATTCTTATACCTATTGCATTTTTTAGAAATTTATGGTAAAATATAGAGAGGACACATCAAAAGGAAAGGAACGCGTAATATTATGGCAAAAACGACTATTGGAATTTTATACGATTTTGATAAAACTCTCTGCACGACAGATATGCAGGAATACGATTTTATAAAAAACCTCGGCATGAACTCGGACGAATTCTGGGGTGAGGCGGCAAAGCTGACGCGCGAGCACGAGGTGGAAAAAATACTCGCTTATATGATGATAATGATACGCGAGTGCAAAAAGCGCGGCATTCCGCTGACCGAGGAATACCTGAGAAGCTGCGGCGAGAACGTCGTGCTCTACAAGGGTGTGCTTTCATGGTTTGACAGGATCAACGCCTACGGCGAGTCTCTCGGCGTCAACATTGAGCATTATATCATATCCTCGGGCACTTACGAGATAATTCAGGGCACGCCTATAGCAAAGTATTTCAAGAGAATTTACGCGTGCAGATATATGTACGACGAAAACGGCGAGGCAGTCTGGCCCGCGCTCGCAATAAACTACACGCTCAAAACGCAGTATATTTACAGAATATCCAAGGGTATTCTTGACGTAACGGACGATTACAATCTCAACCGGCTTCAGGACGAAAGCCTCCGCCGTATTGCATACCGCAATATGATATACATCGGTGACGGAATGACGGACATTCCCTGCATGAAGATGGTAAAGCAGAAGGGCGGCAAGTCCATCGCACTCTACGCATCGGGCAAGAGCGAGACGGTAAAGCCCCTGGTCGACGATGACCGTATAAATTACGTCTGCGTAGCCGACTACTCCCAGAACTCCACGCTTGAAAAAATTGTCAAGCTCATGATCGAAAACATGGCAACGCTTGAAAAGCTCCGCGCCAAGGAGGAAATGCAGCTCTCACAATACAAGCGCGCAAACGATTGATTATAAAAAAGGAACTTCAGAATTGAAGTTCCTTTTTCATTATTATAATTCCCAAGAGCCGAGCCAATCCGAGAAGAAGGTATAAATTTGTGTCCACTCAGCAAGGAGCTCCTCGCCCTTGTTTATCGTATAAATATTGTCCGTGGTCCCAAACTCTTCAACGTACTTTGTTTCGTACGTATAGTTCCCTGCCTTCAGCTCGCCAAATGCCTTTTCGGACAGTGCCTTCGCGTCCTCAATGTTCTGCACGAGATCCTCGTACGCCGTCGCATCTACCGCGCGGACTGATGCTATAAGATTGTCAAAATAACCGTCCTTATATCCGTAATTCCACTGTGCGCCGTCCTTCGTGATATAATTCATCGCGTCAGCCGCCCAGAGATAATAACCGGGGTGGGTGTTGCCGTCCGCATCCGTCCAGGACTTTACGGAATACGTATTCCACGCGCAGAGAAAATGCACGTAATCGTACATTTTATACACGTCGTTTATGACCTCGGTGTTAGCAATTTTCTGCCAGAGTGCCATATCCTCGGACAGATCCTCCGCCTGCAAAATCGTGTAGCTCGCATCAACGATTTTGAAATTGAACTGATATCCGTACATATCTGTAAAGGGCTGATTTTTGTCGGGCGCGACCTCAAGCGTTCCGACCACCTGCACGGCTTGATTGGTATATTCAAATTTTTCTCCGTCCTTGGGATAGACCTCCATAGTGTTTGAAAGCTCGGTCGTGTTGGGCACGCAGAAGGGACAGCTCTGGAGCGGCAGGTTCATAAGGAATATAAACGAGCCGTCAACGGGCGAGCTTGTCGCAAGGTATCCGTTGATGGTCACCATCTGACCGTTGAGCGTTTTGAGATAATCATAGCTTGCAGCCGACTTGAAGCTGAGCTTGGTCGCTCCGTCGGGATTATTTTGCTTTCCGCCGCCCGAGCCGTTGTCACACGCCGAAAACGTAAGCAACAGCGAAAGCGTCAAAACAACTATGCCAAATTTAATCAGAAATTTATTTTTCATAAGACAAACAGACCTTTTTAGTTATTTATTCCGTCCTTTTTGGACATTGACACGGTGCATATCACCGTAGGAATTACGCTGATGAGGAACACCGCAAAAAGTATCACCCACTCAAGCGGGTAGACCTTTGAGAGATTAAGCACCGCTCCCATGCTTTCAACGTAATCGCTCATAAGCACAAGACACGCACGGGATATTCCAAACGCAAGCGCAGTTGATACAAGTCCTATAAGACTGTTCTGTATCAGATACAGCATATTTATCTTCTTCATGCTGATACCGATAAGTCGCATAAGGGATATTTCCTTTGCGGAATGATACATATTCAGAAGCGTTATGATCGAGATTATGATAATATTCATTATCAGTATTATCGCGCAGAGCACGAACACGATATATTTTGTGTTGTCCGTCTCCTCAAGCACGCCGCGCATGGTGTCCATAGGCTCTATTGCCTGCAAGGAATAGCTGTCCTCGCCGTGCATATAGACCTTGCCGTTATACTCATTGACTATCGACATTGCGTATGTAGGGTTAAGGGTCTTTACAAGTATCGCACATACGGTATTTGACGTATGCGAATGCTCACCGTCCTCATGCTCCTCGTCACCGTGACCGCCGTCCTCCGTGACGTGCCCGTGACCATCCTCAGTCGCCTGCTCGGTTGCTTCCTCCGTCGTATGTCCCGCGGAGAGCAGGTCTACACCTATATTTGCCTCGTCGTGCTCGCCTGAGTGGTCATGCGCCTGCCATATAGTCTTTATCTGCGTGAATACTACCTTGTCAAATCCGCTGTGACTTTCCTCAAGAATTCCAACCACCTTGAGCGGATGCGCGTGCTTGTCTCCTCCGACGGAGTGGCTCGTATAAAGCTCGTCGCCTATCTCGAGCTTATTAAGCTCGGCAACCGTTGAGCCGACGACAGCCTCAAAGGCTTCTCCCTCCGTAAACATGCGTCCTTTTGCGAGTGTCTTTGCCGAAAGGAATGCCGGTGTTGTTCCAACGACCGAGAAGCCGTTGTAATTATCCGCCATAGCAAAGGGTATGACCTCTTTAACTCTGCTGTCCTGCGACAGCTCGGAGACCAAGGAATACGGAATAGTTCCCACGGGCTCGTCCGTAAAATACATGGTATTCATGGCAAGCTGCGTCGCACTTCCCGACGGTCCTATAATTGCGGAATAATAACCCGCGTTGTTAGTAAGTCCCTCGCTTACCTGCTCGGAGACGTTGAACGCCAGAACGCCAACACCTGCGGACAGCACGATGGATATAATGATAAGAATTACCTGAACCTTTTTTATCGCCATGTTTTTGAGCGCAAACTTAAGCATTCTCGCCACCTCCTATCATGCTGTTCATGTCTATGGTGCAGTCGAAATATTTGCCAAGTCTGTCGTCGTGTGTGACGGCAATAAGAGTTTTTCCCTTTGATATTTCAATAAGCTGACGGATGACCGCCTCGCCTATCTCAAAGTTAAGATTTCCCGTGGGCTCGTCTGCCAAAATGATGTCCGGCATCTTGACTATCGCGCGGGCTATCGCAACTCTCTGTCGCTCGCCGCCCGAGAGGTGCTTTATCTTCTTGTTTTTCTTTTCATACATTTCAAGACGGCGGAGTATATCGTCCGCTGCGGATGTGTTCACGCCCTCAAGCCTCAAAATATTGATATTGTCCATAACGGTCATCTCGGTTATGAGCTTGAAGTCCTGGAATATATAGCCTATCTTCTCTATTCTGAACTTGTCCTTTTCCTTTTGCGTCTTTTTGAGCATATCAACGCCGTCAATAAGTATCTCACCGCTATCGGCGGAAAGTATGCCTGCAATCATGTTAAGCAGCGTTGATTTGCCGCAGCCCGACGCGCCGAGAAGCATATAGGACTTACCGTCCTCAAAGCGCATATCTTTATAATTTATCGCGCGTTCGTTTTGAAATTTCTTTGATAAATTCTTTATTTCTATCATTTGTTTACTCCCTAAAATCTATTTTTGGGCGCAAAAAAGGCCCTCAAAAATCAAAAACTCATTCGTCACGGGGTACACTTACCCCATAAATTGGCGCAGTTATCCTACGCGGACATAACGCCAAACAGCCTATACGTGATAGGCCTGAGTTTTTAATCCGAGAGCTTCACCTTGAGGCGCACGGGAGTTTCCGTAGCGATTTGTGCCTTTTTGTCATTGGAGCTGACACTGTAAAAACAGACGGACAGCGCGAAAGTGAAAAGCAAAATAGCAAGAAATGCCCAAGTGCCGAGAATATTCTCGCGGACAGCCGCCGCCGTACATACGGGACAGCTTTCAAGATAACAGTCATGGTCAAAATCCATGATCTGTGCAAAGGAAAACATGACAAAAGCCACGGCGCAAAGCGTCGCAAGTGCAACTATGGCAGTCTTGAAGGCAATACCGCTTCTTTTCATGCTCCCTCTCCCTTCTTGTTATCCTACAAGTTAAATTATAGCACAACATATTCCCCTTGTCAAGAATATTCACAAAACAATCAAAAAAAGGCGCGCCGCAAGGCGCGCCAATAATATTTACACGTATTCAATCAGAACAGAGCCCATATTGTTTTCACCGTTTATGATAAGGAGGGGGCCGCTTGTATCTCCGTCTCCGTCAACGCGAACACTTCCCATGTTATTTTCAATATTAGTCCTTACGTTCCACGTATTCGGCACGTAGATAGCAAGCGAGCCCATATTGTTTTCAATAGTCAAAACTCCGTTTCCGCTGTACTCGTCCGTGTTTTCAAAGCGTACGACGCACGAGCCCATATTGTTCTCTACCTCACGCGATGAAAAATCCGCGCAGTCTATGTAGGAGGACGAGCTGCCTATATACCTTGAACGCTTGCCCTTCTTGAGCTTTTTTATGTTCCTGGGCATAAGCATACCCACGCCAACAGTCAAAAGCACGGCGCACAGCAGAACTATCCAGTTATTTATTATGTTGGTCTTCTCAAGTCCCATTGCAAACGCGATATTTTTCTCAAATAGCATAAATATCAGCGCAAGAGGAACGAATATCTCATTGAATTTTCCGTTTGCTATACGCTCAACAGCCAAAGCCAGAAGCATTATTCCCAATATAACGAAAAACACCGACACATCACCGAAAATACTTGTAAAGGGCGCGATAACGTCAGTCGCGTCAAGTATGATAAACACGGCGCAAAGCACCAGCGCAAGTCCCCAAAATACCTTCTGAAATTTCATATTCCAAACCTCACTTCCTCAATTTTGTCCTTTAAAATTTTATAATACGCACGGGAGAAATAGGTTTTTTTGTCACTTCCCTTAAAGGTTATCTCTCCGTTGCCCGTAAGCTCGCGCCGCAGGGAGCTTATAAGATTTATGTTTGCAATAACCGATTTTGATATCCGAGTAAAGCTCGACGGCATCACGTCCTCAAGCTCAAAGAGCTTATATTGAGCGGTAAACATTCCGTCGCGTGTGTGCGCGAACACCTTGCCGCCCGATGCCTCAAAAAACAGAATTTCGCTTTTTTGCACGTAATATTCGGTGCTGCCTATGTAAAGCACAAGCTCTCCCCTGCTCTTCAGCGCGTTCTCGATAGCGGTCTCGATTGCAGATATCTTGTCGGTCTTTTGCCTGCAGCGTATTACTATCTCGTCGTCATTCTGCTCCGATATTTCTATCCTTATCTTCACGTACGCGCCTCCTCTCTCTCGGTGTGATTTTATTATAGCAATATTTTCCCGATTTGTAAATATATTTTTTCCAAGTGGTAGAAATTTGAGGGTAAAAGGAAGATTTTTGTTGACAAGGTTGCGTTTCTGAAATCTAAAAGCCCGAGCCTTTCGGCTCGGGCTTTTA
>JAFTKY010000016.1 GCA_017453005.1 Clostridia bacterium | reverse complement strand
GGCGAGAGTTCTTGGTGCGACGGACAAGCTCTGCGCGCTTGAGTATGAGCTTTTCTGCGGCGTGCGTTCAACCGTTGCGGAAAACTCCGCAAGGCTTCAGAAAACCGCAACGTTACTTGCAGAGCTTGACGCGTACTTCAGCCTTGCCTCGGTTGCAGCAAAGAACAGATACGTCCGTCCGCAGATATCCTCGTCGGACGAGATAATCATAAAGGACGGCAGACACCCCGTGGTTGAGCAGTTCGTAAAGGACACGTATTTTGTGCCCAACGACACAAGGCTCGACACCAAGGGCGAGAGACTTATGCTTATCACAGGACCTAACATGGCGGGTAAATCCACCTATATGAGACAGGTCGCGCTTATCGTCCTTATGGCGCAGATGGGCTCGTTCGTCCCTGCGGCAGAGGCGGAGATAGGCATAGTTGACAAGATATTCACGCGTGTTGGTGCGTCGGACGACCTGGCTTCGGGACAGTCCACGTTCATGCTTGAAATGA
Organism: Clostridia bacterium; assembly: GCA_017453005.1. GTDB lineage: Bacteria > Bacillota > Clostridia > Oscillospirales > CAG-272 > SVTX01. Next base: position 29,805 of record JAFTKY010000016.1, on the reverse strand, counting down.
ACGAGGTCGCGTATATTTTGCGCAACGCGACCAAGAACAGCCTTATAATCTACGACGAGGTCGGCAGAGGCACGTCTACCTTTGACGGCATGAGTATAGCGCGCGCGATAGTTGAGTATACGTCAAGCAGAAAGATAGGCGCAAAGACGCTCTTTGCAACCCACTACCATGAGCTGACGAGCATGGAGGAGGAATTTGACGGCATAGTCAACTACAACATCGCGGCTAAAAAGAGGGGAGATAACATTACCTTCCTTCGCAAGATAGTCCGCGGCTCAACCGACGACAGCTACGGAATAGAGGTCGCAAATCTTGCAGGCCTTCCGCGAGACGTTATAAAGCGCGCAAGGGAAATTCTTTCGTCGGTTGAACAGAGCGCGAAAAATCTCCGTCTCTCCGACAAGGAAGCGAAGATAGAAGAAAAGGACGATACTCTTATTACCTTTGACGACTGCATAAACGACGGCGTTATAGAGGAGATAAAGAACACGGATATAAATACGCTCTCACCCTACGAGTGTATGTCCTTGCTCTTTGATTGGAAAAAGAGACTTGGATAATCACGAAAAATAACGGATTGCGAAAGGAGGAAAACCTATGGCGAAAATAAACCTGCTATCGTTTGAGGTAGCCAATCTTATTGCGGCGGGCGAGGTGGTTGACAGACCTGCGTCGGCAATAAAGGAAATGATGGAAAATTCAATAGATGCGGGGGCGCGCCGTATCACGGTCGAGATACAGAACGGGGGAATTACCTTTATGCGTGTGTCCGACGACGGCTGCGGCATGGAGCCTGAGGATCTGCCTCTCGCTATCCGCAGACACGCAACGAGTAAAATTGAGACCGCCGCAGACCTTGACGGTATATGTACGCTCGGCTTCCGCGGTGAGGCTCTGGCGGCTATATCTGCCGTGTCGCGTGTGAGAATTATCTCAAAAACCCGCGACGCGTACGTGGGCGCCGTTCTAGAGGTCGACTGCGGAGAGATAATCTCACTTGAGGAGCAGGGCTGCTCTGACGGTACGACTATTATAGTTGAGGACCTGTTTGCAAACGTCCCTGCAAGACGAAAATTTTTAAAGCGCGACGTAACCGAGACCGCGGCAATTACAGCAAGTGTTGAGAGAGTTGCGCTGTCCCACCCCGAAATTTCCTTCAAGCTTATCACGGACGGACAGCTGAAGCTTGAGACGGCAGGAGACGGAAAGCTCGCAAACGCGATATATTCCGTATTCGGACGCGATTTTGCCACGAAGCTCATAGCCGTTTCGGGTGAGTACGAGGGAATTCGCGTTGAGGGCTTTGTCGGTCGCTCGGACAACGTAAAGGGCAACAGAAATTATCAGAATTTCTATATAAACAACAGATACATAAAGAGCAAGACCGCCTCTGCGGCGCTTGAGCAGGCGTTTTCCTCGTATCTTCCGAGCGAGAGATTTCCCGTTTGCGTGCTCTTTATATCCATGAACCCCGGGCGAGTGGACGTAAACGTTCATCCCGCAAAGCTGGAGGTCAAGTTCTCAAACGAGAAGATTGTATTTGAATCGGTGTATTACGCCGTAAAGCAGGCACTTGAGAGCAGCACGGCGCGTCCGCAGATGCAGATGCCAAAGGCCTCGGGCGGCATGAAAATGTCCGACTCGTTCATTCCCGTTGGCAGAGACGAATCCGTAAAGGCACGTCAGCTTACGATGGACGTACAAAGACAGCAAACGCCTCCGAGCGTGACGGTCACGCAGAGCGGAGACGGAAAAAGTGGCTTTGCAAGTGGGAAGGTTGATACGAGCAAGGTAGCACAGCCCGAGCGTATCAGCGCAAAGGAATATCTTGACAGATACGTAAACGAGATAAAGAGCGCTGGAAGGGCTGCAAATAAGCCCGCAGAGGTAAAGTCGAGCGTGGCAGAGACAACTCCCGCGGCGCAACAGCCCGTGGCAGAAAAGCCTGTGGTAGAAAGGGTTGAAAAGCCTGCAACACCCGTCGCAGAGACAGCTCCCGTCACAAAAGCACCCGTCGGGCAGGAGCAGGCGGAAATTCCCGCAAGGGAAGAGGCAGCACCCGAGCCCCCCGTCGTACCGAGCATACCGTGGAGACTTGCGGGCGAGGTTTTCAATTCGTATATTATCGTTGAGGTGGGCGAGAAAATGCTGCTTGTTGACAAGCACGCCGCGCACGAGCGCATAATTTACGAAAGGCTCAAGGCGAATATGTACGCCGCAGACGTCACCTCCCAGCTTCTTATGCTTCCCATTGAGATAATGCTCATGAGTGACGAGGTCTCCACCATTGAGGAGTACCGCGCAGAGATCGAAGCTGTGGGATTTGAATTTGAAACGGGCAAAAATTCCGTTTCCGTCCACGCAATTCCCGTAGGAGTTGAGCAGGGAGCGGTCACGGATATGTTCGCGGTGATCGCGGACAGAATAAAGAACGGCACGGGTAACGTGAGCGTGACGCGAAACATTCTCTTTGAGAAGGCTCTTTATCAGGCGTCCTGCAAGGCGGCTATAAAGGCGGGCAGAGAATATTCGGACGCGGACAACGAATGGATAATCAAGCAGCTTATGGCTATTCCGGATATTACGGTTTGTCCTCACGGCAGACCTGTTGCAATGGAGCTTTCAAAGAAAAATATTGACAGACAATTTGAAAGAACTTAAATAAAAAACAGACGCCTTACACTGTCTTTGTAAGTGCGTCGGAGTAAAAAACTCAAAGGAGCAAAGTTATGTTTGAACTTTTAGCACAGGACGGACGCGCTCGCCGCGGAGTCCTTCACACGGTACACGGGGACATACAGACCCCCGTGTTTATGAACGTTGGAACCTGCGCCGCGATAAAGGGCGGTGTCTCCACGGTAGAGCTTAACGATATCGACTGCCAGGTGGAGCTTTCCAACACCTATCATTTGCACATCCGTCCCGGTGACAAGCTTATTCACGATATGGGCGGTCTTCACAAGTTTATGAATTGGCAAAAGCCCATACTTACCGACTCGGGCGGATTTCAGGTATTTTCACTCGCACAGCTTCGTAAAATTACCGAGGAGGGAGTAAGATTTCAGTCCCACGTTGACGGAAAAAGAATATTCATGGGTCCCGAGGAGAGCATGCAGATACAGTCAAACCTCGCGTCCACTATCGCTATGGCGTTTGACGAGTGCATTGAAAACCCCGCGCCGTATAAGTACGTGCGCAATTCCATTGACAGAACGACGCGTTGGCTTGAGCGTTGCCGCGCGGAGATGGACAGACTGAACTCTTTGCCCGAGACCATAAATAAGCATCAGATGCTTTTCGGTATAAACCAGGGCGGCACGTACGAGGACCTTCGTATCGAGCACATGCAGAGAATATCCGAGATAAACTGTGAGGGCTACGCGATAGGCGGTCTTGCGGTCGGTGAGGAGACCGAGGAGATGTACCGCATAATTGACGCGGTAGAGCCCTTCATGCCCAAGGACAAGCCAAGATACCTCATGGGTGTCGGAACACCCTGCAATATCCTGGAGGCGGTACACATGGGAGTTGACTTTTTTGACTGCGTCATGCCCTCGCGTAACGCGCGCCACGGAAACCTCTTTACGTGGGAGGGCAAAATGAACATCTGTAACGAAAAGTATGCAAAGGACCCCCGTCCCATCTCGGAGTCCTGCGGCTGTCCCACCTGCAGAAATTACAGCCGTTCTTATATACGACATCTCATAAAGGCAAAGGAGGCTCTCGGCATGAGACTTGCCGTCACTCACAACCTTTATTTCTACAATAACCTTACGCGCAAAATAAGAGAAGCGCTTGACGGCGGATATTTTGAGAGCTTCTATCAGAAGTATCATATCGCGCTCGGTGAAAGAAACCCCGATTAAATTTATTTTTGGAGGATAAAAAATGAAAAAATCAAGTATTATCGGCTTTATCGCGGGACTTGCAGTAGGCGTTGCGGGCAGTGTTGCAACGGCAAAGGTAGTCAGCGAGATAAAGGAAGACTTCAAGGATACCGACCTCGTCTCCCCCGACGGTGACAATACCGTTACGCTTACCTGCGGTACGTCAAGCACGGCAAGGGGTCTCTCCCTCATTAAGGTGCGTGCGCACAAGGAGGAGAGCGAGGATGATTGCAAGCTCACTATTGTTGCGGGCAAGAACTCCAAGGACATTCATTCCGAGTGGAGCGATAATAACCATTTCTCTCTCGTAGTGGGAGAGGGCAAGCTCAGACAGCTTTGTAACGTTGATTTCAGCGGTGAGGAAATAAAGATGGTATATTCCTTGACAAAGGCACAGCCCGAGGACGAGGCGGAGTGCGAGGCAGAGTGCGACGGCGAAGCCTGCGACGAGGAAATAGCAACCGAAGAATAAAATCTGCTAAGAAAATATAAAGGAGAAAGACAATGATCTCAAGAATTTTACTTGAAGACGTGCTTGCCGCGGCTATGTCCACAGGTGCGGACTTTGCCGAGGTCTACGCGGAGAAAACGAGAAACAACGGTATCCGTTTTCTTGACGGAAAGATCGACACGGTAAGCGACGAGATGGTGTCGGGCGTGGGCATCCGCGCGTTTATCGGCACGCGTACGGCTTACGCTACAACCACAGACCTCTCCCGTGCGGGACTTTTGCGCTGTGCAAAGGCAGTTGCAAACGCTATCGGAGACGGTAACGCGTCCGTAAACATAAGCCTTACGGAGAGAATATTCCCCAATATCCACCCCGTAAAAATACTCCCCGGAAGCACGCCCATAAAGACGAGAACGGACATACTCAAGGAGGCTTGCTTTGCGGCAAAGGAAAGAGACGAAAAGATAAAGCAGGTAATGGGAAATCTTGCGTCTGTTGACCACACGATCCTTATCGCAAACTCCGAGGGACTTTATACCACCGACAGACACGTAAGAACGAGAATTGCCGTAAACGCGGTAGCCGTATCGGCTGACGGCAGCGACAATCAGTCGGGCTTCTACGGCCCCGGTCGAGGCATGGGACTTGAAATGTTTGATTTCATTGACCCCCGCGAGGTTGGTATCACCGCCGCTGACGAGGCACTCGTAAGCCTCAGAGCGGATTACTGTCCCGCAGGACAGATGACGGTTGCTATTGAGAACGGCTTTGGCGGAGTTATTTTCCACGAGGCTTGCGGACATTCCCTTGAGGCTACGAGCGTAGGTACGGGCACGTCGCAGATGGCGGGCAAGCTCGGTCAGCAGATAGCAAACGAAAAGGTAACGGCAATAGACGACGGAACTATCCCCGGTGCATGGGGCTCCGTAAACATTGACGACGAGGGACACCCCACTCAAAAGAACGTGCTTATTGAGAACGGTATTCTCAAAAATTACATGATAGACCGTCTTGGCTCCAGACGTATGGGCATGCCCATGACGGGTAACAGCCGCCGTCAGAGCTTCATGTACGAGCCTACGTCGAGAATGACCAACACGTATATCGCAAACGGCCCCGACAAGAACGAGGATATCATTGCGTCCATTGAATACGGTCTTTACGCAAAGAAGATGGGCGGAGGCTCGGTAAATCCCCTCACGGGTGAGTTTAACTTCGGCGTCAGCGAGGGATATATCGTACGTAACGGTAAGATATGCGAGCCCGTGCGCGGCGCGTCGCTCGTCGGAACAGGCTCACAGATACTCATGGATATTGACATGGTAGGACAGAATATGGCTACGGGACAGGGTATGTGCGGCTCGTCGAGCGGAAGCGTTCCCACGGACGTAGGTCAGCCCCTTATCCGTATATCCAAAATAACGGTAGGAGGTCGCTAATATGGAATTTATTCAGATAAAGGAAATAATCTCCGCCGCTTGCAAAAAGCTCGGCGTTGAGGAATACGAAATATTTTATACCGTAAGCGAGGACATTTCCGCAGAGACGTTCAAGCACGAAATAAGCGGACTCAGCTCGGGTGAGAGCGCAAAGGTATATTTCCGTTGCCTTTGCGGCGGTCACATGGGCTATTCGTCATCAAGCTATTTTGAGGCAGACGAGCTTGAGGACCTCGTTCTTCGCGCAAAGGAGAACACCGAGGCTATTGAGAACGACGATATCGTAATGATATTCAAGGGCTCGGAGTCCTACGCTACACCCACCGCAACACTCCCCGAGGAGCTTGACGCGGGAATACTCAAAAATAAGGCGCTTGAGCTTCACGAGGCGACCTACGGCGTTGATGAGCGCGTCGTTGACGGCACGCAGACCGCCGTTATGTCCTTCAGAAGCGAGATGTATCTTTACAACTCCCACGGTCTTGAGCTTTCCAACCGCGTTGGAATGTCGGGCTGCTACGTTGCCGCAGTTGTAAACTGCGACGGCGAGGCAAGAGATAACTTTGAGTTTGCGGAGAACATCAACAGCGATGCCGCTAAGGCTCTTCCCGAAAAGGCAGTCGGCGGTGCGCTTGAAAAGATAGGCGCGACGGAGATACCTACGGGTAAGTACAATATAGTTATCGACGGCAAGCAAATGAAGGATCTTTTGTCCGCATTCTCCTCTGCATTCTCTGCAAAGAACGCGCTTCTCGGTATGTCCCGTCTTGCAGGCAAGGAGGGCGAGAAGATCGCCGCAGATATAGTCAGCATCACGGACGATCCCATGAGAGAGGGCTGTCCCATGCAGACGCACTTTGACGACGAGGGCGTTGCAACGTATAAGAAGACGGTGGTTGAGGGCGGCGTGCTTAAAACCATGCTCTACGACCTCACTACCGCTATAAAGACGGGCAAGGAGACCACGGGTAACGGTCGCCGCGGCGGAAACATCGCTCCCTACAACTTTAGTATCTGCGCGGGCGAGAATACGCTTGACGAGCTCTTCTCAAAGGCAGGCGACGGCATTTATGTCACGGGTGTCAAGGGACTTCACGCAGGCGCTAACGCTATCACGGGTGACTTTTCCGTTGAGAGCGAGGGCTTTATCATCAAGGACGGCAAAAAGGCAGGTCCCGTCAAGTCCTTTACGGTTGCGGGCAACTTCTTTGAGCTTCTTATGAACATTGACGCTCTTTCGGATCAGGTCAAGTGGGGAATTCCCGGCGGATTTACCGTGTTCGGCTCACCCGACGTGCTTATCAAGGACATGAGCGTTGCAGGTAAGTAAACCATTCAAATGATAAAATACGCGATATTTGACATGGACGGCACTCTGTTTGACACGGAGGAAAAATTCCGCCGTTCATGGCTTGTCACAAGCCAAAAATACGGGCTTGAAAACGCGGAGCGCGTCTACGACGAGGGAGTTGCGGGCGCGCCTGCCGCGGCGGCAAAGCAGCTCTTAAGAGAGAATTACGGCGACAGGGTAGACCCCGACGCGTTCTTTCTTGAAAGAGTAATGCTCACGCTAAAGTATTTTGAGACCGAGGGTATACCCCACAAGGCGGGCTGCGTTGAGCTGCTTGAATTTCTGCGCGAGCAGAAAATTCCTTGCGCGATAGCCACGTCAACGCCGAGGCGTATAGCCGAGAAGAATATCAGAGCGGCGGGTATATACGAATATTTTGACGCGATAGTCACGGGAGACATGGTCGAGCGCGGAAAGCCCGCGCCGGATATATTTATCAAGGCGGGGCAGATGATAGGCGCAGTCCCCGAGCAGACCATCGTCGCTGAGGACTCAAACAACGGACTTCGCGGCGCGTATGCGGCGAAAATGAAGCCCGTGTTCGTATTTGATATACAAAAGCCCGCAGAGGATATACGCGAGCATCTGTATGCGGAATGTAACAGCCTTTTCGATATTATTGAGCTTGTGAAAAGGGAAAATAATATATAATAATTTATAAGTGATTTGTCAAGGATTGGGTAAAAAGCCCTTGACAAATCGCTTATTTTTATGTATAATTAAAATGGTATCGTATTAAAATGGCGATATTAGTAACTAAAATCAGAAAAAAATTCAGAAAAGGAGGTGTTTAGGTGTGTGGTGGATATATGTATTAGTCGGAGTTGGCGCTCTTGCCGTCGGTCTTGTACTCGGAGTAATATTCCGAAAGGTCATCGGTGAGGCAGAGATAGGCTCTGCCGAGGAGGCAGCGTCAAAGATTCTTACAGAGGCGAAGAAGGAAGCAGAATCTGCAAAGAAGGAAGCCCTTATTTCCGCGAAGGAAGATATCATGTCGCAGAGAAACGACTTTGAGCGTGAGATGAAGGAAAGACGTGCTGAAGTCAGCCGTATGGAAAACCGAATCAACAAAAAGGAAGAAAATCTCGACAAAAAGACGGAATCTCTTGAGAAAAAGAGCGAGCAGCTCGACAAAAAGATTAAGGACAACGAAGCCCTTGAGGAAAAGATCAAGGAGGCTATTGCGGCACAGCGCAAAAAGCTTGAGGAAATCTCGGGCATTACGGCTGAAGAGGCAAAGCAGGAGCTTATCGAGCAGGTCGAATCCGAGGTCAAGCACGAGCTTGCACAGAGAATTGACGAGCTTGAGGCGCAGTTCAAGGAAGAAGCCGATGAAAAGGCAAAGAACATTCTGTCTCTCGCAATACAGAGATATGCTTCCGACCACGTTTCCGAGGCTACCGTATCCAGCGTAGCCCTTCCCAGCGAGGAAATGAAGGGAAGAATTATCGGACGTGAGGGACGAAACATTCAGAAGATCGAAACTCTCACAGGCGTTGAGCTTATTATTGACGATACACCCGAGACTATAACATTGTCGGGATTTGACCCCGTAAGACGTGAGGTTGCAAGAATTGCTCTTGAAAGACTCATATCCGACGGTAGAATTCATCCCGCAAGAATTGAAGAAATGGTCGAGAAGGCACAGAGAGAGGTTGACGCGTCTGTTAAACAGGCGGGTGAACGCGCAACGTTTGAGGTTGGCATTCACGGAATCAACTCCGAGCTTGTAAGACTTCTTGGCAGACTTAAGTACAGAACCAGCTACGGACAGAACGTGCTTCAGCATTCTATTGAGGTCGCATTCCTTGCAGGAATCATGGCGGACGAGCTTGGCGTGGACAGCACGCTTGCAAGACGCGCAGGACTTCTTCACGATATCGGTAAGGCGTTCCCCCACGACGTTGAGGGCTCGCACGTAGAGATAGGTGTCAATGCGGCAAAGAAGTACAAGGAGAGCAGAGAGGTAGTTCACGCTATTGAGGCTCACCACAACGACGTTGAACCCAAGACCATCATCGCAATACTCGTTCAGGCGGCAGACGCGATAAGCGCGGCAAGACCCGGAGCAAGACGCGAGGATATGGAAAACTACATCAAGCGTCTTGAAAAGCTTGAGGAGATAGCAAAGAGCTTTAGCGGAGTTGACAAGGCATTTGCAATTCAGGCAGGACGTGAAATAAGAGTTATGGTTAAGCCCGAGGAGGTAAACGACGAGGGCATGAAGGTTGTTGCCAGAGAAATGGCGGCAAAGATACAGGCAGAGGTCAAGTACCCCGGTCAGATCAAGATCAACCTTATCAGAGAAAGCAGAGCGGTGGATTACGCGAAGTAATTGCCGTGGATTATATACACTGCTTGATATTTTTTCCCATTTGGATTATATATATTTGACATAAAATCCCGGAGAAAAGTATTACGGCGAAAGCCGGAAGGTATATATTGATAAAGCCGCAACGCTTATGCGTTGCGGCTTTTGACTTTACATTTATTTATATTCCTCAAAAACACTTCTTATCGCGTCCTCGGCTTCATCCGAGCGGAGCTTGTCCTCCGCATACGCCTCACGGAGAAGGTCAACAGGGACGTAGGAATCGTATTTTTCAAACAGGGGGATCTCGCCGTTCTGTATCAGGGCGTGACGGTCTATGCCGTACGCCTCAATATCCTCACAAAGCCTTGTGATAAATCCGATATCCGAATTTTTCTCCATCTTGAAAAGGATATAATAGCATCCCTCAAATTCAACCCCCGAGATATTATGCTCGTGGGCATTTTTTTGTATATACTTGCGAAGCGTTCTGAACGAGCGAGTACCGAGCCACGGAAACAGACAGTAGGTATATCCGCCGAGGCTTACGAGGGAATTCCGGAGCATACCCGAATTTCTCGCGGTTCTGCGCGCCAAGTCAAGTCTCTTTTGCGCGTTCTCTTTAAGGTAGGGGTACTGCGTGTCCTCTGCGAGCACCTGCTTCATTCGGCGCAGAATTTTGGTGTGTATCTCACCAAAGTCTCCGGGCCAGGATATCTCCATTTTGCCGTCTACCTTGTGCACGTAAAGGAGCTTTCGCTGTACGTCTATCTCCTCGACCTCCCAAACGCGACCCGCAAGCGCAAAGCGGTCGCCGACGGGTGGGGGAGTGGTGATAGTTCCTATCTCCTCGGAGCCTTGACGTACGGTAAAGTCCTCGCTGTCCTTGAACACCGCGTAGAATTTGAAGCTGCCCAGCAGCCTCTCGCCCGCAAGACCTATGATAAGTCCCTTTTGCTCGGTCATCTCAAGCAGGTCGCGGTTGAGCATTGACACAAGCAGAGCCTTGTAGGATTCGGGGGAGACGTTCACAAACGGAGGCAGAGACAGGACGCGCTCGGCAAGTCTTTTTGCCGTAAGCTCTCCGCTCTGCGCGAGCATACTCAGGGTCTGATGAAACAAAAGACTGTACGGCAGCTTTTTTTGAGTGGGAGGCTCGATAAACCGCTCCTCGATATAAAGCTGAATAATTGCTATTGCGCGTATAAGCTCCCACGGAATAAGCTGAGGTAGAGGGGTGTTTGGGAGCGCTTCTTCCTCTCGGAATACCATCATCATCTCGGGGACTTGTCCGCGTCTGCCCGAGCGACCAAGTCTCTGAAGAAAATTCGATACGGTATTGGGCGCTTGTATCTGTACTACGCGCTCAAGCTGACCTATATCAATTCCAAGCTCCATGGTGACGGTCGCGCACGTGACCGCAAATTCCTCGCTGTCACGCATTTTCATTTCCGCCTCTTCACGTAATGACGCGGAGAGGTTTCCGTGGTGTATGAGGATTTTTGTGTCGTCCTCACCTCTCTTGGACGCAATCTGGCGCAGGGTCGCGCAGATATATTCCGTCTCCTCGCGGGAGTTTGAGAAAACTATGGATTTTTTGTCGCGTACGCAATCGTAAACGTATTCGTAGCCCGCGTCAAGCATGGCGCGACGCGTTTTGCCCTCGTACTTGGAGGGGGCTTCGATATTTTCGGCAACAGTCTTGCCGTTCTCGGTATTAGGCTCGCCGCTTTCGGTGGGCTTGTTGCTGTCCTTGTTTGCGGCAAGTGACTTATCGGCAAGCTCGGGATTGTCAATATAAAAATGCTCAAGGCCAAGTCTCCAGCGCACCTTTTCCTCGGGGAAGGTGGGGACGTCCGTATCTCTGCCCGTGTCGGCGCAAAGCCATTTTGCCGCAAGCGCGGGGTCTCCGATAGTCGCGGAAAGACCTATGCGGCGGGGGTGATAGACGATTATACGCGCGATTCGTGAAAGCTGACAGATTATCTGATTTCCTCTGTCCGTGCCCGTTAAGGTGTGTATCTCGTCGATGACTATATAACGCAGGTCTCCGAACAGCCGCGGAATATCGTTTGAGCGGTTTATAAGCATCGCCTCAAGCGACTCGGGGGTTATCTGCAGAATTCCCCGCGGATTTGACAGAAGTCTTTTCTTGTGCGACTGCGCCACGTCTCCGTGCCAGTGTGTGAGCGGTGTGTCGGTCATGTCAAGCAGCTCGGACAGACGCTCAAACTGGTCATTTATAAGGCTTTTTAGAGGCGCGATGTAGAGCACTCCCACGCTATGCGGCTTGTCCTCGTAAAGCTCGGACAGAATGGGGAAGAACGCCGCCTCGGTCTTGCCGCTTGCGGTGGACGAGGTAAGGAGCAGGTTGTTGTCAGTCTCAAATATCGTGTGCGCGGCGGCAATCTGTACTGCGCGCAGAGATTCCCACGCGTGAGAATATATATATTCTCTTATAAATTCGGGAAATCGCTCGAAAATGATATCCGCGTCGGTCATGGTGTGCTCCTTTCGTCATTTTAAAATTCTATGTCGTTTGCGGTAAACTTGCGTGTGCTCGGTGTTGCGGTGGCGGGAGGGGTATCGTCATCGTCTGCTTTCGTTTCAAGCCTGACGGCACTTCCCACGATGTCCGAAAACTTTGCCTCGGGGTTTTGCATGAGTATATTGAGCACCGTCATATAGTCACGGAGCATCTCACGGGGGGTTATCATGCTGTCCGCACCCGCACGCGAAAGACAAATTTTGAGAAATTCAAGTCTGTCCTCGTCGGTGACGGTACATTCCCAGTTGTAATATTGCGAATAAAGTCCCGAAACTCGCTGAATGAGTGCGAAAAGCTCGTCATCGGTAAGACGGCGAAGTCTTATTACGGGGCCTATAAGGTTTTTGAATTCGCCAAGAGCAAATCTGCTGTCGCAAAGACGGGAGCGCAAAGCCTCGTAGCTGAAAAGACCTCGGCGCGTGTCCTCCAGAAATTGCGGAGTGCCGCCGAATATTATATCAAGACCGGGGGCGCGTCCCTGGAGGGTATCGTTGAACATGGAAAGTATCTTTTCGTAGTTGTTTTCGCGGCTGACGCGATGGGGAATTTTATAAAGGTTTACACACTCGTCGATAAACACCACGAGACCGCGGTATCCCATTTTCTTTGAGAGCTGTGCCCAGAGCTTCAAAAAATCGTACCAGTTATCGTCGTCAATAATGACCGACACCGAAAAGCCGAGAGACTGCTTTGCCTCGGTCTTTGTGGCAAACTCACCTCTGAGCCAACGCAGACAAGCGCTCATTTTGTCCTTTGCTCTGTCATCGTCGGAAATGCTTGCCTTGTAATATTCCGTCACGACGCGCGAAAAATCAAAGCCGCCGACCAAGAATTCAAGCTCGGAAAGCTCAACTGCAACGAGCTTGTTAAGCTCGCGCACAAACTCGTCGCTGTCGGGAGAAAGTCCTTTTTCCATAAGGCTTGTTCGCAAAGAGCCTATCCAACGGGAGATGACCTTTGAGAGTGCGCCGCCGTCGGGCGAGGTCTTTGACGCGAGATTTTTCATAAGCTCTCGGTAGGTCGCAACTCCCGCACCGCCGCTGCCGTAAAGACGGCGCTCGGGGGACAGGTCGCAATCTGCGGTCAGAAAGTCGCGCTCAAGCGCGTAGCCGCGTATGAGCTGAATGAGAAAGCTCTTTCCGCTTCCGTAGCGACCGATAAGAAAGCGCATAGCGCCGCCGCCCTCATTGACCTGCTCAAGGTCGGAGAGAAGCGCTGAAATCTCGTCGCGTCTGCCTATTGCGATATATGGCGCGCCCGCGCGCGGTACTACTCCCGCAGAAACGCTGGAGAGCAGGGAGGCGAGAATTCGTCTCGGCACAACGGGGAAGCCGTTTGTTGTATTTTTGTTATCTATCATAATCAAACTTCCTTAAAATAAATTTTGGTAGTCGGGAAGCACGGAGTATCCGTCGCCCGTGTCCTCAAGGAGAATGTCGCCGATAAGCTCAAGGGATACGCCGTTTATTCTTTCGGCTATTTCGTCGGGGGTGCTTGAGTGGGACAGCGCAAATTTTCTCTGCGCCGAAAAATCATTTTCAATGCAAAGGGACAGAAATTCTGCGTCATCACCAAGCAAGCCGTCAAATTTTTCGAGCAGGGAGGTCTCATCATTACGCGTTTCTCTATCCGTAAATTGAGTAAAAACAGGCTCTGAGGTAATTATTTGAGGCTCTGCGACGGTAACTGTTCCGGGCTTCGTTACGGTTTCCGTTACGGTCTCCGTCATATCCTCGCTATTCTCAAAGGCGTCAACGAGTATCTTTGTGGTCTCCCATGACTTTTGCTCAATTTCAAGCGCGCGGTCAAGGGAAAGCTCGGACTTTGGCACGTCGTAGAGCTTGTCGTATTCCTGCGCAGCCTTTTTCTCTGCCGCAAGAGAAATTCTTTCGCGCGACATGGGCGGACAGAATTTATCCGCGTAGGCGTCTATTGCGTTTTTTATGTCGGGGTTTACGGTGGTTACGTTGAGCTTGGACTTTATTCCGAGATGCTCGCGTATTCTGTTTTCAATATACCGTATCGCGTCCGTGATAGGTGCGCGCAAAAACGACAGCGGATAATAGGTTATCTTTATTTTTGCTTGCTTTGTCGTAAGCCCGGGAATTTTGAAAAAGGGCTTGTGGCTCGTCAGCACCTCGCCGTACGCGGAGCTTGAAAAGCTGCTCAGAGCGGCGTATGCGCGCTCGTTTTCAAATATGCTTGCCACAGCACCCCTCACGTGCGTGTCAAAAATCGCGGGGGCGACGGGGTAATGCTTGCTCTTTTTGTAATTGTAGACCGACGCCGCGGTCATTATTTTCTCGTGCAGCGCGGGGTTGTGTCTGTCGGATACGTCGATATAAAACTCGGGCAGAGCCGTGTACGCTACAAACTCCGCAAATTTGTCCCCAAGAAAGCTGTCGGGCAGAGTAAGGTTATACAACAGGCAGAAGTCGGAAATAAGACTGCCTATTCCGAAATACGCTGCTTGCTTGTTGCCGCACTGCAGAGTATATAACCTGCAGAGGGTGTTTAGTGTCTCCTGCTTGTCCGATTCCTCGTCGGCTATCAGCTCGTGCGCGTAGAGTATGACGTAGGAGACGTCACATTCAAGGAATACCCCGTTTCGGATATTTTCCCGCCACCAGAGGTAATACGCAAGCTGAGGGCGCGTCATTTGAGAATATCTCGGCATCATGGAATAAAAGGGAACGTGCGGTACCTCCTTGCCGACGCGGCCAAGCAACGCACGTCGCTCGCGCAAAAACAGGTTGTCCTTGGCAAAAACGCTGTCACATTCAAGGTCGGTGTATATCTGCACCTCTTTTATAAGCGGATTTTTTGGGGTGTATTCCAAAAGAAGCCTTCTGTCCGTATTTGGCTTTTTCTGAACGGGGGAGACAAACCTCGTTATTGTTCCGTCACTTGAAAATGCGGAGTCCTTATACGCCGCGCCTGGCTGAGCGTTCTGTGCTGCGCCTTGCGTGTCTGCCGGCTTTTTTGGCAGACTTATCTCGGTTGCGGTCACGATTGTTGCGGCAGTCCTGCGCATTGGCGTGCCCGACGGCTTTTGCTTTTTATAGGTCGACAGATCCCAAAAGGAATCGTCATAAAGTCCGCCCTTTTTGTTGTCCTCCAACATATTCACCTCCCATTCCTCAAAAGCTTCCCAAAAGCGACTTTGGTCTTAACACTCTATTATAGCATATATTCGTTTACTTGTCAAATAGATAAAAGGTCAAATATAAAATTTTTTTGGAGGGTTTTGTCTTGCGTTTGGTCCTTGCGCGCGACGGGGCTGTTTTGGTATAATTAAGGTGTATAAAAATAATTTGTTGCTTTTCTACATTTTGCGGCGGTGTGCTTTGTGCATAAGTGAAATTGTAGAGCACGTTTCTTGACATGAATGAGAATTTGTTGTATAATGGAAAATGGAAAGGAAGGTTTTTAAAATGAAAAGATTAACCTTTAAAATTTTAGCCGCGCTTCTTTGCATGTGTATGCTCATGCCAATGCTTGCGGCGTGTAATAATACCGAGGACCCCACCGAGCCGCCTACGGCAGCGCCCACTGAGGCACCTACGTCGGCACCCACGGAGGAGCCTACAGAGGAGCCGACCGAGAAGCCTACCGAGGCACCCACGCCCGCTCCCACGGAGGAGCCTACCGAGCCGACCGAGGAGGTATGCGCTCACGCGGAGACAGAAACTCTTGCGGCAGTTGAGGCAACCTGCACCCGGACGGGTCTTACGGAGGGCAAAAAATGTAAGGCCTGCGGAGAGATAACGGTTGCACAGACCGAGACGGAAATGCTCCCGCACACCCCCACGGGTGTCAGCGAGGTAAAGGCTACCTGCACCGAGGGAGGACTTACCTTCGGACAGAAATGTCTTTACTGTGATGCGGTTCTCCTCGAGCAGACACCCACTCCCGCGCTCGGACATTTTTATCCGGGTGCGTCAGTTACATGCAGCCGCTGCGGATATACCATAGATATGACTACTCCCGACGCGTACACGTATTACGGCAAGGTGCAGTATATATGCGGCGCGGGCAAGAACGGCTCGGCTGCGGCGTATGATATTATGTCAAACAGCACGGCTTCGGGCGTATACCCCGAGGTGTCGGGCATTGAGACGGACGTGACTGCTCAGCTTGCGATATCGGGCTTTATGCTTGTTTCGGGCTACAACGTGGAAAAGTACGTATGGTCATTCGACGGAAAAACATGGAATGACTGTGTCGGCGGCGCGTACGTCATGGCTCAGGCAACCCACATAAACGAGGCTAAAAAGCTTTTTGCTGACTTTGACGAGACCTCCGAATACAAAAAGGCGAAATATACGAACATTTACGCAGACCTCAGAGAATACGAGGGACAGACGCTTGATGCGGTCATATTTGGTGCGTGTGTTGACGAGTACGATGCGATCATTCCCGTGATCAAAATTACCGACGTTCACGTAAAATACGAGCCCGCACCCGGAGAGGGCATGAACTCCGCTCACTCGGGATACATAAAGCACGCCTTTGATATTCTTGAAATAGGCGGTCAAAGACAGGACCACAACAGCACAAACCACACTATCTCCTACGGAGATCCGCTTCAGTTCAACGGTTGGGTAGGCTTCGATCAGCCTATAAAGAGAGTTGGCTACGTTATAAATAACGGAAGCATGACGTCAAGCGCGGAGTGGATGAGAGATCCCGAGGGAGACGTGCTCAATATTGCGGGACAGCACGCAAAGAGATTTTATATCAGCGTTCAGACCGCGGCTATCCCCAACGGTACTCACAGACTTTATTTCGTAGCAGAGCTTCGCGACGGCACGGTAATAGTTTTGCAGACGTATATCATCACTATGTCGGGTGGCTTTGAAAATGACGCGGATAAGCCTGACGGCGAGGTTATAAAGGCAGAGCCCGACAAGAGCGCGCCCACAAATACGTCGGTATCTATTGACGGTACTACCGCGACCACGGGACTTGGACTTACCTACAGCTTCCTCGGCGGAAAATTTGAGAACAACCGCTTCAGCTTTTCGGGTAGCTCGGCGCATAAGGTCACCTTTATGGGAGCGAGCAGAACCGAGCTTTCGGGTGAATTCAACAGATTCAAGCTCCGCTACGTATCGAGCGGCCCGATAAAGGCTACGCTCACGTACACGGACGGCGGCGAAACGGTCAGCGACGTCGTATATCTTGAGGCGGCTCCGAGCGGCGCTACGTTTACCTGCCTCACACTTGGATATCTCAGCGGAAATATGGCAACTGACTTAAAGCAGATCGAGTTTGTCGCCTGCGACGGCGGTAATGCAAGCTTTGTCCTTTGCGACGTTGAGACCGAGCAGTACGAGGTATATAACAGCAACATCAAGTTTATACAGAACTCCAGATACAGAGTGGGCATCAAGCTCGCGTGGGGCGGCGGAATTTGCTACGTTGAGGACAGAAAAGACGGCATTGATGATCTCTTTAACCTCATAAATCAGCACGATACGGGCCGTCTCGTTCAGCAGTCCTACTACGGCACCAAGGGCGAGAACGATAACTACCAGATGGGCGACTATAACGGCAACGCATGGAGATACAACCCCGTTCAGGGTGGAGACATCTGGGGCAACCACAGCCGTATAATCGACATTGTAGTTGAGGAATACTCGCTGTATATCAAGGCTCAGCCTCAGGACTGGGGACACAACGGAGACATCACCCCCAGCTATATGGAGAATATCTACACCATATATCCCGACATCATTGACGTATGGAACAGATTTGTTGACTACTCCAACTACAATCACCCCAAGGCGTCTCAGGAGCTTCCCGCGTTCTACACGGTAGGCTACCTTGATACCTTCTATTATGCAGTAGACGGCGATCCTTGGGCAACACCCCACTGTGAGCCCGACCTTGATTTCTGGGGAAGAAACAAGGGCGACGGCAGATTTGAGACGGGACAGTACAAGAACACCGATCAGACCTGGAGTGCATTCACAAATGCAGACGGCTCGTTCGGACTTGGTCTGTTTACGCCCAACTCCTGTGGCATTCTCGCGGGACGCTTCGGCTATGATGACGATCCCAAGAACCATCAGCTTCCCGAGGGAACGCAGATAACAGGCTACGGACCCACCAAGGACTCCATGTCTATGGGCTGTGCGTATATCGCACCCGTAAACAGCTTCCAGATCAAGTGCTATCAGGCAGTTGAATATTCGTATATCATGGCTACGGGAAGCATTGATCAGATAAGAAGCACCTTCCAAAGCCACGAGGGCTTTACGTCTAATTCCTCAATAGAGCATCAAGGATGGGCATGAGCATGATAAAACAAAAATGGCAGGTGATCATTGACGGGGATACACACGAGGTAGAATATAGGTTTTCAGCATTCAGCGGCAAAACAGTGCTCGTGGTGGACGGCGATGAATTTACCGTTAAGGGCAAGCCCTTTGGCATCGGAGCGGCAAGACGCGAGCCCGTTATCGTGGGCATGTGTCAGGGCATACTCAGCGTGTCAAAAAACGGTAAGGCAGAGCTGACTGTCAACGACGCAACGGAAATAAAAGAGATAAAATAACGTAAAACGCCTCATGGCTTATGCCTTGAGGCGTTTTATGTTTAATATGGAGAGAAATGTGTTACAATAACATAAATGGCTTCAAGGGAGGTTGAATTTATGCGAAAAATAACACAAAGGCAAATTGAATTGTTTGAGAGGTATCTGACTGTTGAGGAGAAGTCGGGGGCAACGCTTGAAAAATACGTGCGTGACGTAAAGCAGTTCGTCGCGTGGTTGGGAGCGCGTGCAGTTGATAAGGAGTGCGTCGTGCAATACAAGGAATACCTGCGCGACGGATATTCGCTCTCCAGTATAAATTCCATGCTGTCGTCACTCAACTGCTTCTTTGACTTTTGCGGATGGAGGGATATAAAGGTGAAAAGTCTTAAAGCTCAAAGAAGGATATTTATATCCGAGGAAAAGGAGCTTACAAAGGCTGAATACGAAAGACTTCTCACTGCGGCGCGGTCAAGGAAAAATCAGCGTCTTTATTTGCTTATGCAAACGCTTTGCTCGACGGGTATAAGAATATCGGAGCTGAGGTTTATAACCGTTGAGGCGGTAAGGAATGAATGTGCAGAGATAAGCTGCAAGGGAAAGAGCAGGCAGGTGTTTCTGCCAAAGCAGCTATGCCGTATACTCGACCGCTACGTAAAGGAGAAAAAAATCAAGAGCGGGGCGGTGTTTGTCACCAGAAACGGCAATCCTCTTGACCGCTCAAATATCTGGTCGGAAATGAAGAAGCTCTGTGACGATGCGGGGGTGTCCGAGAAAAAGGTATTTCCGCACAATCTGAGACATCTGTTTGCGCGGACGTATTATTCACTGCAAAAGGATATAGTAAGGCTTGCCGACATACTCGGCCATTCAAGTGTCAATACGACCCGTATATATACCATGGAAAGCGGTCTTACACACAAAAAGCACATACAGAGACTTGGTCTTCTGATGTGCTGAAAAAATACCACATAATATTGATTATGTGGTGAAAATTATTATATACTTATGTTTATTTTAACATATTTTCGCAAAATTGTCAACAAAGAATTTGCAGTTTTACATAATTTGTGAAAAATAAGCGCGACAAAAGGACGCCGACGAACATTTTTTCATTGGCGTTGCTTTGTCGCGCCTTTTTTTGCAAGGAAAGGGCTTTTATACAGGAGAGCTTTTCAGGATTTTCATGATCCGCACCACCCTGCAATATCAAGGCTTACCACATAATCAATATTATGTGGTAAATACGTTATGAGCGGAAGTGAATTAACATGAAAAAACTACTGTGTAGGATGTGTTCTGCTTTGATGATAGGCGCGGTATGCTTGTGCTCCGTATTGACGTGCTCGTGCGACAAGGAGAAGAATTTCGGTGAGGCAAGCATCAGTATTACGCGCGACGTACCCGCGCTGTCTCAGAGTGACGCCGACAAGGGAATAAGCTCAAGCACGTACGAGGGGTATCACGCTATGGTTGCAGACGTGAAAGTGAGCTTCACGGAGTGCGACATCAACAGAAAATACACATTGGAGCTGAGCTTCGACAAGAATGCGGAGAGTATTTTTGCGTGTCCCGACGGCGATATATATATGTTTTCGGGATGCAGCGGCGTAGTGCCCGTTCATGTCGGCGCACTGACGGACTATAATCTGTCAATATTTGACGTGGGAAAGGCATACGTTGGAGTTTCGCGGGACGGAGTTGAATATGAGTGGAGAGCCGAAAGCGTGATTGAAAACTCCGTGTGCGTATTGGAGGGTATGGATATCACACCCGACGAGCAGACGCTTTTTGTAAAGGTTATTTATTACATAAATTATAAGCCGAGCGGGGATAAATACGTCGGAGCAAATGACGACATGTATCACCGTGCAACGTATGAGGAGGCGGAATAACTATGAAAAAGCTTAAAAATGTGGGATTTATAATCGGCACGGTATTATTGCTTGCCGCCTGTCTTTGCGCTGTCATTATTCTGCTTGTACCGAATTCGTCGGCAAAATACGCGGCGAGCAGCACGGCAACGGGGACGGTTAGTATTACGTATTCAAATGAAATAAAATGTACGGGCGGCACAGCGGACTGTGACAGCCTTGCCGTTTGCGAAATTTGCGGCAACGAATACGGAAGCTATCACCATTCGGGTACTGAGACTTGGGAATATGATGAAGAGTATCATTGGCAGATATGGAGCTGTTGCAGAACAGAAATAAGCGAAAAGGCGGCTCATTCGTATACCGAGGGCTTGTGCGCTTGCGGCAGACAGAGCCATTACCACATATACGAGCTCGTCGAGGAGACCGCCGCGGGATGTACCACAACGGGAACCGCCGCGCATTACGTATGCACAAACGGTTGCGACCTGCTTTTTGATGCGGAGACAAAGGCGGAGATAACTGCCGCGTCGCTTGTGATTGAGGCAAAGGGACACAGTTACGGCTCAGCCGTGACCGCGCCGACCTGCACGGCGGCGGGATATACGACTTATAAGTGTTCAGGTTGCGGTGATACGTATACGGGTAATGAAGTCGAGGCATTGGGGCATGATTACAGCTCAAGTGTTACTGCACCAACATGTACTGCGGCGGGATATACAACTTATACCTGCACACGATGCAAGGATTCTTACACGGGAAATAATATTGCTGCATTGGGGCATAATTATAGCTCAACCGTGACCGCACCGACCTGTACCGAAAAGGGATATACCACGCATACCTGCACACAGTGTAATGATAATTATGTGGATACGTATGTTGATGCGAATGGACATACGGCAACTAACGGCGGAACAGAAGCTGTACATACAAAATGCAGTGTATGTAAAGCAGTGATTAGCTCAGACCATTCGTATTCGTCGAAGGTGACTACAGCGGCAACCTGCGGTGCGACCGGAATAAAGACATATTCCTGCACGTGCGGATACAGCTATACTGAATCGATAGCTGCGACAGGTAATCACAGCTACCCTTCTACATATCAAAAGGATTCTTCGGGACACTGGAAAGAGTGTAGTGTATGTGGAAATACAACCGCCTCTACAAGTCACGGTTATAGCGATGCGTGCGATACGACCTGCGACACGTGCGGATATACGAGGACGGCACCGCACAATTATAACAACGGATACATAACAACCGAGGCTGGGTGCACGACAACGGGCGTAAAAACGTACACCTGCAAGAGTTGCAGTACTCTCAAGACCGAGACGGTTGATGCAACGGGCCATGCCCCTATATACAACAATGCAAGCGGTCAAGTATTTTGTGCAAATAGTTGCGGCGCATCAACTGCTACACCCGTAACATTTATGAACCGTGATACGCTATTAGGCGGTACTTTAACCGGTGCGGGAAATATATCTAACATGGGAAATTACGTTCGCTTTTGGAACATAGGGGCGTCAAGTGTTGCCGGATCGGCAATTGTAAACTACGTTATTGGATCAGAATCGGGGCGATATGTTGTTTTAAAATATAGAGTCGTAGGTAATAATGACTTAGGTGCCAATGATATATTGATAACCTATTATAATACTGCAACGAATGCGAGTCACACATTTGCAGCCGCCTCGGCAACAATGGTGAAAGGTCAATGGTCGTATGCTATATTTGATATGAAGACCACGACGCTACCCAAAAGCACCATAGGTTTTGCATTTGATAATAATAACTATGCGGCAGATGGTGATATGATTGATATTGAGTGTGTGGCAATGTTTAATGATCCAAGTGTTGCTAATACGTGGGGCGGATATTTAAATGCTCCAGATGCGGCAATTGATCAGGTGTCTGACATTACCAATAACTTTGGATATGGGTTGGCAAATAACGGTGTATGGACGGACGAAGCTACCTTCAACGGTACATCAAAGACCCTTGGAAGCATTGGAATGTCTGCTATTGATAATGGATATACGGTGAATCTTGACAGTGAACTCAAATCGTTTTCCTTGAGAGGCCACATAAATTATATTGACACTGCCAATAATCTGTGTCTTAAGGTAAATAAAATTGGATACAGTATTGATTCACTTGATACAGGCAGCATTGTATGGTGTCAAAATCAGCCGGAAGATCAGGGGGATCTGTTAACAGCGTTTGGTGTATCCGCAAATGCTATACGTTTTAACATAAACGCATCATTCGACACGCCCATTATTGAATCGGGACAGGACTGCCTAATACGGATAATGTATGAGCTTGATAACGGAATGATTGTAACTATGGTTAAATATAACATCAAGATTTCATAGTATATTTAAAAAGCGGAGAGGCTTGCCTCTCCGCTTCCTTGTTGCGACACAAGTGAAATGTAGGTGTAAAATGCTATTTTACCATATTTAATTGTAAATAAAATTTTCCATTTTTGTAAGGTAGAGGGCAGAGGGCTTTGGGCTTTATTTGCCGATACGCGCTCTGCTCAAAATGGCAGTTGCACTGTGCTTGTATGCAAAGGTTATAATCAAAAGCGGTGCATCCTCATCCGTCGGCTTCGCCGACACCTTCCCCCACTTGGGGAAGGCTAACTCTGCACTCTGCACTCTGCACCTTATCCGCTCTGCACTCTGCACTTCATCCGCTCTGCACTATGATTCAGTCTCTCATAAGTCTGAGCCCTGCGACATCGGAGACGGGGAGGGAAAATGCGATGGGGGAAAGTCCCTCGGGGGACTTATAGGAGGCTATCGCCTGCATTATGGGGTTTCTGTTCTCCTTTTTTGTGACGATAAGGATTATTTCCTTCTCGTTTGATATAGCCATTCCAAAGAATTTTTCCGTGCCCTCGGCGGCGGTGCCCTTTGCCTTTATTATCGTTCCGCCCGTCGCGCCCGCTGCACGCGCAGCCTTCATTATTTCGGCTACGTTGCCCTTGGGACATATTGAATATATCAGCTCCATATTAAGCTTCCTTTCGTCGTTAAACTTGATTTTTTCGCCATCCTCGGCGCTTGGGCCGTGGCTTTCTATTCTCTCAAGCAGCTGCCTTGAGGCAATGCTTGAAAGGGGGATCGAGAGCGCGATTCCGCGGTCGGGCAGGTCAATGTCCATATCGTACGTGAGGTCGACCTTGAGCTTTTTTGCGTGCTCCTCAGTGACTATTGCCTGCATGAGCACCTTCTGGCTTTTCTCAATGCCGAGAAGGCTCAGAGTATCCGAGTTTGCCGCGCCCTCACACAGCGTGCTGTATATCGGCACGGCGTTCTGACGGATGAAAAACTCGGAGAACTCTTCCTCGTCGCTCTTTTTTATGATAGTCATAAACAGGTATAAGTTCTGCATAAATTATCTCTTTCTGCGTAATTTTATTCAAGGAATTTCTGAATATCAAAATCAATTATCTCAATTCTTGCGGCGGGAATCTCCTGCGTTTGCTCGCCAAGGTCAACTATGAGAGTATCGTCAATAACGATATGCTCGTCAACCTCTGCAGCCTCTGCAAGCTTCGCCTTATGCTTGAATACAAGACCGAGGATCTGAATGGAGATGGTAGGGGTCATTGCAACGAGCGCGATAGTTCCGAACGCGTTGCTCATTATCTCGGAGCTCGTGCCTCCCGATGCCTCGCAAACGCCGATTGACAAGGGAAGCAGGAAGGTCGCGGTCATAACGCCCGACGCAACTCCTCCTGCGTCAAACGCAAGCGAGGTGAATATTGAGGGGGCGAAGAACGAAAGCACGACTGCCACTATGTAACCCACAACGAGCACGGGCAAAAGCGGCATTCCTGTGAGGGCGCGTATCATAGCGATACCAGCGGAGATCGCGACACCGATAGCCATCATAAGGGGCAATATCTTTTTCGGTATGCTGCCCGAGGTCGCGTCCTCGACCTGAGACTCAAGAACTCCTACGGCGGGCTCGGCGTAAATAATGAAAAATCCGAGTATCATGCCGATGGGGACTATTATCCACGCAGAATTCGTGGATGCAATAGCGTGACCGAGATAGCTGCCCACAGGCATAAAGCCGACGTTTACACCCACCAAAAACAGAACGATTCCCACGAAGGTGTATATAGCACCAATGGATATCTTTATCATTTCGCTCTTGTGAACTCTCTCGGTGAAATACTGGTATATCAGGAAGAAAGCGATTATCGGGAGAAGTCCCATCGCAACGTCTCCCATATATTTTGGGAGCGCGGAGAGGAAGGAAAGTCCCATCTGCTGTGAATCGTCAAAGGAGGGGAGCGCGTGACCTACGTACTGTATTCCCTCAATACCGATAAGTCCCATGATAAGCACCGAAATTATCGGGCCTATGGAGCATATCGCCATAAGACCGAAGGACGAGTCCTCGCCCGAGCTCTGATCGGACATAGCCGCAATACCTGCACCGATGGACATTACGAAGGGAACAGACATCGCACCCGTCGTAACGCCGCCCGCGTCGTACGCTATTGCAAGCGCGTCGGGATTTACAAGGAATGACAGCGCGATTATAATACCGTAGCCTGCGAGAAGAATATATTTGATTTTTACGTTGAAAATGATCCTCAAGACCGCGATGACGAGGAACACGCCAAGTCCTACCGCAACTGCGAATATAAAGGGGAACTTTATGGGGGTGTAGCCTGCGAGCACGTGAAGATCGGGCTCGGATACGGTGATGAGAATACCGACTATAAGGGCTATCAGTGAAATAATGGGTATCTTTCTCGATTTCGTGAGGTTTGAACCTATGTGGCTGCCTATCTTTGACATGGACATTTCCGCGCCGAGCGAGAACAGTCCAAGACCAACGACGAGCAGGCACGAGCCTATGATAAAGGCAATAAATATATCGTTGGGGAGAGGACAAAGCGTGAGCGAGAGCAAAAGCACAACTCCCGCTATCGGCAAGACCGACGAGAACGACTCCTTGACCTTCTCCAGAATTATCGTTTTTCTGTTTTTCA
This sequence comes from Clostridia bacterium, assembly GCA_017453005.1. Lineage (GTDB taxonomy): Bacteria > Bacillota > Clostridia > Oscillospirales > CAG-272 > SVTX01. Next base: position 4,377 of record JAFTKY010000016.1, on the reverse strand, counting down.
TTTCTGACCTTTTGTGTTTTTATTATATTCAAATAATATTATACATTAAACATATGTGGTTGTCAAGGGAAACGAGGTGGATAATTATATGAAATATATCTGCATTATATCAACATACAGTTTAAAATACAACAAAATGTTTGTTATAATGCGGTTTTTAAAAGGCAAAAAAGCACTTGACAATTATTATAATATATGTTAAAATATATAATTGGATTGATATTATTTTCTGTCACTCAAAAATCGTGACAACGGAGGTTAAAATATATGAAAAACACAGAAAAGACAATGGACAAAATAGTTGCCCTCTCAAAGAACAGAGGCTTTATATTCCCCGGCTCCGAGATTTACGGCGGCCTTGCAAACACGTGGGACTACGGCCCTCTTGGCGTTGAGCTTAAAAACAACGTAAAGCGTGCTTGGTGGAAGAAATTCGTTCAGGAGAACAAGTATAACGTAGGTCTTGACGCGGCTATACTCATGAATCCTCAGACCTGGGTAGCATCGGGACACCTTGCAGGCTTCTCCGATCCCCTTATGGACTGTAAGGAATGTAAGGAGCGCTTCAGAGCCGACAAGATAATCGAGGACTACTGTGCAGAGACGCGCTTTGAGCTTCCTAAGCCCATTGATGCGTTCACACACGCCGAGATGAAGGAGTTCGTTGAGGAGCACAATATTCCTTGTCCCTCCTGCGGAAAGCACAACTTTACCGATATCCGTCAGTTTAACCTTATGTTCAAGACCTTCCAGGGCGTTACCGAAGACGCAAAGAACACGGTCTACCTCCGTCCCGAGACGGCGCAGGGTATTTTTACGAACTTTGTAAACGTACAGAGAACGACGAGAAAGAAGATGCCCTTCGGTATCGCACAGATCGGTAAGTCCTTCCGTAACGAGATAACCCCCGGTAACTTTATTTTCCGCGTTCGTGAGTTTGAGCAGATGGAGCTTGAGTTCTTCTGCAAGCCCGGCACGGACCTTGAATGGTTTGCATACTGGAGAGAGTTCTGCCACAACTGGCTGCTCTCCATCGGTCTTAAGGACGAAAACATCCGTCTCCGCGACCACGATCCCGAGGAGCTTTGCTTCTATTCCAAGGCAACCACGGACTTTGAGTTCCTTTTCCCATTTGGCTGGGGCGAGCTTTGGGGCGTTGCCGACAGAACCGATTACGACCTTACACAGCATCAGAACGAGTCCAAGAAGGATCTCACATATTTTGATCCCGAGACTAACGAAAGATATATTCCTTACGTAGTTGAGCCCTCGCTCGGCGTTGAAAGAACGGTACTTTCCGTGCTTTGTGACGCATACGACGAGGAGATAGTTGACGAGGCGAAGGGGGACGTACGTACAGTTCTTCATTTCCACCCCGCAATCGCGCCCATCAAGGCGGCAATTTTGCCTTTGTCCAAAAAGCTTTCCGAGAAGGCGGGCGAGATCTACGCGGAGCTTTCCAAATACTTTATGGTCGACTATGACGAGACGGGCTCTATCGGTAAGAGATACCGCCGTCAGGACGAGATTGGTACTCCTCTTTGCATCACGGTTGACTTTGACACCGTTGGCGACGCTGAAAAGGCGGGAGACGGCTGTGTAACCGTCCGTGACAGAGATACTATGGAGCAGGTAAGAATCCCCGTATCCGAGCTTAAGTCTTATATTGAAAAGACAATAGAGTTCTGATAATATGACCGATTTTAAGCTTTTTGGCACTATCGTCAACGTCATTGCGGTAATTGTCGGCTCGCTTATCGGGCTTCTCATTATGCGGCTTACCCATAAAAAGGGAAGAAACATTGAGAAGACCCAGCGCGTGACCGACTCGCTTCTGAAGGCTCTCGGGCTTTGCGCCATTCTTATCGGACTTGGCGGTGCTATTGAGGGTAGTGTCAACGGACGTATAATTGACGCGCTTGAGGGCAACAAGGAGATAGCCTTTGGCGATATTGCGACCGAGAGAACGCTTGTAATTATAATCTCCATGGCGCTCGGAACGCTTATCGGCGAGCTGATAAACCTTGACAAATGGGTAAATATGCTCGGTGATAAGATACAGTCCGCTACGGGAGGGAAGTTTGGCAACGTGGCGCAGGGCTTCGTTACGGCATCGCTTTTGCTTTGCGTGGGCTCGTTGACCATAGTCGGCTCGCTCAACAGCGGAATAAAGGGCGACCATACCCTTCAGCTGACGAAGGCGGCGATGGATTTCGTGTCGGTTATCGCGCTGGCGTCTACCATGGGCATCGGAGTCATGTTCTCTGCGGCGTTCGTGCTTGTATATCAGGGAACGCTTACCCTGCTTGCAGGCTCTATTGCGGGATTTCTGAGCACCGACGTCGTAACATGCATGACCGCGGTGGGGTCACTCGTCATTATCGGGCTTGGACTTAATATCGTATGTGACGCAAAGCTTCGCACGACGAATTTCCTGCCTGCAATATTCCTGCCGATAGCACTCGTGCCGCTTTATGACCTGATAATTGGATTATTTGCATAAAAAATAATAGAAAAGCAGACCTGACGTGAGACGTCGGGTCTGCTTTTTTGAGTTTATTAAAAATTCTTAAACCGTCCTCAAAGCCATTGAGATATTATACGAAATATGGTAAAATTATGTCGGGTCGGAAAGCCGACCTGATATATCGGACATTACTTAGGAGCTTCTTATGGTTATTGAAATGTTTAATTTTTGGTACTTTTTTTGGATGTTTATTCAGATAGGTGCGACAGTTGGGCTTTATTTTGCGCTTCGCCGCGCCAAGCCGTTTACACAGAACGCGGTTCTGTTTTCGCTTTTAATTGTAGGATTGGTTCTTCATTTTTTGAAGGTGTTTATCGCTCCGTACGGAGAAATTGTAAACGGAAAACTGGTAATCACAAACCGTGGCTGGCGTGACTCGTGGTTCGTTAATATCTGCGGCGCAAATATAGCGCTTTTCCCGTTCTTTTTCCTGACAAAAAACAAGTATCTGAAGGACTATATGTTCTATATCGGCGTAATCAGCTCTCTTATAGTGCTTTTCTATCCCCAAGAGCCTATTGCAAAGGGGGACGCGGCAACTCAGATGGCTGAATTCTGGGATATATTGAGATTTTATTACCATCATTGGATGGTAGGTGCAGTTCCGCTTCTTATGGTGCTTTTGAAGAGACACAAGCTCTCTTATAAGCGTATATGGGTAGCGCCCGTTGGCGTTTTGCTGCTGATGCTGTTCATTATTCTTAATCAGATATTCCAGAGCGAGCTTGGATTTATTCCATTGAGAAATGGAAATATCATACCCAATTACAAAAATACGTCGTATATCTGGGGACCGCTTAATCAAGATGGCTCAATGGACCCCATTGGTGCTGTGTTTGACATATTCTGTCCGAAATTCTTTAAAACCCTGCCCGTTGCGTGCGAGGGCTACGGATATGCGGTCGGTGACCTGAAATATTGGCCCTGGTTCTGGCTTATATGCCCCGTATTCGTGCTCGTAACGCCTATTGCCTTTGGTCTTTGCATGATCTTTGACGGCAAAAGATTTGGAGGCGACGTCTCAGCTTATTTCAAGCATATCAAGGCAGGCGGTATCAAAGAGGATTTTAAACGTCTCGGTAAACGTATTTCTGCCGCGGTTAAAGCGGAAAATCCGGTTTTTAAAAAGTAAATCACAGCAAAATAAGAACAAGCCGAGGGAATTTCACAATTCCTTCGGCTTGTTCTGTAATTATCCAAATTAACAGACAGCTATTTGTTTTTTGAAAAGTTAGCTTGCGGTAAAAATTACTTAATTTCTACAGTAGCGCCAGCTGCCTCAAGGTCAGCCTTAACCTTTTCAGCGTCTTCCTTAGAAACGCCTTCCTTAACAGCCTTAGGACAACCCTCAACCATGTCCTTAGCTTCCTTAAGTCCGAGACCGGTGATCTCACGGATAGCCTTGATAACGTTGAGCTTCTTGTCGCCAAATCCTGTGAGGATTACGTCGAACTCTGTCTTCTCTTCAGCTGCGGGAGCTGCTGCGCCTGCTACTGCAACTACGCCTACGGGAGCTGCTGCGGATACGCCGAATTCCTCCTCAACTGCCTTTACGAGGTCAGCGAGCTCGAGGATTGTAAGTGTCTTGATTTCTTCAAGAATATTTGTGATCTTTTCGGATGCCATTGTGATATACCTCCTGAAATGGATATTTGATTTTTTTTGTTTTGCGTGATATCACGCGCTTATGTTTTTCATGTTTAGGTTGGCTTGTAACTCAAGCCGAGTGTTTAATTGGACTGTGCCAATTATTCTGCAGCGGGAACTTCCTCTGCTGCGGGTGCCTCTGCAGGAGCCTCTTCGGTTGCGGGTGCCTCTTCTGCTGCTGCAGGAGCTGCCTCCTCGCCCTT
>JAFTKY010000015.1 GCA_017453005.1 Clostridia bacterium | reverse complement strand
TGCATCCCAATACATTGAACCGGAGGTATCTATCACCGCGATTGCATTTTCCCCGCTGCCAAAATCAGGCAAGGACGCCCAGGTCGCGTTAAGCGCGCATTTTTCGTCCTCACTGATCTCGCGCAAAAACGATCCGTCAGTATACCAGCCGGTATTTATATAAGGCTCAACAAGCTCATAGGGGGCGAGCGTGTCGGCGTGGAGTCTTATCTCACCGGAGGACACCTTGCGGATAAAGCTGCCGTATCTTTCGGCATCATTTCGTATAAACGCCTTGCGGTATTTATACATTGCCCTTGAGGGCTGTTTGGAATAGTCGAAGGAATAATCCTTCTCTCTGAGATTGTTCTCAATAATACGGATATGCGCACGGAGAGAAACAAGCGCCTTGCGGTAGCTTGCATCGTCCATTCCGAGATGTCTTGCAATTTTCTTGGCGCACGCGACGGTGTCCTTGCTTGACGCGTTAACAGAGGGCAGCCACTTCGCAAGCAGTGAGACCTCTTCCCCACTCTTGAGGGCGGCAAGGTCGCGGTCAAGCTGTGCCTTCAGAAGATCAAGCATATCCTTCTCGCAGGGGGTTCCCATAAGGCAAAGAAGGTCATCGTAGCGTCCGTACTCGGAAACGTACGTAAGATTTTTACGCACGGATGCGGGCTCGTTGCAGGCAAGCCACTTGAGTATAACTCTGAATACACGGCGTTCGCCAAGACCTCCGCGGATATCTCTTGCGAAAAACAGGAGTTTTACTGCAACGTCCTTGTTTTCACTGTATGCGCGGATAAAGCGCGTTATTATCTCACCGTCATCCGCATGGCGCAATGCACCAACGGTTGCAAACAGATCAAGACAGTCAGATCCCGTAGTAGCGAGGGTGGACGCACCGTTCTCGGTTACGGTGCTGTTTGCCTCTTTCTTCAAATATTCTAACATAAAGCTCACTCCTTTTCGTGATAATTTTTCAAATCGGTACAAGGCAATCAGCCGCGGTGCCTCGCGGCTTCGGTTTAGTGAGTCGGTGCTCGATGTTGCATTTTATTGCAGAAATTGCCTTTTGGTGCCTCCGGCAGGGGTCGAACCTGCGACGCAGGGATTTTCAGTCCCTCGCTCTACCAACTGAGCTACAGAGGCATATAACAAGGCAAGCTGCCGTAATGCCGACGGCTGCGTTTTATTTTATGAGACGCGACTCGGAGGCGCGATTTGCTGTACTTGCCTTTAATGTGTGGAGGGCGGCAGGATTTGAACCGCCCCAGGATATACCTTGCTCTTCCACAGAGCAGCCCTCCGTATTCAAGGCGCATTTTTCGTCAGTCCGCAGCGGATCTCTCCGCCCGTCCCGTAAGCAGATGCTTGCTGTCTGCGCCTTTCACAAGATGCATCTTAACTCATACGGAGGCTTTCACTCCGCCGCCCCTTGCCCCGAAAGCAAGTGTTCATCAGCTGAACCAATGAGAGTTAAATTGCTGTTTGCATCTTTATTTCATTTCACTCTCCGTTAAGACAAGACACTCCTAATTGATTTTAAAAATCGGTCGTACATAATAAAAAAATAGGAAAAGACAAATTGCTGTACGTGTCTCTGGGAGAGCCGACGATAAATGACAGGATTTTGGACGTATCTCCCAACCAACGAGCTTTTATGAGTTTTCATTGTTTGCCATTTTCGTCTTAAAAATGCCGTTCCGGTGCTTTATCTCCGGGAATGGAATAAACCATTGCTTCGGCATTTTGGGTTCGGTTGGAATCTCCGCGCTTTGCTCACAATGTTCACAATCGCCGGCTGGCGCGGAGACATCTTCAAGACGCGTTCCGGTGCTTTACCTCCGAGAACGGAACGAAACCGTTGCATCGGCATTCGTAGTTTGGCGTTTGCTGCCTGCGTCTTTCATTTATCTTATCGGCAAGTTAATCGGCATCTGTACAAGTGGATGTCAACTGTTAACCGTTAAGCTCAAAAACAAGGCACGTTTTTCTTCATCATCAAAAAAAGCGCTACTTTTAACGGTTGCTGTGCGTGCCTTTTGCAGCCGTTTTGTCGGCGGACGCGCTTGCACTCAAGGCGTAGCGGCGGCTCCGCAATAACAACAACGGCTAAATCACAAGATACGATCACCTGATTGCTCTCGCAAGCATCATCAAAGCACCTCGGCTCAAGAGCACCTGCTTACCGACAGGGTCCGAAGCCTTCGCTCATATCATTAAAAATGTAGCGGTTTTTTGATTGCTGTTCGTATCTTTAGTCCGTCACCTCTCAATAGGCTACGGTTGCCGTTAGAGGTATACGTCGCGCATCAAGACGCATCCTATCCGCGCGAGCGCGGTGCAATGAAGCTTAGAAGGCTTCTGCGGGCTGTGGGGCTGTGCGCGTCTTTGGGGTTACAAGATGCCGTTTTATCATACGGAGCCTTTCACTCCGTCCGTGACTGCTTACAAAGAGCAGTTGCTCCTATGGGGCTAATGATACCGTATCGGTTGCTGTCGGCATCTTTTATCAAGGCGCAATGGCGGGCTATGAACCCGATGACCAAAGAAATCTGACTCCTTTGTCTATTTCTTTTGCTGTCTGCGCCTTTCATGAGCTCATTTTACCACTATTTTCCCCGTTTTTCACGGAAAAAAAGCTGCGAACTTAAAATTATTGACAAATCATGCCTCAATTTATACCGTTTTACGGGATAAAAATGATGCCCCCCTTTTGTGAGGAGGCATCTTACTTACCTGAGATTGCAGGCTTTTTGTTTTTTTAGCTTTTCAATGACTGCTCTTTTGAAGGATTCCGAGCCTATGACCTCAACCAGCGGTCCAAAGGAAAGTATCCTTATTACCATTTCGGGCTCGTCGCTGTGATCGTATTTGATCCGTACAAGATACGTGCTTTTATCAAGTCTCTCGGCTTGCTTTTCAAAATGGGCGAAATGAAGCATCACTCTCTCCAGCGCATTTCGCTCGTCGCGCACCCTGACGGTCAGTATATCCTGCTTTTTGTCCCATTCATAGTTGTCCAGAGGTTTCTGTCCCGCATAGTGAACGCAGTTCTTGATTTTTGATAGGTTCACCGTGGACACCGAGTGCCAGCCCGCAGTGATAAGTCTGAATTTGTCGTCCTTTTCAGAATATTCAAGCCTTAACGGGTGGCATCTGATATACATGGTCTTGCCGTTTCGGTTGACCATTTCAAATTTTATCTGCGTGCCCTGACGTATCGCCTCTGAAATTACGCGAAACTGTCTTACGTACTCATCATCCTCAAAGTCATCGCCGTCGCCGTATTTATCGTACACGTGGTAATCCGCGGGGGTAAACAGCGGCTCAATATCCTCCAGACCCAAAAAATCAACGCCGAAAAGCTTTATTCTCGGATCAAGTGAAATTGCCTTCAGCCATTGCTTTTGAAGGTTGGTGAGCGGCATTGTGGGCTTGTGAGTGATGGGTGTAGTCATATCGGGGTGAACAAGCTGCCACTTTTCGCTTTTGAAGGACGGCATAATAGTCAGCACACTCTCGCCAAAGGCGCGCTCGGAGACTATTCTCTGAAGCTCCTTCTCGGAATGCTCGCCGTCAATGATTTTTGATATAATTGACGCTATCGCGTTATAATACGCAGAATAAAGCTCACTGAATATCATTTTCACCCTCCTCTCCGATACCGTACATCTTATACATTGCATCAAGGTCTGCTTTGAATTGCTTTTCAAGTGCGGGACTTGTGAAATTCATCTCCGTAATACGGCAGATAAACGTACGTATCCACGGTATCATCTCGCTTATATCGTAAACCTCCGCCGAAAAGCGATAGGTGTGTGCGTCCAGTCTGTCAACTCTGCCTATTCTCTTTTCCCTTTCAAGCCTGCGAAGAATATAATCCTCGTCGTCGTCCACCTTGACGGTAAAATCAACGTGCTCAAGCTTTTCCACGCCCCAGCGGTTGCGCTTGGTGCTGACGCCCCACATTTTTCCCTGCATCGCGTCTATCTGTGCGCGAAGCTCGTCAAAGCGGGGCGTAACCTCCTCAAGCTTGACGTTTGACAGATAATCTATGCGATAGGATTGGAACGAATTGAACTCGGGGTAATATGCAAGAAGGTGTTGTCTGCCGTTTTGCACGCTGATAAGCACGCGCAGAGGAATGATGCGGTTTCTTCTCGGCATATCCCTCCGACGGCTCAGATTTGACACGCTGACTATCCTCTTTTCCCGCATAGCGGCAAAGATGGTCGCGAGGACGCCGCTGTCAATGGCTCCCGTTATGTAATGGTGCTTGAAGACAAAGGTATCCGAATCCGTCTCTGCCTTGTCGAGTATGTACGAGCCTATAACGCCGCAGGGCGCGGCCTCGGAAAAGAAATGCAATACGTCGGTAAGCTCGGATATATCCGTCCCCTCGGCTCTGTGATAGTACGCCTTTCTGCCTACCTTTTCCATCTTGACAATGCCCGCATCACAGTATTCCTTCAGCTTTTTGCGAATAGTCGACTCGTCAAACATCATAGGGCTCTCAAAGTCGGCAAGATATTTTTCGTCAATCTCCCGGAGCAGCTCCGTGACCGTTCTCTTTACCGAGGGCTCGTGCAGAATATCAAACAGAATAAAATGCAGGGTCACGTCACCGTCGGTAAAGCTTTTTGCCTTCCAGGCATTATAAAAGGGATTGTGGCGAATGCTTCGGCTGTCGATGGAAATGAACATATTTTTGCCCTCAGGCGTTCTGACAAAGCTCATGTGGTCTCCAAGCCAGCTTTCCATTCTCCGACGCTCGTCATCATAGGAACGGGCACTCTTTTTGCTGTAATCTTCGCGGCTCTTGAAGCCGTAGAGATAAAACTCGCGCATATACGCCCGAATTTTTTCAAAATTCTTTATCAGCTCACTGTATGATGACACAATCTTCTCCTTTCTGTATATCGCGTTTGGTCAATCCTTCAAAAACGATATTACGTACCTTGCATATTCCTCCCCAAGCGGAAGCTCGTAATTTACGCTCAAGGCTCTTCTTACAGCCTTGACCTCACAGTTCGTTATGGGATTATAGCCGATTTTTTCCACATTGTCCCAGAAGACACCAACTCCACGCTTTTGCCACGAGGGGAGCTTGTCAAAGTTGATCCCGCGTGAAAAAAGCAGCTCGTTTTTATATGCCACGCTTTTTCCCTCAAGCATTTCGGTTGCCTCGGTCACGCCCATTCCCTCCTTGCGGAGCATCCAGTAGCAATGAGAGTTGAGCGCGTTTCTGTGCGCGTCCTCCTGCCTCCAGAGGAAATAATCCTGCACTCTTTCAAGATTCGGAAGGGGGATCAGTCTGCAATCAAGCGCGGCTACCTGTCCAAGCTGAAGCGAAAACGCCGCACTCGCCGTTCCCGCTAAAATTGAGTTGAATTTACGCACCTTTCTGCCAAACGTATCCTCGTCCGTGTGAAACAGCAAGGATATCTCGTCACTCTCAGTAAATCCGTAGACCACTCTGAAGCCGCAGTCCATAAGTGCCTTGACGGTATTTATCATCATATCGCGGAATCTTTCGTCAAAGGGTGCTTCAAAATCGCATATTTCCTTGGTAAGACGCGAAAAGCTGCGTCCGTCAAGTCTGGCAACGAGATACATATCCGACAGCACGTGCTGGTCGATGGACTGCTCGTACGCCCTCATTTTTACATCAAGATCATCAAATTTCATTTTTTACCTCCATGCTTCTACCGTCATTGATACGCCGTCATTTTTTACAAAATACAATTCGTCAAAGCCCTCGGCGTATGACGGCATTTCCATTTTGTTTGAGGTTGCTGCTATCGCCTTATCGGGCACTCTCGCGCTGCCCTGCCGCTCAGCGTTTCGCTTTATGCAATCCTTTATCTTGGATTCCATAAAGTATCCTATCACGCGGTATCCCGCCTGCTTTGCAGGGACAATATATTTCTCTCTGTCAAGCTTTGTGGGGTTCGTGTTATCCACAGCGTAGCTTTTACCCTCCGCGAGGCATTGTTCAATGAGCGTCTTCTCACGGTGTCTCGTTTTCAGCGTGTCAAGATTTACGCGAATAAAGCTCTCGGACAGATGCGTATTGTAAAACGTGCTTTTTCCGCTACCCTGAAGTCCTATCATTATCACTGCCGTTTTGTCCATTCTTCAACCTCCTCAAATAAATACTACTGTAATCATTATGGTATCACAACAAAAACCGCTTGTCAAGAAGAGCAAGTCACTCTATCACTTCTGCTCGCTGCGTTGCAGATTTTTGTCGTGTCTGTGAATATAAAGCAGCGCGTCCGTCATTGATAAAAATATGCGATGCTGCTGATGATATGACCTTGATTTGGGATTGTGCGCAAGATTTACGTGCTCAACGGTCACGGGACGGGAGGCTGTATCTATCCTCCACCGTCCAACGGGAGTTGTCAGCTCAAAAAAGTCACCGTTCACGGTATTTTCATAGCCGTATTGCTTGCACAATAAGACAAGATCCTCCACGCTCTCGTCGGCTCGCTCCTTGCTCTCAATGGGAATGGATACAAGAAGGTTTTGCTTTTTAGTGGGCTTGCACAGCTTACACGGCGTATATCCCGCTCTGCTCGCCTGGGAAAACGTCTCGAAGCCACGGATATTGCTTCTGCCAACGAGCCGTGAGCAATTCCGCTGATGAAAGGTGCTGTATCCCTTGGACGCAAAAAATGCAAGCCTCGGTTGAGTAAGCGTATACATATCCCTTGTTTGTTGCTCCGTCATATCCTGTTTTCCGATGTTCTCAAAGCGCTCCTTCTTGGATTGCTCAAGCCTCAATACCGCCGTTATTTCAGCGCTTGTAAAGCCTTGACTTTGCAGCTGCTCTCTTTTAGTCTTTTTCCGCTCTCGCTTTGTGAAATCATACTTTTGGCGCTTTGGACGGGGGGATTGCACCTTTTTGCTATCGTATCTGTCCTCGGGAACGGGATTACAGACCTTGCACGGGCGCATTCCCTTGCCGATGGCGGTGCTGTATTTGACCGTACCCAGCACGTGCCATGCGTTATGTAAAAGACCGCAATCGTATCTGTGAAAGACCTTGGAGCTTTCCGTATACATATAAATGTAGTCCGTGCTGTTTATCTCCCTTATGACCTTTTCACGCCTTGCGCTTCTGTATTCTTCGGCAACGCAGCTACACGGTCTGTATCTTTTCTGAAGGGGCTTTGATATAACTCCAAACGCCAGGGTGTCAACACCGTCGGGAATTAGCTGACATCCGTTTTTATGTAAAAATCCGTTTGTTGCGTCATATATATACGGCAGCGTGCCGTTGTTTTCATGATTATATACGGGCTGCGGCTTTACGGGCGGCTCTGACAGAAGCGCCTGCGGAAAGCCAACTCCTCGGAGCAAGCACCGTATTGCTTCTACGTCATTTCGTGAATCGTGCTGAGGTAACGGAACGTCAATGTCTCTGGCTTTGGCGAGCTTATGCGCGCTTCCCCTGATACAGCTGCCGTGCTCCAGAAATCCACGCATATAAGTATCGAGTATAACGTACGGGCGGGTCGTCTCCTCCTTGAGGATGACCTTGCACATTTTTTCGTATATTTCCCTTGAGGGCTGTGTCCACCAGCACAAAATATCGTCTCCGTCGCCAAGCCATTTATGAAAGCTATCAAAGGCTGTGTGGCAGGATCTTGCGAACAAAAAGTTCTCGGGGCGTGCGCCCGTGTATGCTGCGCTCTCCCAGTTATAAAAGGACGGGTCCTTTGGTCTTATAAGAGTATTGAATTTAATAATGACGTTCCAGTCCTCGTCCACACGCGCCGCTGACAGCTGCGTGGGGCTTATCATTCCCTGTTTATTTGTTTCCCACTCCATGTCAACGATTACGTACATTTTGTTCTCCTTCCTGCGCGGCTAGGCGCTGTTTGTCTTTAAATATATAGATTTTTAATTTTTTCCGTGTACTCCTTGAACTGCTCGATAATATTGTCAGGGCCGATTATTCTCAGCTTATCACCGAACGAGCAGCACCATCCAAAGAAAAGGTCGCTTATCTGAACGTCTACCGTAAATCTTGCTTTTTTGTCTCCGCTTGAAATGATCCGCGTCTTTTCTCCGAAAAGGTCAAACACAACGTCAAGCAGTTTTTTGTCCATCTCAATGGTGACGGGCGTGCTCTCTCCCGAGAACATACCGAACAGCTGCTTTTTGTGACCTACTACGTCAAATGCAAGCCCGTCGGGAGGCATATCGGCGTTCTCATTTATCATTTGCACCTTATCCATACGGTCAATTCGGTAATGGGACAGTCTGTTGTATCGGTTGTCATATACGATAAGATAATAATGTCCGTCTGAAAATACCGTTGCAAACGGGCTCACAACGTAATGATGCCCATCGCGTCGATAGACGCGCTTGTGATTGATATCATAGTCAAAATAAAGGAAAATGATTTTTTGACGGTTGTTTATCGCAGTGGCGATCTCGCTGACGGAATAGTATATTCTCTCATTAGCACTTTTTGCCGTGTTGAACTGAACTATATTCTTCTTCATAACCAAGCCCTTCTGACTTCCCGCAAGCTCGGATATCTTATCCACGAGCTCGGCGGTTTTTTTCTCGGTTATAAAGCTCGCGGACTGCACCGCATCCATCAGTATATGAACCTCGGGATTTGAAAAGCTGCGGTCCATAACGTAATACTGGTTACTGCGGCCTCTGCGCGTAAGTATCTCATACCCGTTTTCATTAAGAAGCTTTATGTCCTCATAGAGCGTGGAGCGGTGACATTCTATACCGCCCTCGCAAAGTCTCTCTCTCAGCGTCTCGGTC